>JAYGCN010000049.1:0-67729 GCA_046583315.1 Candidatus Hydrogenedentota bacterium
CCGATGAACCAGAAGGCGCAGGATTTGCTGATGAACGCGCCGAACGAACCGCTGCCGGGTCATCTGGATGAGTTGCATCTGGAAGTGAACTATCCTGAAGAAGATTAGGTTTGGAAGTTTCCATAGGGTGCTGTGGGGTGATAGGCGTTGTAATTGGTGGAGCTCGTCAGACGATGGTTCAATGGTGGAAACCGATTTAAACGAATCGTGTGAACAAAAGTGATTTGATGTACTCGTTACCTTGCCGTTCAACATTTAGGGCTTGTCGAATATTTTTTCGTCCAGACGAAGGTCGAGTTCCGTTTTCGTATACGTGTATTCGATATGCACCGCGCCTTGCCCAATGTCGACGCTCGTCGAATCGGGGAATTTAACGCCGCCGTACTCGACATAGTTGGAATATTGAATGACCAACATCGTTTCTCCGAAATCGGGATCGTCCGTTGGGGTCTTGAATCCGACCAACAGATGCGATGCTTTGTCGATGTAGTATGCGGTCTCGGTTCCAACAATACTGAGTACGAAACATTCTGTACCATCGTAGGTCTCGTCTTCTTTCTGAACGAATGCGGCCTTCCCGCCCTGTTTATACGCTGACTGAAGGGGATCGACGTATACGGCAGATTTCGCGCCATCGAGGTCGACACCCGATAGTTGGGTCGTCCCGTCGGCGGAATTAATATTCCACCCTTCGACGCCATTCCAGATAGTCGACTGCTCGAAGGGCCCAAAATCCATGGAATCGAATGATTTTTCGCCAATGACCGTCGCTTCTGTTCCCTTCCCGAGCATCGTGCCGTAGTCGCCAGTGAGCTGCAAATCAGCGGTACGTTGAACGGTTTTGATCTCCGAGAGCTTGTCAAGACCGCCCACCGCCTCGAAATGGGAGTCTAAAATTTCTCCGACATCGGCGGAAGCGGCGTTTGGTGTTGGAATCACAAGCAACGACATTGTCGTGATCACGAGAACTGCTGGAAGTCGCGGGGGTAACAACATGGAAAACGCTCCTTTGTCAGATAGATATTTCTCGTATTAGTAGCCGCGCAGTTTCATGCGTGGATAGGTTCGCGTGAAAAAGCGAATCAAGATGAGCAGCATCACGAGATCCAGAATAACGGTCTGAAGATGCAGATTGAATCCGGGATAATCCAAGGCACTGCTGTCTGGATCGAGTGGATTGTAGCGAATATTCAGCGTCACGGCTTTCTGCGAGCGATGTGCGCTTTTGTAGGGCATTGCCCCCTTCGCCCCATCGTCCTCTTCGGTAACGAGCTTTATTGAAGATGTTTCGCTGAGCGATTTACGGCGTTGGGAGACCACTCCGTCAAAGTCTTCGCCGCGTGTGGTGCGACTGTATTCGGATGCACCCAATCCGGGGTGGAAGCCGGCGGACGGGAATTCATATCTGGGAAGGGCTGGATTTGCGGGATCAATTTTGGTGAGCGATGAGGCCCCTTGGACGAGGTCCGGTCGATAACGATTCAGAATTGGTGTGTTGACCCAATTCCCGCGCCATAAACCGGAGACCCGCCCGGACCCGATGTTGAATCGATACAGAACGTTCACACCGTTATTTCCGGCACTGATAGGCGAATACTGCATCCGCATGGGTTCGGCAACCTGAACGCCAACCACTTGCGCTGTGGTGCGGGTCCAATTCATCTGATCGAACTCAGAATACGTTAAAACGGCAATAGCCATGCAGGAAAACAGCAATCCCAGGCCTATGCATTCCGGGACACCCATCTTGATTCTACGATACTTACGTTGTAATGCCATTCCCCCGGAGATCTCCTTTGACAAGTATTGTCCGATCTATTCCCAGATCTGTCAAGAATTTTCTCGTCAGGAGGTGGAGTTTTCCCTGAGCCGAACGGCCGTGCCGTAGACAAGCACTTCTGCTGCACCGTTGGCGATGTTGGAGGTGCTGAATCGAGCATCGACGATGGCATCGGCACCGAGTCCCCTGGCATGATCACACATGCGATCCAAGGCGTGCTCGCGGGATTCGGCGAGCATTTTTGTGTACTCATGCACTTCGCCGCCGACAATATTTCGGAACAGGGCCATTATGTCTTTTCCCAAATGTCGAGCGCGAACAGTGGTTCCCCGAACCAGCCCGATGGTTTCGATGATTTCTTTTCCGACGATATTTGGTGAGGTAACAACGATCACTTCATACCCTTTCCCGATTTGTCGTTTCTAGAATTGATTTAATGATGGATATCGTTACTGTATCGATCTGTTTTTCGAATCACCCAGCGTTGACGCGCGACGGAAGCGAATACGACGGCCAAGCCGACGAGCACGATTTCTGTCGCAATCTTGGCAATCGATGATTCCCACTGCGTAATGAGCATCGTATAGAGTCCGACACCAATCAATCCTGCGCAACCGAGCCAGATGAGTAACCATCCGAAACGTCGCTCCATGCGGGCGTAGACTTGGCCCAGAAAATCATCCCACACTTCTTCGGGGGGCAGCTCAAAGCCTAACTCTGATGATGCCGCAACGAGCTGCGTCATTTCGTCTAGCTCTTGACGACACACGGCGCACCCGTCCAGGTGCGCCTGCATGATCTGCGTTTGCGCGTCACTCAGTTCGTCGTCCAGGTACCCCGACATGAGGTCCCGAATTTCGTCACATGTCTCACTCATATTCAGACCACCTCTGCATGTGCGACCTCCATGACTTTTCGTAGACTCTTACGTGCTCCATGCAAACGTGACATTACCGTTCCGTGAGGAATTTCCAGGCATTCGGCAATTTCCGCGTAAGATTTTTCGTGTATGTGGCGCAACAGGATGATCTCCCGATGCTGGTCGCTGATTTTCTCCAGCGCGTCTCGAATGGCGCCGCGTAATTCGACGATTATGGCTTTGGCATCTGGTCCTCTACGGTTGGACGGGAAATCACGCCCGGAAGCCATCATCTTGTCCAGGGAAGATTCGCCGCGTCGGTTTCTTTTCTTGATGTGATTGAGGCAGGTGTTTTTGACGATTCTGTAGAGCCACGGATAAAATGGCATGCGTAAGTCGAATCGTTTTATGGCTTTATAGGCTTTCACGAATGAATCCTGTGCCATTTCCAAGGCATCCTCCCGATTGCCTACAAATCCATAGGCAACGGCGTAGGCCCTGCGTTGATAGGCTGTTACGAGTCTGCCAAAGGCGGTCCGATCACCGGCTTGTGCCTTCTCAATCAAGCTTTTCTCATTTATCTCCATGGTTATCATTGTATAGAGTAGTACCGTTGAATTGAAGAAATATTCACGGGATTCGGAAAAACATGACGATTTTCTGAAAAATGGATTATCGCCGATTCGACCACTTTTCGGCCCAAAAGTGAAGTGGTGTCAGGCTTTCCATTAGATCGAGGCCTTCCGTGGTCAGCGCATAACCATGGTCAGAATTCTCGAGGATTCCTGCCGCACGTAGCTCGTCGACCCGCTGATTCAGCACGCTTGGGGACATATTTTCGCAAGCATCGCGCAGTTCCCGGAACGTGAGAGGCTCGCTTCTTAGTTCCCAGAGGATGCGCAGGCTCCAGCGTCTTCCGAGTAAATCGAGCAGGGCCATGATGGGCCTTCCGGTAGTGGAGCCTCGAACGGGGGAGCCTGGTTTTGGATTGGCCATGTAAATTTTCCTTTCGCTACGGATTTAGTAGCGGTATACTGGTGCTACGTTTTTAGTAGCGTACCGCATTTGAAATCTGTTTTCAACCCTGAACAAAGGAGAATCACCATGAGTACACCGAGAATGAAACCACTGGAAGCACCCTACGATGAGGCCATTCAGCAAGCCTTCGACAAAATCATGCCACAGGGTATGGAGCCGTTGAATATTTTCAAAACGAAGGCAAAACATCCCGAGCTATTTCAATACCAGATGGCGTTGGGCGGCGTATTGTTGTATAAAGGCGAGCTTGACCGAGTGGATCGTGAGTTGATTTTGAATCGTACCTGCGCGCGCTGTGGCTCCGAATATGAGTGGGGCGTGCATGTGAACGCCTTCGCGCGTCCTCTTGGCATTAGCGAGGAAAAGATTAGGGCGACGGTGATGTCGGGTTGGGATGACCCTGTTTGGAGCGAGCGGGAGTCGATTCTTATACGATTTGCGGACGAATTGCATGATACTTCGACCATTTCGGACGAATTGTGGGAATTACTTGCAGCGGATTGGACTGAGCGCCAAATATTGGAAATGATCTCGATCGCTGGGAATTATCACGGAATCTCGTTTTTGACGAATGCGCTCCGAATCGATCTTGAGCAGACGGCGGAGCGCTTTCCAGAGGCCTGAAAAAGAGCTGCTCTTGGGCATTTCGCGTCGTTTACGAAGAGGGTATAAGGATTGAACGACCAAGGGTTTATATGCTATATTACGGGACTTGCCTGAGGGTGATTTGTGCCTTCTGGCGGTAGTCGCGTGTGTTTTACAGGCGAGATACGTCCGGGAAGACACCGTGTTTGAATCACTGAGCAATAGATTAGACGCTGTTTTTAAGAATATTCGCGGTCAGGGTCGCCTGTCTGAAAAGAATATGAAGGACAGCCTTCAGGAGATTCGCAAGGCGCTCCTGGAAGCCGACGTAAACTATAAGGTCGTCAAGAAGTTCATCGCTGATGTGGAAGTTGCGGCGCTTGGTCAGAAAGTGATTGAGAGCGTCAATCCCGGCCAGCAGATTGTGAAGATTGTTCATGATGAATTGATGACCCTGATGGGTGGTGCGAATGCGCCGCTCGAAATGGCCTCAAAGCCGCCCACGGTAATTATGATGGTGGGTTTGCAGGGACAGGGTAAAACGACGACCGCTGGTAAGTTGGCGCTACATTTGAAGAAGAAAGGCAAGAAGCCGTTGCTGGTGGGTGCGGACGTGTATCGTCCTGCGGCTATCCAGCAGTTGGAAATTGTCGCGAAGCAGGCGGAAGTTGAATGCTTTAGTCTGGGCGAGAATGCCAACCCGGTTGACACCTGCGTGATGTCGAAAGGCGAAGCGCAGATGCGTGGTTGCGACGTCATCATTTTGGATACGGCGGGTCGTTTGCATGTCGATGACCAGATGATGGCTGAGGTTCGCAAGATCGAGAAGGCGGTTTCGCCGGACGAGATTTTGTTTGTGGCCAATGCGACGACGGGTCAGGATGCGGTGAATTCCGCGAAGCAGTTCAACGATGCCTTATCGCTTTCGGGTGTGATTCTCACCCAGATGGATGGTGATGGACGTGGCGGTGCGGCGATCAGTTTGATCGAGGTCACTGGATGCCCGGTTAAGTTCGTGGGTACGGGTGAGCAGCTTGATGCATTGGATCCGTTTCATCCGAGCCGTATGGCGGATCAGATTCTGGGCATGGGCGACATCGTTTCGCTGGTGGAAAAAGCGCAAGAAGTGATCGACCAGGACGAGGCGATCAAGCTTCAGGAAAAGGTCAAGAAGGCGACCTTCAATCTGGAGGATTTCCTGGGCCAGATGCAACAGATAAAGAAGATGGGCTCCATTGGAGACATCATGAAGAAGATACCGGGTATGAACCAGTTGGCCGGCAAGGGCGTTGAGATAAACGACGACGATATGAAACATATTGAGGCGATTATTCGCTCGATGACCTTGAAGGAACGACGCAAACCGAAAATTATAAATGGTAGTCGCCGCAGACGCATTGCCAATGGTAGTGGTACGCGGGTGCAGGATGTAAATCGACTATTGAAGGACTTTGACAAGTCCCGCAAGTTAATGAAAATGATGATGAAAGGCGGCAAGAAGCGCGGCATGCGAGGCGGAGTCCCATTTGGCGGGATGCCAGGCATGTAATGCGCGTAGACGTTCGCCACAACCCTGAAGCAGTACGATAAAAGGAACGGAAAACAATCATGGCAACAGCAATTCGTTTGAAACGAGGCGGTCGCACACACGAACCGTATTACCGCGTAATCGTTGTGGATTCACGCGCGAAAGCCACAGGACGCGTTATCGAAGAAGTCGGCTATTACCACCCTTGTGCACGCCCGGAACCCAAGACGGAAATCAATGAAGAAGCAGCATTGAATTGGTTGCGCAAAGGCGCTCAGCCTTCGGCGACGGCCCGTAGTCTTCTGTCGAAAAAAGGCATTATGGCCAAATTTGCTGCGGAACGTGACGGCAAGAAAGAAGAAGTCGCTGCGGAATAAGTAGCGCACACCTCGTGGCACGCGGGCCTTTAATGGGTCGGATGTGCCAGGATTGAGAGAGAAACATGAAAGAATTAATTGAATTGATTTCGAAGAAGCTTGTTGAGCACCCGGATGACGTACAGGTTCGTGTGATCGATGGCGAAGATGGTCAGGTATTTGAGCTGCGTGTGAACCCGGAGGATATGGGTCGCGTCATCGGCAAGAATGGTCGTGTGGCGAAAGCCGTTCGCACGCTTATCGGCTCTGCGGCGGCGAAAAGCAATGTTCGCGTGTCGCTGGATATTATCGAATAAAACCGAAACAGGTAACGAGGCCGATGGGTAGTCAAACACGCATTGGCATCATCACGAGCGCAAGTGCGGGCAACCGGACGTTACGCATTGAGATGGCCCGAAGCTATGTCGTATACGCGCTTTCGTTGCAGGTTTTGGAATGTATAAAGAAGGACGGTACGGCGATAAAGTGTCGCGTGGCTTCTATCAAGAAGTCGAACGATGGCGTTATCGTCAAGGTGGTACCGGGTGTCCCAAGGGATACCATTGCACAGTTGAAGAAATGCTCGGTGGTAACATCGGATGAGTCGTTTAGGCGCGATACTGAAAAGTATGACAGCGATGAACTTTCGGGTTTGTCGGTGATTGATGCTGATGGAACAAAAGTCGGCACGGTTAAAGCGGGTTTTGAAACGCGTGCGAACGGCATGATGGAGATAACGCTCAAAAGCGGCGCGGTCGTCTTGTTGCCGATTGTTCCAGAAGTGGTTGATTCGGTTGACTGGAATGCAAATGACGTTCGATTGATGCCGGATGTGCCGCTGGATGACGATGGAGTGCAGGCATGAGAATTGATGTTGTGACTCTGTTTCCTGAGATGTTTAGCGAAGCCATGGCGGCGGGTCTGCTCGGCAAGGCGATCGACAAGGGCATCATTGGTATTGAGTATACGAATCCCAGGGATTTTACCGGGGATGTGCATCGGACTGTGGATGACGCGCCGTATGGTGGCGGTCCTGGAATGGTGATGAAGTGCGAACCAGTGTTCGCGGCAGTTGAAAGTTTAAGAGAGAAGAACTCGCTGAGTCGAGTCATTGCCTTGTCCCCCAGGGGACGTCGTTTGACGCAGGACATCGTGAAGGAATTGGCTGATGCCGATGACCTGGTCCTGATTTGCGGACGTTACGAAGGCTTTGATGAACGCATCAGTGAGGGTTTGTGTACGGACGAGTTGTCCATCGGTGATTATGTGCTGAGCGGCGGAGAGTTCCCCGCGATGGTCATCATCGATGCGCTGAGTCGGATGTTACCGGGCGTCATTGGTGATTTCGAATCGGTTGCGAGCGATTCGTTTTACGATGGCCTTTTGGGCGCGCCGCAGTATACGCGTCCGCCGGAATTTAGAGACGTGCTGGTGCCGGAGGTGTTGCGGGATGGAAATCACGCGCACATTGAACGGTATCGGCGTAAAGAAGCATTACGGGTGACGCGTGCGCGTCGTCCCGATTTGTTGGAACAGTGTAGCGAGGAAGACCGAGCGCTACTGAATGAAATAGATAAAGAATCCGGTTCATAGAAACCGATAATCCAATCCTGATCGAGGAGACAGAGTCGTGAGCAACATTATAGCTGAAATCGATAAGAGCCAAATCCGTAGCGATATCCCAAAGTTTAATGTGGGAGACACGGTTAAGGTGCATTTCCGCATTGTGGAAGGTGACAAAGAACGCATCCAGATATTTGAAGGTGTCGTGATCGCGCGCAAGAACGGTGAGAGCGCACACGGTAACTTCACCGTACGTCGCGTTTCGTACAATGAGGGCGTGGAGCGTGTATTCCCGTTGCATTCGCCTCGTGTCGCGAAGGTCGAAGTGATCCGCGAAGGTAAAGTACGTCGCGCGAAGTTGCATTATCTGCGTGAGCGTTCCGGTAAGGCTGCCCGCGTGAAACAAAAAGGCTTTGGCGGCGTGGCGGCTCCGGTTGCGGATACCCCGGCACCCGCTCCGGTTGAGGAAGAAGCATCGGCTACGGAATCCGAAGCCACGGAAACGGTGGAAACGACGGAATCGGCTGAGTAGAATCTCCGGTACCAAAGGGGCAATCGCCCAAACAAACATGCTATGCTCAGTGGACGAAACCTCGGTTTCGTCCACTTTTTTTTGGCATGATTGGAGCGGCGATGAGCACGTTTGTCCCATACGCTTGGAAGGATCACCCCGGCATCGAACTGAGCGAGTTCGAACTGGAAGCTTCCCATTCCGGCCTTAGGCATATTGCCGGTATCGATGAAGCGGGGCGTGGGCCACTCGCGGGACCAGTCGTTGCGGGCGCTGTGATGCTGGCCCATCCGATTGCGGGCGTGGATGACTCGAAGAAACTGACCGAGAAGAAACGTGATCGCCTGTATGACGAGATTCAGTCCGGCGAGCATGCGGTCGGTGTATCGATTGTTTCGGCGGGTGACGTGGATAAACTGGGTATCCAACAGGCGAACTATCGTGCAATGTTGGAGGCGACCGAGGCGCTTGACCCGATTCCGGAGTTTTTGCTGGTGGATGGTTTCGCCATTCCGGGTTGTGTCATTCCGCATAAGCGTATTGTGAAGGGTGATCAACGTTCGCAATCGATCGCGGCGGCCAGTATTGTTGCCAAGGTAACGCGGGATCGGCTCATGATTGAGCTGGATGGGCGCTATCCTGAATATGGTTTTGCCCGGCATAAGGGCTATGGCACGAAGGTACATCTTGAGGCCATCGCGCAATACGGTCCGTGTGCCGAACATCGAAAATCTTTCGCGCCCATCGCCAATGCGGTCTCGACGGCTGCGCTGTTATAACGAAATTCAGGGGATTGATATCGATGAGATTTTTTTTACCTTTGCTCATGGGCGCTACACTTTTTAGTGGTTGCGCTTCGACGCCTTCTACTGCGCAGACCGGTGAATTGGAGGTTGTCCGTAAGAGTAGCGCTGAAACGCGTGATCAAGCGGAGGCGATCAATAAGTATCTGATGTCGCTGGTGCACCTGCGCCGCGGCGATTTTGATATGGCCATTAGCGACTTGCGAGACGCGGCCGACCTTGACGAGGATTCTACGACGCTTCAGTTGCGCTTGTTGGCTTTCTATTATCGCGAGGGTGATTACAAGAACGCAGCCACGATGGCTGAGCGCGCACTAAAGGTGGAGCCTGAGAGCGTCACGTTGCACATTTGGCTTGGGCGCATTTATTCGCAGTTGGGCGAGGTGGATAAATCGACGGCCATGTTCGAAAAGGCGATAGAACTGGACCCGGACAGCACGAACGCTTATGAAGCATTGGTGGAGATCGAAGAGGATTCGAATGATCTTGTCGGTGCGGTTACAGTCTACGAAGCGATGCTGAAGCGTACGCCTGACTCCCCTCTTCTGCACTATCGTCTGGGTGTCAATTTGATGGAAATGAATGATGCAGAGGGCGCCCGTCGATCGCTGGAGCGGGCGGTCGAACTGGACCCGAAACTGGCTCCGGCTCGCTACATTCTCGGTGTCATTTACATGGATATGGAATTGTGGGATTTGGCCGAACAGACCTTTGTCGCGTTTTTGCGGGACAATAATGGGCATGCGCCGAGTTTGGAGAATCTCGCGAGTGTTCAAGCGCGAAAAGGGCGTTATGATCGGGCGTATGCAATCCTGACGGAGATTATCGAGAGCGCGAATGTGGATGTGGGGCATCATATTCAGCGCAGCTATGTGTATCTTCATGATCCCGATGTGGAAGCGAATTTTATTGCTTCGGCACCGAACGATGCGCCATTGCTGGGCACGGTGTTGCAGATGATGGCGCGTCGTGAGAAGGGGGAACCGAATGACTCCATCGCGCGCTCACTGGACTCTGTGGAAGGCGACCTGGACTTTGAATGCAACGTGTATTTGGGCGGTCTGCTTTCGCGGTATGGCTCTGAAGAGGCGGGCGGCTTTCTCGCTGATCGTATTCAATTGTTATTGAAGGACGGTCATCGTTCGCGTGTGCTGCTGACGGTGATGGGTCGCGCGTATTTGTATGCGGATCGACACGAAGAAGCCTTGTCGACGTTTAATGCGGTGCTCGAAGAATACGGCTCGGACAAGTGGACTCATTATTATCTGGCGAGTGTGCATGAATCGCTTGATCATGCGAAGGAGGCGGAAGAGGAGTTACGCAAAACGCTGGAGCATGATCCGAACGATCCAGATGTCTTGAATTTTCTGGGTTATCTTCTTGCGGATGAGGATTTGCGGTTGAAGGAAGCGGAGGAGCTGATTGAACGGGCTTTGTTGAACGACCCGGAGAATGGTTTCTATTTGGACAGTTTGGGTTGGGTGTATTTTCGTCAAGGCAAGGGCGATAAGGCGGTGGAGTACATCAAACGGGCTATTCGTGCAATGAATTCGGATGATGCCGTCTTACGCGATCATCTGGGTGATGCTTATTTGCTCAGTGGAGATACGGACAAGGCCGTTGCCGAATGGGAGCGCGCTCGGCGTCTTGATCCGGAGCTGGAAGGTGTTTCAGAGAAAATCGAGAAGAATCGTTCGAAACGCCGTAAACGCAGTTAATGTTTTTTCCAATGGTATTGGTGATTATTTTTCGCGCAGTACGATTTTTTCTCCACGGCGTAAGACAAGAAGGGTCTTTTCTTTCTGTAGGGTGATCGCATTCTGTGAACGATTGTACTCGGTGATGGACCAGCCGTCGTGAATAATTTCCTGCATAGGCATCGTTATCTTGGTACCCGCTTGCTCGGGGTCGAGCGTCAAAACTATGGAGAATCGTGGTTGTTGATCGGGGCCTATCATCACGCCTGCCAGCTGCACGGCTGGTGTTTCCTGCAGTGGCAGCACGGGCTCTGGCTCTGGCATCGTTTCTTCCCGTTCGACGACAGCCGGCTGTGTGGGTAAGGGACTTTCTGGATTCACGTGGACAATCGCGGAACCGTCGTCGTCCGGCTGGGCGATGACATCGGATCGGGGATAGTCTACGGAGAAGGTTCGTTCCAGAAGACCGGGGGCGTCTCTGGGCATAAGAACCATGCGATAGTCACCCGGTGGTAAATCAAACTCTATATCGGCGTATCCGCCGGGTACGACGGATAGGTATGGGTAGGTGGAATCATATCCTAGCTGGTCTCCGGTGGGGGATACTTCGCTGTAGGACTGGGCACCAATTTTCTTTTCGATGCCGTAGAGATACGCGTTGCGCGCATCGGTTCGGCGTGACACCAAATGAAGCACACGATTTCCTGAATTGGCAATGCGAAGTACGCCGGATTGGCGACCTGTTGCGTCTGAGGTGGAATCGGTCATCAACTCGATGGCGGGCGCAGGGACATACGAGCCTCTGCCATTCGTGGCTATCCAGACGAGCAACACGAGCGTGACGGCGATGATTGTGCCACCGGCGACGCGGAAGGTGGTCGCTTTCCCTTTGAGTGATAGACCGGCGCCGATGAGCGTGAGAAGATTGGCGACCATGAGCACGACGATGCCGGGGCGCGCAATCCATACTCCGCCGGATCGAAAACGATTCGCCATTAAGTCAAGACTGAAATGTGCTTCGTTGATGAGAAATGCCATGAGCAGTGCGGTGATGGACCAAATCGTAAGCACGCTGAAACTGCGGGCGATCGGATTCACGAGGAAGGTAAGGCCGAGCGTAATCAGTGCGGCAAGAATTGGAAGCATCAGAACCGCGCCGGCGACGCTTCCGGAACTACTGAAACTGGTAAACGCGCCGATAATGGAGGTGTTGCCGACGACGGGCAGAAATATGCTGAATATCCAGAGTGCCGCGGCAATGCGCAGGAGCATGATCGTGGTTTGGCTGTGCGAATCACGCCTTCCGCTTGGTCCCAGACGATTCAGAAATGTGCCTTTGGATTCGGGTACGTCTTCGAAGGCATTGGCGTGCGCGTAGCGTTTTGCCAGCGCGATGCCTTTGAGCAGGTCGGCCTTGGTGCGTCGGGCGTTTTGTTCCAATCGATCGTATTCGGTGCGCGATATCTGGTTCACGCCCATACGGTCGCGGGCGGCCTCCATACAGGCCTCCAGCGTATCGCAATCGCTGCGATAATCCTTGGCCAACTGTTCGAGTCGTTGCTGATAGAAGACGACCTGCGCGCGGGCAATCTTGCGTTGGGCGCGGTTGGTTTCGTAGGCATCGGTTAGCGTGCGTGAATCGGACCCTTCGGAGTTGCTTCGAAGTTTCTTGATTTCGATGGCTTCTTTTTCGGCCTTGGAACGATTTCCGAATGCGCGCTTCAGGGCATCTCCGGGACTGTTGAGCAGAACGGCATCGTCCTGGACATAGCTTGGAATGTTGAAGGTGAAACCCTCGTCCGGAATGTCCGCGATGGCAACGTCCATCAGGCCGCCGGTGGTATAGGGTGAGGTGGTGGCGAGCCAACCGCGTATATTGATCTGGCGCCGTTCAAGGCGTTCACGTCGGCTGCGCAGTCGATGGATCGCTTCCTGGAAAACCTCGAAGGGCTCTTCCCCTACGCGTGCGGTGATTTGTGTTCTGGAAATTTTATCGTGGGTGTTGGCCAGCTCGATGGCCACTTCCATGAGACGCTGGCGCATCTGCTCGCTAAATTCGTCGCGCATTTTCTTGAGACGGATTAGATGGCCTTCGGTCTCCGCGATAAGGGTATCGTCTTTGGATTTTTCTTTTTTTAGTGAGGATCGCTTGCGCTGCAGAATGAGCTGAATACTCGTGAGTCTTCGTAGGGATTCGAGTTCATCGAGAGGCAATGAGCCGCCCACATCTTCGTGAGACAGGTCGGAGGCATCGGCAATATCCAGCTCGGTCACTGGAGTGGGTTCGTCTTTGGAGGTTTTTTTGGGTGGCTTCTTCGTCGGGGTGACCGCGTCGAGTGCACTCTGGCCATCGCGCGTTTCTTTTTCGATATTGCGTTTCTTTTTTACCTTGCGCAGCAGATGCGGGTGATCTTTGAGGTAAATCTCGGTAATGCCTTCTTCAAGTTCGTCCAGACGGGGCAGGCGAATCTTCTGGCGACAGGCGATACACTTTCCGGGCAGACCGTACATGCTGGACTTAACCTTCATCTTTTGGCCGCACACGCAATAGATGCGTAACGAAGATTTAGGCGCGTCTGGCATAAGTTACTCCCAACAACAACAAAGGATCGGCGGAATTCCCTCTCAATTCGTGTGAAAATCCGCATTCTACGTCTTTACTTTGTCACAATTGGGACCTATTTACAAGTTAAAGTCCGCGATTTAGAGCTTGTTGCAACACAGGGCTTTATTTTCGCATACGGTTCGGGGCATACTATGCGCTTTCCGGGCGACCGGGCTACTCATGGTACGGTTCCGGGGGACGATTTCGGGTGAACAATTGGACACGGGCGTCTTGCCTGTAAACCCTATAAAGGCGACTTTATGAACGCGATTCAGCAGTATTTGGCCGACACACAAACAGACTCCATTGAGCCGGGTATGCTCGGTTATGTGGCGAACCTCACTCAGGTAGCAACGACGGCCCCGGCGATGGCGAAATCCATTGTGAATGAATTGGCGGATCAGCGTAAAAATCTCAAGCTGATCGCGAGCGAGAACTACTGCAGTTTGGCGACGCAACTGGCGATGGGCAACCTGTTAACGGACAAGTATGCGGAAGGTTACCCGGAGAATCGGTTTTACGAGGGTTGTGACAACATTGACGGCATCGAATCGTATGCGTGTGAGCAGGCGTGCAAATTGTTTGGCGCAGAACATGCCTATGTGCAGCCACATTCGGGTGCGGACGCGAATATGATCGCGTATTGGGCGATTCTGACTGCCAAAATTGAAGCACCGGCTGTGGCTGAGTTCGGGAAGAAATCCGCCGCGGGATTGACGGAAGAAGAATGGCAGAGCGTGCGTGAAAAACTGGGTAATCAGCGGCTGCTGGGCATGGATTTAGCCTCCGGTGGCCATCTCACGCACGGGTACCGCTTCAATGTGTCGGCAAAAATGTTTGAGGCGCACAATTATAGCGTGAGTGAATCGACGCACCTGCTGGATTACGATGAAATCGAAGCGCGGGCCAAGGAAGTGAAACCGCTGGTACTGGTGGCGGGATATAGCGCGTATCCACGCCGGATAGATTTCAAACGCATGGCGGAGATTGCGCATGGCGTGGGCGCGGTATTTATGGTGGATATGGCGCATTTCGCTGGATTGGTTGCGGGTGGCGTGTTTGAGGGAGACTTTGATCCGATTGCGCATGCTGATGTGGTGACGTCGACCACGCACAAGACATTGCGCGGACCGCGTGGCGGCATCGTGTTGTGCAAAAAAGAGTTTGCTGAGTTCGTGGACAAGGGATGCCCGCTGGTGATCGGTGGTCCTCTCCCCCACGTTATGGCGGCGAAAGGTGTCGCGTTTACGGAAGCGAACCGGCCGGAGTTTAAGGCGTATGCGCAGCACATCGTTGATAATTGCCAGGCCCTTGCGGAAGCGTGTACGGCGGAAGGCATGGACGTGGTCTCGGGTGGCACAGAGAATCACTTGATGCTCATCGATGTGCGGTCGTTCGGCATCACGGGACGGCAGGCGGCAGGTGCCATGATCGCCTGCAACGTCACGCTAAACAAGAATACGATCCCCTTTGATCCGAATGGTGCGATTTCGACGAGTGGGCTGCGCATCGGAACGCCCGCAGTCACCACGCTAGGTATGAATGCGGAAGACATGAAAGAAATCGCCTCTATTTTCAAGCTAATCCTCAGTAATACCTCCGTAGGTGTCATCGCCTCCGGTCCAAACGCCGGAAAACCAAGCAAAGCGAACTTCGTACTCGATGAAGCCGCCCAGACCCAGGCCCAAGCGAAGGTAAAAACTCTACTCGACCGCTATCCCGTGTATCCAGAACTGGATCTGGCTTTCTTGCAGAAGCAATTTGGGTAGCGCCCTTCTTTTCTTTCTGAGGGAAGAAAGAAAAGAAAGACCAAAGGATACTTCGTATCCTCACAGAGCGTTGGTCATTCTGGATTAGAACAACGCCCCGACTCGCACCCAGCCGATGTAGATACTTAACCCTACGGCGAAAACGTCCGCCACGATGATGGCGATGCCTTTGGGGGAAGTGGGGCTCCAGCCGAAGTAGCCCATGTCGGGTCGGGTGACGCGCCAGAGCAGGACGATGCCGATGACGGGGAATACGACGGCGAGGAATGCGGAGAAGATGAGGATTTGGTAGACGGGGTTGATGTGCAGGAGCAGGAGCATCGTGGAGGGGAACCAGAAGAGTACGAGGCAGACTTTGACGGGTTTGCTGTCGAGTTTGATGGGCAGATTGAAGATGTCCATGAGTGCGTAACACCCTCCGAGCCACCAGCCAACACCAGCGGTCCATGCGGCGAGGAAGAGTCCGGCCAAGAACAGCCACGTGCTTGCGGGACCGGCTAAGGGTTCTAACAAAATAGATAGATCCATATAGTTGCGCGGTACGATGCCGAAGGGGCGCGCGATGGCGTTGGCTGCAGCCATCAAGGGTAGGGCGACGATTCCTGCGGCGAGAATTCCCCAGGTGTAGTCGAGTCGCGCGCGGTAGTGGATATTTACCTTTCCTTGTAGATCGTTTGAGAACCATTTTCGTTCGATCATGGTGTAGGGATAAATGAGGATGAGCCAGGCGTTGATCATGCTGCCGGCGTTGGACATGAACAGGGGCGTCCAGTTGCCTTCGGGGGAATTCGGAATCAATCCACGTCCTGCTTCTCCCCAGGGGATTCCAACCATAAAAGCGGACGCGAAGAAACAAATGATGAGCGCGACGAGTCCGAAGACGAAAACGCGTTCGATGCTTTTGTAGGCACCGGTTAGTAGAAAGATGAGGCCTGTCGTAGACGCGATCGCGCCGCCAACTTCGATGGGCAATCCGGGGAAGAGTCCGGCGAAGACCATGGCACAGGCGTTCCATTGGGAGTAGGAGCCGAACAGTGAGCACACGACGATGGACAGGAACATGTAGATGGAGAAGGCGGGGTGAACGTCTTTGAAGATGGACATGGGCGATTTGCCGAAGCGCAAGTAGTAACGCACAGACATATCGACCAGGGCCCAGCCAGCGATGCCGAGCACGAGATAGGTCCACCAGAGGCTGAATCCGTATTCGGCGCCCATGGAGGTGGCGATGGACACGTCTCCCGTGCCGATATAGAAGGATGCGATGACGGAGCCTGCACCCACGGCGAAAAATCCGCGAAATCCAAGCGGGGCGGCTTTCAGGCTCCACGGTTTGGTGTTGGTGACATCGCTCATGCGCACTCGTCCGGGTCGGTGTCGGTGAACTCGAGTTGGGACGGAACCTTCCAGGCACCCGGTGTCGCGAAACGACGTAGGGCAACAATGAAGACGAGACACCATGCGGCGCAAATTATCGCGGGCAACATCATGGCCCATTTTGCGGTATTTACGACTGGGCCGCGGATGGTTGTCAGTGGGTAGGAAACGGTAACGGACTGGTCATCAGTCGTTGCCGTGATCGAAAAATCGTAGACCTGTCTTTCAACATGACCGAGCGCGATGATATTGGTGAATGCGTGGCGAAGTGAATCGTCGGCTGGGATCACAAGCGTGGTTCCTTGGATGATGCCGGGGTCGATCGTGAAGTGATCGACGTGCAAATCGGGGGGGGTTAAGGCGAGGTGCACGGACTCTTCCGTCGATCCGGAATTCTCTATCGTGATCAGAATGTTTACGGCGCTCTTCTGCCAAATCCAGTCGGGTGCATAAACCGTTATCGTCAAATCGTTGATGGTTTCGGTGTGGGTCAGCGCCTGGGCGGAAAGACTAATGAAAATAAAACAAGCGGCAAGGAACGTGCGCGAAAGTTCGGGTCTCATGCGTGGCGATCCGGGGAAGGAAAAATAAAGTGGGGACGGGAAGCATTTTTCTGAACCAACGCGTTGCTCATAAGGGCTGCGTCTCAGAGCAACGGTGTGCAACATCCAATCGTTCGTCGAGCAGGTTTCCCTGCATCGTCAGTGCCGTCGAGCTCCGGGTGCTGCCCTCTGCTTCGACCAACATTGAGTGGTTCCCACCACCGGCGAGTTCATTGGTTTGCCATCTGTTCAGTGCTTCTCTCATCGTGCGTTTTGCGCGATTGCCCCGATCTTCCCCCGAAGATGTCGAGTGCCTCACAAACTTAAAAACGCTCGAAATTTCGTCCCCACTTTGAGAACGTGCTATTTCGTACGACTTAGGCATTGTCATAGCGGCGGTACTATACCACTCTTACCCGGAAAAATACAGTGTAAATCCTGAAAAATTTTGTCTCCTGGTTAGAAGTGATTTGCTCTCGATAATCTTGCGCCGTCGCGTCAACAAATTATGGTTTTTCGAGTTCGGTTTGGTGTTGTCGCCGAGGTGGTACGCCCCCACCTTTCTTTTATATACTGGTCGTTTCCATTAACCGATACGCGCATAAGGACATCGCCATGAACTGCTATGAAATACAAGAAGCCTTTGGACTTGAGAATCTTAATCAGACAGAACGGCCCGATCCGACGGCTGGGCCAGGCCAGGTGCTCATTAAGGTGAAGGCGGTTTCCATCAATTTTAGGGATATTTTGATGGTTCGTGGGCATTACAATCCGCGTCAACCCTTGCCTTTGATTCCATTTTCGGATGGCGCTGGTGAAGTTGTGGCGGTGGGCGAAGGCGTGACGCGCTTTGAGGTGGGTGACCGCGTGGCAAACTGCTTTTTCCAGGGCTGGCCGGATGGTACGCCGACGCCGGAGACGGTTTCAGGTACTTCGATGGGTTCGCCGCTGGACGGCATGCTGACGGAACTGGTCGCGTTGAGTGAAGAGGGTGTTGTGAAGCTGCCGGACCATTTGAGCTTTGAAGAGGGCGCGACGCTTCCGTGTGCGGCGGTGACCGCGTGGAGTTGCCTCTTTCGTCATGGCAGCGTGAAACCGGGTGACACCGTTTTGGCCTTGGGTACGGGCGGCGTATCGATCTTTACTCTACAGCTCGCAAAAATGGCGGGTGCGAAGGTGATCATTACCTCGAGTAGCGATGAGAAACTCGCGCGTGCCAAGGAACTCGGCGCGGACCACGGTGTCAATTATAAAGAAGATGAAAAATGGGCGAAGGCGATTCGCAAGCTGACGGGCGGACGCGGCGTGGACCATGTTGTCGAAGTGGGCGGTGTCGGTACGCTGGACAACTCGCTACGATCGACCCGTATGGGCGGCCACGTGAGTCTGGTTGGCATACTTTCCGGAGGTCAAGCTCAATTGAACCTGACTTCGATACTGATGAATGACATCCGCGTGCAGGGTGTATTTGTCGGGCCGCGAAAATGTTTCGAGGACTTGAACGCTGCGCTCACGGCGCACCAAATCAAACCGGTCGTTGATAAAACCTTCGCCTACGCCGATGCTCGTGATGCCATCGAATTCGTCGCCAACGGAAGCCACTTCGGCAAGGTTGTGATTGCGGTGAATGATTAGTCGGTGTCGGAAACTTCTTCGGGTTCGGGAATTTCGACTTTCGGCGCCGATGCGGCGGCTATTGCTTCGGGCGAACGGGTGTAGAGCCATGCCCAGCCGATCAGGATGAATTGCATGATGATGCGAATGACGAGGCCCATGGTGGGGATGCCTTGAAATATACCGTTTGTTTCTTGCAGCATGTAGATGTGCACGGTAAAGAATATGACGAGGAGGGCGATGATGAACCAGGCTCCCGCGCGGGACGTTCTGGGGACGGCGAGCAGTATGGCGGCCACGATTTCGCTGATGCCGCTGAAGGCGATCATGAATCGGTGAGCCGGTATGTAGGGCGGCATCATGCGCAGATAGAAATCGGGATCGCGAAAGTGGTTTATGCCTGCAACTACGAAAAACGCGACAAGCATGTATCGAAAGACAGCTAATGCCATAATGGTTTCCTCAAATTTGCCCTTTATGCGCTGTCATCATACCCAAAGACTATGCCAGAAACCATCCGGTTTTTGGCGCACTGTTGAAATTGGTTAACAGGTATGCTACTTTTTAGCCATCCAGTCCTGCAAGTACTAACCTCCGGACCATTTTATCCTTAATGAATATCCATGAAACGGCCATAGTCCACCCTGACGCGACCCTCGCGGATGATGTCGAGGTACAAGCCTATAGCATCGTCGGCCCGCAGGTTACGCTGGGCAAGGGTACGGTGGTTGGGCCGCATTGTGTGATTGAGGGGAATACCCAAATCGGCGAGCGCAACATGTTTTACAGCGGATCGCAGATAGGGGTGCTTTCGCAGGATCTCAAACACGGTGAAACGCTTGTTGGGCAGACCATCATTGGCAATGATAATCAGTTTCGAGAGCATACGTCTGTCAGTGCGAGCACGATGGAAGAGGATTCCGATGATCACCGGGTGACGTCCATTGGCGATGCCTGCCTTTTTATGGCCAACTCCCACGTTGCTCATGATTGCCATTTGGGTGACAACATCATTATGGCCAATTGCGTGTGTCTCAGTGGACACGTCGATGTGCAGGATTACGTTATCATCGGAGGCCTTTCGGGTGTCCATCAGTTTTCCGTGGTTGGGACGATGGCGTTTGTGGGCGGCATGACGCGTGTGGTGAAAGATGCACCGCCGTTTATGATTGTAGAGGGAAATCCTTCGCGCTGTCTTGGGCCGAACACGGTCGGACTTCAGCGTCGAGGCTTCACGAAGGAGCAGCGTGATTGTGTGAAGCGCATTTACAAGATTATGTATCGTTCGAAACTAAACACGACGCAGGCACTTCAGGAAATCGAAAATTCCGTGGAAGATTGTGATGAACGAAATCTGTTTGTTGATTTCGTGCGCAAGTCTGTCCGCGGTATCATTAAATAATTTCTCCGATTCAGGAGCACCACCTTTCTTATGAGTTCATCACCCATCAAAATCGGAGTCGTGGGCGTCGGCCATCTCGGCTACCACCACGCGCGACTGTATTCGGAAAGCGAACATGCTGATTTGGTTGGAATTTGTGATTCCCGCGAGGACCACGGCAAAAAGGTCGCGGAAGAGTTTAATACGGCCTATGTAGACTCGATCGAGGCGCTGATCGCCCTTGGCGTGCAGGCCGTTTCGGTTGCCGTACCGACGGTGGGCCATCATGAAGTCGTTGTAAAATTACTTTATGCCGACATTGATGTGCTGGTGGAGAAGCCCATTGCCACGACGCTGGACGAGGCTCGTGCGATGGTGGAACTGGCCAAGGAAAAAGATTGTCTGCTCCAGGTGGGGCATGTGGAACGCTTCAATGGCGCAGTGATGGGGTTGCGCAAGGCGATTAAGGCTCCGCGCTTCATTGAGTGTCACCGGATGAGCCCTTTCCCCAATCGCGGCGACGATGTCAGCGTGATTCTTGATCTGATGATTCATGACATCGATGTAATTATGGCGCTGGACGATTCAGAAATTGTTTCCATTGATGCTGTGGGCGTTGCCGTCTTGTCGAAACAAGAAGATATTGCAAATGTGCGGCTTCGTTTTGCGTCTGGTTGCGTGGCGAATTTGACGGCGAGCCGGATTTCGCTGGAACGCATGCGCAAGATTCGCATCTTTGAAGAGAACGCCTATGTGTCCACGGATTATTCGGAACAAGAGGTGATGATCTATCGCAAGAAGACGGAGGGACTCGCGGAAGATGCCTCCCCGATGGAAGCGATTGTGATAGAACCGTTGGAGATTGAGCGTGTGGAGCCTCTGAAAGTGGAGATTACTTCTTTCCTGGAGTGCGTGGCTTCTCGGGAGACGCCAATCGTTTCGGGCGAGGCCGGTCTGAGGGCTCTGCAGCTGGCGCATGACATTATGGATTTTATTCGGGATCATTCGTGAAGCACATTTTCTTCGTAGCGGGCGAATCTTCGGGAGACACGCACGGCTCCAACTTGATACGTGCGTTGTTGAAGCAAAATCCGGAACTGCAGTGTTCCGGCATTGGCGGACGGGCGATGGAAAATGCAGGGATGACGCTTCATTTTGATTTGGCGAGCCATGCCATTATGGGATTTGCTGAAGTCGTGAAATCGTTTGGCTTTATCCGGCAACTGTTCAACGATACGCTTGCCCGGATACGTGATGAACGACCGGATGCCGTGGTGCTCATTGATTATCCCGGTTTCAATATCCGCCTGGCCAAAGTGGTGAAGGAACTTGGAATCCCGATCATTTATTACATTAGCCCGCAAATTTGGGCCTGGAAAAAGGGGCGAATTCACACCTTGGCCGAAGTGCTGGACAAGATGCTGGTGATTTTACCCTTCGAAAAGGAGCTTTACGACAACGTCGGCCTGGATTGTGTCTATGTGGGCCATCCGCTCTTTGACCAGATTGCGCGGACAGAGGTGAATGATTCATTCAGGAGCGAGTGTACGATTGGTTTGATGCCGGGCAGTCGTGAACAGGAGATAAAACGCATATTCCCGACGATGCTCGAGGTTGGCCGGGCGCTCAAAGCCTCTCATCCGGAGGCGCGGTTTGTGACGGCCTGCGTGGATGAGGCCCGTGCCGAGCAGATTCGAAAAATGGCGGGTGATTTTTCACTTGAAATTGTAAGGGATCAGTTCTACGATATACTCAGTGAGGCGAAATTTTGTCTGGTTGCCTCGGGGACCGCGACGGTGGAAACGGCCCTCTTTAATGTTCCCATGATCGTCCTGTACCGGGTTAAGCGCGTCACGTATTGGCTGGCAAAGTTGCTGGTGAAAATTGATGCGGTGGCGATGGTGAATATTTTGGCTGGCAAGCATATCGTTCCTGAATACATTCAAGATGAAGCCAAGGCATCAGTAATCATTCCGACGGCGCTAGAGTTGATAGAGGACTCGGAACGCCGCAATACGATGTTATCGGATCTCGCGCGAATTAGAGACGTGCTGGGTGGTCCGGGTGCGTCGGACAGAGCGGCACAGGAAATTATGGAAACCGTGAATCAGGGAGCTCATGGATAAAAAACTTTTTGTCATTGATGGCATGGCGTATGCCTTCCGTTCGTATTTCGCGATTCGTAATCTTCGCGATTCGTCGGGACGTCCGGTTAACGCGGTATTTGGATTTGCGCGACTGTTGCTCAAGATTCTGCGCGAGCACGATCCTTCACATATCGTGATGGTTTTTGATGCGAAAGGCCCAACGTTTCGGGACGAGATGTACCCTGAATACAAGGCGAATCGGGATGAAACCCCAGCTGATTTGGTTTCGCAGTTTCCGCTTATCGACCAATTGGTGGAGGCTTTCGACATTCCTATATTGCGGGTGCCGGGGGTTGAGGCTGATGACGTGATGGGCACGCTGGCGATCATGGCTGAGGAGCAAGGGGTCAATCCTACGCTGGTGACGGGCGACAAGGACATGCTTCAGTGCGTGACGGATACGGTACGCGTTTTCGATCCCAGCAAAGGGGATAACGGAAAGTGGTATGCGCCTCAAGATGTCGTGGAGCGTTATGGAGTTCCCCCGGAACACGTGATCGACCTGCTGGGACTCATGGGTGATTCGGCGGACAACGTGCCGGGTGTGCGAGGCATTGGAGAAAAGACGGCCAAGAAACTCCTCGAAAAATACAAGACGATGGATGGTGTGTATGAAAACATCGAGGACCTGAAGGGCAAGCAAAAAGAAAAGCTGATCGAGGATAAAGAGAAAGCGTATCTGAGTCTGGAACTGGTCACCATCAAGACGGACGTGGAATTGGACGATGATCTGGAAGCCTTCGCGCGCAAGGAATTGGATCACAAACGCCTTTCCGATCTGTTTGCCGCCTTTGAATTTCGCGGATTAACGGCAGAATTCATGCCCGAAGAAGACAAGATTGAAGAAGCGGAGGAACGGGACTATCAGCTCGTGCAGTCGGTTTCGCTGCTCAAGAAAGTCATCAAGGAAATGACGGCATCGGGCGAATTCGCCGTCGACACGGAGACCACGTCGATCGATCCTATGGTGGCCGAACTGGTGGGCATCTCGCTGAGCTGTAAAGACCGCACGGGTTATTACATACCGATTGCTCATACTCAGGACGACCTGCTGGCGGAGCCAATTGACTCGATGATCCCTTTGGATGAGGTCAAAAAGCACCTGGGACCGCTGCTGTTGGACGCGAAAATAGGCAAATCCGGGCATAATATCAAGTATGATGCGATTATTCTGGCCAACGCGGGCCTGCCTTTGGGGGGCATTATGCTGGATACGATGATTGCGTCCTACTTGACGGACCCCTCCCGGGTAAGGCATAATTTAGGTGAAGTCAGTCTCAAGTATCTCAGATGCGAAATGATCCCCATATCCGATGTGATCGGAAAAGGATCTAAAGCCATCACATTCGACAAGGTTCCCCTCGATGTTGCGTGCGAATACGCTGCAGAGGACGCGGACATCACCTGGCGCCTGTCGACCATCTTCCATAAATCCCTGAACGAGCAAGGACTGGAAGGTTTGTTTCGTGAGGTGGAGCTTCCGCTGCTTCATGTGCTGATGCGGATGGAGATGCGGGGCATCGCGATTGATCCCGAGGTATTCGAGGAACTTCGAACCGAAATTGAACAACGTCTTGCCACCTTGGAAACGGAAATTCACGATTTGGCTGGCGGCCCGTTCCAGATTAATTCTCCCAAACAGCTTCAAAAGGTATTGTTTGAGGATCTCGGATTGCCTCCGAAGAAAAAAACCAAAACGGGATATTCGACCGATGTGACGGTGTTGGAGGAGCTTGCCTTGGAGCATCCGCTTCCGAAGAAAATGCTGGAATTTCGGATGCTCGAGAAATTACGTAATACCTACGTAGTCGCGCTTCCAACCATGGTTAACAGCAGGACGGGACGTATACACACTTCGTTTAATCAGGCGGTGGCGGCCACGGGACGTTTGTCCAGTAGTCACCCGAACTTGCAAAACATACCGGTCCGCACGGATATGGGCCGTCGCATTCGTCAGGGTTTTATTCCTGGCGCATCCGGCATGAAACTCATCTCGGCGGACTATTCACAAATTGAATTACGATTGCTCGCGCACCTGACCGGGGACAAAGCATTGATTCAAGCCTTCCACGATGACCGAGATATTCACTCGGACACGGCGGCGCGTGTGTTTAACGTTGCCTTGGAAGACGTGGATTCGGATATGCGGCGTCAGGCCAAAGCGGTGAATTTCGGCGTGGTCTATGGCATCAGCGCCTTTGGGTTGGCTCGAAATCTGGGAATCGCCAACAAGGAAGCGGCCCGGTTTATTGATAACTATTTTGAGCAGTATCCCGGCGTGCGGATCTGGATTGACGAGACCATCGAAGGTGCCAGAAAAAACGGGTACGTGACGACGATGTTGAAACGCCGTCGATTCATTCCTGAAATCAATGGATCGGATGTTCAATCGCGCAAAGGTGCTGAGCGCATCGCAATGAACACACCGGTTCAGGGAACGGCGGCGGACATTATCAAGATTGCGATGATTCGCGTGGATGTGGCATTGAGAGACACGGACGCTCATCTTCTCGTGCAAGTACATGATGAGCTTCTGATTGAAGCGCCGGAAAATGATGCGGACGAAATCGCCGAAACGATCAAAACGATTATGGAGTCGGCTTTGGAGTTGGCGGTACCGCTGAAAGTAGACGTGGGCATAGGCAATCACTGGGCAGAAATTCATTAAACGACGAGATTTATCAACTACAACCTGAATGGAATCACATTCGATTCAGCACCCATATCATTACACACAATCGTGGTCGCAAAGACCGCTAGGAAAAAGGGAACAATTCATGGCAGAAAAAAAGGCAGCTGACAAGCAGGGCGCACGGCCTCGCAAGCGTACCAAGAGCGGTGACTCCGATAACGGCTCGAAGCAGCAGCGGCGGGGCAACAATGGCCAACGCGGTAATCAAGGCAAGAAAAAATCGGCCATACTGGATGTGGCGGATGAGGAATATATTGAACCGGATTCGTCCGGGCCGGAGTTATCGATCAACAATCTCAAAAATATGACCATGCCTGAGTTGAGCGAAATGGCGCAAGAGCTGGGCGGGGAAGTCACGAGCCTGAAGAAACAGGACCTTATTTTCTGGATTCTTCAGGAGAGTATCGTAAAAGCAGGGTCGATTTATGGCGAGGGTACGCTGGAAATTCTACCTGATGGATTCGGATTTCTGCGTTCGGGCGATTATTCCTATATGCCTGGACCGGACGACATTTACGTGTCGCCCAGTCAGATTCGCAAGTTTGGTCTTCGCACGGGTGACACGATTCAAGGACACGTGCGCGCACCGAAACCCGGTGAACGCTATTTCGCTTTATTGAAAGTGGAAGCCGTCAACTACGAGAGTCCACAGGTCGCCAAGGATCGTATTCTCTTTGACAACCTTACCCCCCTTCATCCGGAAGAGCGCATCATTCTGGAAACCACACAAAAAGAAGTGGCGATGCGTATCATGGATCTCATCTGCCCAATTGGTAAGGGGCAGCGTGGTCTGATTGTGGCCGCGCCGTTCACGGGTAAAACGGTTATCCTTCAAAAAATCGCGAACAGTATATCGACCAATCATCCTGAAATGGTGGTGATTGTATTGCTCATTGACGAACGTCCGGAAGAAGTGACGGAAATGAAGCGTTCGGTTAAAGGTGAAGTGATTGCATCGACTTTTGATGAGCCGCCGGAACGTCACATTCAGGTTGCCGAGATGGTGTTGGAAAAAGCCAAACGTCTGGTGGAGCACAAAAAGGACGTTGTGATTCTGCTCGACTCAATCACCCGTCTTGCCCGCGCGTACAACATTATCGTGCCGTCCAGCGGCAAGGTATTGACCGGGGGTGTGGAATCCAACGCGCTTCAACGCCCGAAACGATTTTTCGGCGCGGCCCGCAACATTGAGTTCGGTGGTAGCCTGACGATTCTGGCCACAGCGCTCGTCGAGACAGGTTCCAAAATGGATGATGTCATCTACGAAGAGTTTAAGGGCACGGGTAACATGGAATTGCACCTGGACCGCAAGCTGATGGAGAGACGCATCTTCCCGGCGATGAATGTACAGAAATCTCGTACGCGTAAAGAAGAACTACTGCTCGGCGAGGAAACGGTTCAAAAACTGTGGCTCTTGGCCAAGGTTCTAGCTCCGCTGGAAACTTCGGAAGCGGCAAAGTTGCTCATCGAAAAACTTGAGAAGACGAAAGCCAATAAAGCATTCCTGGATCTGCTGCAGAAAATGTAGCGGTATTCGTGTGATCGAAATTCCCTAGGTACCCCAACGCGTGACGTGCACGTGATGCATGAGGAGTGATACAGCATGGCAGAGAAGCAGGAGATCATCCTGTCGGGCATTCGTCCCACCGGGCGACTGCATTACGGTAATTATTTCGGCGCGATCAAAAAGTTTATCGAACTCCAGGATGAAGGGCTTCAGTGTTACTACTTCATCGCGGATTATCATGCATTGACAACGGCCAAGGAACGCGTTGACTATTTTCGCTTCACGCTGGACATGTTGCGCACCTATGTGGCGTGCGGACTGGACCCGGCGAAATCCGTCATTTATCGTCAGAGCGATCTTCCCTGCACGGCGGAACTGAATCTGCTGCTGAGCATGGTCGTGAATATCGGTCATCTTGAGCGGGGCACGACCTACAAAGATGCGGTCGCGAAATTACCCGGCGGAACGACGAAGGGTCCGGAAGGCAATCCTATCACCTATGGCCTTATGGGATACCCGATTCTCATGGCGGCGGATATTCTCATCGTGCAGGCGGACAAGGTTCCGGTAGGCGATGATCAGCGCCAACACGTGGAAATGGCCATGGATATTGCCCAGAAATTCAATCATCGCTTCAACTGCGACGCGTTGCACATTCCTGAGGCGGTGTCGCGCAATGCGCTGCGACTGCCGGGTCTTGATGGCGGCGCAAAAATGGGTAAAAGCGAAAGTAACGATCTGGGCCTGATGGATGATGAGAAAACGGTGCTCAAGAAAATCAAGTCGGTACCGACCACGACGGATCCTGGGCCTATCGAAGGCGAATCGAACGCGCCTACGGATTTTGTTCCTCAACTGGCACCGGGCGTGGGCATGTTGTATACACTGCTCGATTTACTTGCCCCGGAAGAGGTGTACCTGGAATACGTGGAAGAATACCGCAACGGTGGAAAGTTCTACGGCAATCTGAAGAAATCCGTCGCCGAACATGTGAGCGCGTTCAACGCGCCCATCATCCACAAGTTTCACGCGCCTGAAAATGACGACGCTTCGGTGATTGAATTCCTGACGGCCAACGCCGAAAAAGTTACGCCCATTGCATTGGACACGGTCGAGAACTGTCGTGACGCGATGGGTATCGGACGCTCGCTCTACCGCGCGTAACTTCAGATTATTCTGAGATTCCCGCGAGGCCTTTGACCTTGGATACTGCCGAATCCATGTCAAATCCACGGTAGGTGATGATTTTCTGCGCGGCCAGTCCCCCACCGGCTTGAACCATCGTGACCTGATCCCAGCCGCCTTGCGTGTCCGCAGTAATATCGCGAACGAGGTTGAGCAGGCGCATGCGATCTTCGACAGGAGCGTCATCGGTGGTGCGTAGATATTTTTCGATGTCAGGCCCCGTTTCTTCGCCACGGTAATCGGCTTCGGTGGGAAGCGTCAGGACGATACCGCCGCAGAGGTCGTGAATGTGTCGGAGCATCAGGTGATAGTTCGTCGCGCCGTAATATTTCGCGAGGTTGATGGTGCGACCGTTGGGGTAGACCATGCCGCTCGGCGTAGTCTTGTATTCTGCGAGACATGAACGCAGGAAGACATCAAGAGTCTCTGCGTAGAATATGAGTTCGGTAATTTTATCGACTACATGGGATGCCTGGCTGATGCCGTTGTAATCGGCCAATAGTTGGGCCATTCCCACGAGCGTCTTTGCGCGTTCGACCATATCCGCCAGTCCTTGTACGCGCTCCCACAGACCAAGGCTACTTGCGAGCTTTCCGGCGCCTTGAATCTCACCGCACAGGAGCACACGATCCCACGGCACGAAAACATCATCAAAAATGACGAAGCCTTCGGGCATGCGGCGGCGATTGCTGACGGGATAATCGAAGGTGCTGTCGCTGGGTGGCTGAATCATCTTGTTGATAATGCGAATCCCTGGCGCGTTCACCGGAGTGGAAAAGGCGAGCGCGTAGTCTTCTTCACCGGGTTTCATGCGCCGAGTGGGCAACACAATAAATTCATGGACAAGCGCCGCGGCGGTGATGTGCAACTTTGCCCCGCGCACGACGATCCCGTCGTCCCGTCTCTCAACGACGTGCAAATACAGGTCCGGGTCATCTTGCTCTAGTGGGCCACGGCTACGGTCACCTTTCGGATCGGTTACGACCTGGGCCACGCGTAAGTCGTTGTCCCGGCATCGCTGATAGAGTTCTTCGACACGCCGGGCGTAATCGGGCTCAATGTCGGCGAGCAACTCGCGGCTATTCAACAGCGCAAAGAGCGCGCCTATGGCACCACTGACCGGACTGAGACGTCTCATCAACTCGAATCGTCGGTTGAGGTCGTCCTTGGTTTTTGGAATCTGAAACAATCGTGATTCGGATTCGCCCTCGGCATTGATGAACTGACCGACATCGGATGTATTGGTGATGACGTAATCGTTGGCAGCGTGGTCGATCGAGACGCGGAATGCTTCCGACGAGGCAAGATCGTCGATTTTCTCGCCGTTAAGGTAGAGGCACCGCCCATCGCGCAGACTTTCACGGTACTCCTCGGGTGTCATGACTTGGCCGATTCCGTGTCCCCGAAATCGGGTTCGAAATTCGTCGTTTGCAGGCGGACTTTCTCGAGCGCTGAAATGAGTGCTTTCAATTCGTCTTCGGGCAACTTTTCGTAGACCGAACGAATGCGATCGTAGTAAACGCGGTTCGCCTGTTTGAATGTGGCAATGCCTTTGGGCAGCAGTTTCACGCGCCAGAATCGGCGATCTTCAGGGACGGCAGTGCGCTCGACGAGCTCCAACGCTTCAAGCCTGTCCACCAGTGGTGTTGTGTTGGCCGGTTTCACGAGCATCATCTCGCTGATTTCTGCCTGGGTCAGGCCGACATTTTTATCGCTTTGGTAGTAGATCAGATGAAGAACATTGAATTGGGCAGGTGTAATGCCGAAATGTCCATAGATGGTGGTGCTCAGTTTTTTCCAGCGTTCGGCGGTGTAGATGACGTTGAGCATTGCCTCTTCGCCGATTGACCCGAAATCATGCTTGATCTTCATCTCTGCTCTGATGGACATACGTATCCCGCCCCCGAAATCAATTAATTAGTTAATATTTATGGATTTAGTTAAACGTGATTTAGATACACTATAGCAAAATGTTAGATTAAAAACATCTTGGTTTTGATATATTGACCCAAAAACAAAAAAAGGGCCATGCTCTGTTGGAGCATAGCCCTAAGTTGCTTATTCTGAATGGGTTACTTTTCGAGCACGCCTTTGAGCGGAAATCCGCGCATGAATACGGTTACTTCTCCCGCAGCGGGGTTAATGCTGCCTTTGAACTCTTGCGCAGGCTGACCCGGTATTGTGAGGGTTCCGACAAAGTCGTTATCGGTCCACACGAGGTTTTCGACAGCAGCACGCGCCGCGAATGATGCGATGGGGATGTACCAGCCGCCGTCACCTTCTTTGGGAAGGTACAAGGCGGTTTTCTGCATGCCTTTTTTGGGGTCGAAAGGAACTTTGAGGCTGTATACTTCGCCGGGGTGCAGTGCAAGCAGATTCTCGATTTTCATGGCAATCGGGTCCGCTTTTACGGATGGGCTCACGCCTTCGTCAACCACGAAATCGATGAATCCGATCATCATTTCATCGTAGGATTCGGGCCCGAAGGTAAGATCCTTGGTCGGATCGGGATTCGCTTCGTTTGCAGTAGAGTTGTCAAAGTGCGCAACACAGTCGATAACGGTTCCCGTGGGTACGGCGACGGGATTCTCGAATCGGTATTCGGTCTGCCAGTTGAAGTCGTAGTCACTGACTCTCAACAGTTCTTCGGATTTTCCGTCCGGGTAGGTCAGGGTGTATACAAAATCTTTGCCGCGGTAGTGCATGTGCGGTGTCAGTGAGATTAGGTGGCTATCTTCCAGGACGGTGTACTTTGATGTGACTTCATGATTGCTGGCACCGGCGGGGATTTTGAATTCGGCATTCAGGACCCACAGGTTCACGAGTTCTTTTTCGATTGGACCATCGGCAAAGTGAAATCCGACACGAGTCGCATCGGTGTGGTCGTCTTCGGTGGGATGATAGTGCATGTCTCCGCGAATAACGGAGTTTTTCCCCAGCATGCGGCCGGTTCCTTCGGCGAACTGATTTGGCGCGGCACCAGCGGCCCAGGCACCGATCCATCCCTGGGGATTTCCGCCGCCCTGCTCGCCCTTCCACAGGATCACATGGTGAACAACTTCGCTACTTCCGGGTAACACTTCAACGTCGGTAATCCATTTGTCTTCGGAAAGATCCGTTTCAAATATGAAATCGTGGAACAGGTCGGGCCCGCCACCGGGAACGTCGTAGCTTTCAAATTGAATGACGTAATCCGGTTCACCAAGGATCCATTCGGAACTGCTGAATACAGGAGATTCCGGCATGTCTTTCGGGTTGCCTCGTTTTGCGCCCTGTTCCACCCAATTTACGATGGTATCGATTTCGGCTTGCGACATGCTGCGGTCGTCGATCCAGGGACCGAATCCGTGGTCAGCATCCCAAGGGGGCATGGCGCCCTCGGCGACGTTTTTCAGGATGGATTTGGCCCAGGGACGTACTTCCTGATAGGTCAAAAGTGACATGGGGCCAATCTGCCCCTCACGGTGGCAGCTCGCGCAATTCTCAAAAATAATCGGTGCGACATCTTTGGTGTACGTGGGGTTTGGCACGGCCGCAGTCAACTCAGCTACCGCAGTACCTCCGACCGCCAGACTGATAGCAGTCAGATAAACAGACAGGTTACGCATAATGAAAACTCCTTCTCAAGGGGTGTCGATTGATAATATGACTCGGAGGAGTGTAACACGGTGTCGACGAATAAGTTCACAAAAATATCACAACGTAGTGTAGATGTTTTTGACTATCGACGCGGAGATTTACCATAGATCTAACAATTATTCTGGTAGGTATTTCCTAGCCGTCGATGCGTTGACGAATGTCTTTCAGGCGTTGCCGCGCTTCTTTTCCCTGGGCGGTATGCCTCAGCCTATCGGCTACGGAGCGCAGAAGTGAGATGGCCAGATCGGTGTCGTGATCGAAATTCTCGCGAATGCTTGCGAGCCGCAGAACGGCCTTGGCCCATGTGTCGTCGTCACTTTCGAATCGCTGGATGATCAATTGAAATCTTCGCACGGCGTCGTCTTCGCGCTCGTAGCGTTCGTAGAATCCGGCGAGCTCAAAGTGCCCGCGGACCTCTCCTGGATGCTCATCCAGATAGCGTTTGAATAATGCCAGACCTTTGGGTATTTCTTTTTGCGCGATCAGCCTGCGCGCCTGATTGAGGTCGAGTCGGCCTTCGGGTTCGCGGGAAGCGCGCTTGGATGACTGAGCACGGTACGCACTCTTTTTCTTCACTTGCTTCTCATCGCCCATGCTGATTTTGAAGTGTGAATCGGGGTTGCGCAGTTGGATCTCTTTCCTGAGGTGGTTCGCGCCAGCAACATCATTCATTTCCTCTTCCAACAATTGGGACAGCGCGTTTGCCGCGTTGGTCCAGGGAATCAACTGCTGGTGACAATGCAGAAGGATTTCTCGATAGTAATCGGCTGCGGCTTCGTAATCGTTCGTGTCTTCAGAAAGAGCCGCGAGCACAAACCGGGCGTTTGAGGAGTCTGGAAACTCTCTTCGAAGGCGGTTCAATTCTTCGACGGCCTCCTCGCGCTGCCCTTTACGAAGCAGCTCATGGGCTTTCCGAAGGTCGACTTCATCCTGCACCTCTCTGGCGAGCCCGAACAAGCCATCGACCACGGATGCGGACGCGCCATCTGTAAACACCATGATAAACGGGAGCACCCAGGGAAGGGCGGTGAGTACGGCATAGCACCCCACGGTGAAGCGGGCCGCTCCTGTTGTTGCCCCTTGCAGCATCATGCCACCCCCTGTAAACACGGCAAATGTCCAGAAGCAGATGATTCCGAGGATCAGTACGCCGGATAGTCGATGCTCGCCATGACTCTTGAAGAGATCCGAGTCCATAAACCAGCGGACCAGCGCAAATAGTCCGATATTTACAACGGCAATGAGTATGAATCCAGACATGGCACCGCCCCCCTCTCTGAAAGACACTATACCGCGAAACTCGTGATTGGTCAACGTGCGAATCGTGCATTAAGCAACGATTTTTTGATACTTTGGTGCTCAATTCTCCGGGTGTATCCAGCTCGAATGACGAAACCGTAAAGGATCGTACCATGCGCATGTTTATCTTCTCCTTGATATTGTTGACGGGACTATTCATTCAACCTCATCCGCATGCGGATGAGGTATTGCTCGACGACGGGTCGAAAATCGTGGGGACAATCATCACGCTGCGGGATGGCGTCGTAAAAATCCAGACGAAACATGCTGGAGTCGTTTCGATCGAGATGAGTGGCGTCACGGGACTCGTCACTGAGGAGGCAAAAGGGGTTGCGCTTGACGATGAGGAACCGCGTGTCGAGCAGCTTGTCGTGGAAGGGGATCAACAGTTGCTGCTAAACGCTGATGGCTCGAAGGAATCGATCTCCACGTCGACCGTGTTGTTGATTTGGCCTGCGGACGAAAAAATGCCGGCACCGGCGCGGCTCTGGACGGGGCGGCTGGAGTTGGGATTAACGGGTACCGACGGGAACTCGGATCGCTTTACTTTTGTGGGCCGTAGCGAGGGGGTTCGCGATGCCGAAGCAACCAGGCTTCGACTCTTTGCGCTCGGATTTTACGCCGAAGATGAGGGCGTTCGTTCTCAGAATGAATTCAAAGGGGGAGGCCGCTACGAGTGGAAGTTTTCAGACCTGTGGAGTGCCTACACCAGCGCGGAGTTGGAGCATGACGAATTCGAGGCACTTGATTTACGCAGTACGATCGTTTTTGGTATAGGGTATCAGGCACTCAAGAGTCCTCGCCAGATGCTGATGACGCGCCTGGGTCTCGGTTATCAGTACGAAACCTTTGACGTTGCCGAGGACAAAGATGAGGCGATTCTTGACTTGGGCTATGAGTACGAGTTGAAGATAAAGAAGTGGGCAAAACTTCGGCAGGACACGACCTACCATTCCGCATTGGAAAACCCTGTGCGCGGGTATCGTATCATCGCGAATAGTAGTGCTGAGATTCCGCTGGCATCCAACGATGCGTGGAAATTACGCCTTGGTGTGAAGCATGAGTACGACGACGCGCCACTACCGGGAATCGATCGACTGGATACGACGTATTTCCTGAATCTCGCCTACGATTGGTAAGGTTTACTTGACGAAGTTTTTGCGCCAGCGTCGCATACCGCCGATCCAGCGATCATAGTCCGATACTTTGCGTTCCATGTAGGTCTTGACCACCGGGTGAGGCAGTATCAAGAATATCTCGTCGCGAATGCCCTGGATGGTCGTTTCGGCAAGTTCTTCAGGTTCCAGCATGCCGTCACCACCAGCGGGACCGCCTTCGCCGGTACCCTCGGTCATTTTGGAGCGCACGGCCTGCGGACATAGGACCGAAACTTTGATGCCGTCGTCGCCGTGGGTGATCGCAAGGCTCTCGGCGAACCCGACGGCCGCGTGTTTGGTCACCGAATAGGGCGCGGAACCTATCTGACTGAGCAACCCTGCGGCCGAGGCCGTGTTGAGCAAATACCCGTCACCGCGTTCAATCATGCCGGGTAACACCGCACGGGCTGCGTAAATGTGAGCCATGACATTGATCTGCCAGATGTTCTCCCAGTCTTCGTTGGAGGCGGATGCGGCGTGGCTGACGTCCGGGACACCGATGCCGGCGTTGGAGCAGAATAAATCGATTGGGCCGATTTGGGATTCAGTATCCGCGACGACACGTTGGATATCGGCTTCGTTGGCAACATCAGCCACCATGGCGATGCCGCCGATGGATTCGGCTACGCGCTTGGCACCTTCTTCGTCTCGATCGACGACGACTACGGCCTCGGCACCTTCTTCGTGAAAGCGTTTGCACAGTGCTTCACCGATTCCGCTGGCTCCGCCGGTAACTACGGTGATTTTGTCTTTCAATTCCATGGAACTATCCTTCGTCGGTTGGTTGGAGTGACTACGCGCTGGTGCAGAGGAAGCGTGGTCGGCTATCCGTCAAAACTAAACCCCTGCTTGTCGAACCATGATCGAATATCGCCGATATCGGGCTCGGAGGGTGAAACAGTGTCCCCTGAATCGTCGGAGGGTTCGTTGAGTTGTTGATCGTAGATGTCTTCAAGTTTCTTGATCTGTTCGCGCAATTCGGGGCGCGCCTGGACGATATCCTCAAGACCTCTATCGAACTCGACACGACGCGCGGCGAGTTCATCGGTGTCCACATAGATTCCCAAAAGCGGCTGTAATTTTTCGATGAGCGACTCGATGCAGTGGTCGTTACGTCCTTGCACGTAGGGCGGGATACCCGCGACCAGGGTCGCGATGGAGATGCCTTGTGCCTCGGCGGTTTTGATGAAGAAGGTTGCCAGACTTGAGGGACCTTCGTAGTGGGTGGGATGTATGCCGGAGGAAACGACCGCATCGCGAAATGATTCGTCGCTGAAACTGCTGTAGAACACGGGTTCGCGCGTGTGGGGAACGAGCCCGGTCACGCTGCCGACGTAACAGATGCGGCTGATGTTGCATTGCTCAACAATACTGAACAATTCGCGGGTATATTGATGCCAACTGATGTGAGGTTCATCGCCGATAAACAGTACGGCGTTGTGTTGCTCGCTGACGTAAAATTCGTTTCTGGGTTCTTCGTAGTCGGTGACGCGACCGTCTTCGATTTGGGCGTGCGGCCTAAACATGGCGGCTATCTGAAGTGCGCCGGGTACGCTGTACACGTAGTATCCGTCGGGATGGATTTCTCCGAATCGCTCGGCATCGTAGGTCTCAATTAAATATTCAACTGTGCCGGTGGACACCTCGCCCCCATCCATCAAACCACGGAATCCCAGTATGAGGACCCCGTCATTCAATTCCGGCACTCGCTCCAGATGTATCACGTTCTTTACCTTTCCCCTGGGTCACGATACGATATCTAAATTCCGTTTCGCCCCATTGTTCTATTCTACAAAGTGGCTCCATGCGTATTGCTGTATGGCATCTTTTAATGTTTCCAGTTCAGCTTCACTTAGCCGTATGGCCAGAGCCGCATTCAGTTTCGTCCAGTTGAATGAAATCAGCGCAACGTCGGTCGCGGCGACCACACTTGCCGTTCGGGTACCGGCCGGATTGAGTTGCCCCATTTCGCCGAGCAATTCAGGAGCGGGTTTCACAATTTCGGGTGCGTCTTTTTTCTGAACGGAGATCTCGCCGGAATACAGCACGTACCCGGTGCCCGTATTGGTGTCGTTCAGGGAAATCACGTTGTCGCCGCTACGTACCTGAACCCTGGTGCCGACTTCGCGTAATGTATCCAACCAGGCCGTATTGATTCTTTCCGAAAGCGACAAGGACAGTGGAATTGCTTCCCAGGCTGCGTGTAAGGACGTAAATTGCACCGATTGGTTCCTCCCGTATCTTATGGTCGCGTCCGTTGATTGATGCCTCTTATCATATCCTGTTCGCCGGAACGAATTAAACCTTGTGCCGACGACGGTGTGTGGAGCACGGTAGCCCCTTTCGGCTTCCATGGAAATTCGCCTGAATCGCGTCCATTTCAGTGGAAAATCAGGTCGAAATCAGATTTCAATTATTCATGTTTCGTGGTATCCTTAATTGAATAGGGGATTGACACGATGATAAGACTCGGCGCGCTAATGCTCATGTTGGTACTGGTCTGTTCTGGTTGCGGGGGGCAAGCCTCCGGCTCGCAGGAGGCAACTGGTCCTGCTATGGAGGCACAATATACCGGTGATACCGAAGTTTCCGCGCCCACAAGAATTTGGCGTGGCGGGGAACAAGCCGCGACGCTGGAGGAAACGGCAAACGAGCCCATTGAAACTCCCATCGCGGAAGTTGTTGGCGATACGGATGCCGACAAGGAAAAGACCGAAACATCGCCGGCCCAAGGTTCGCCCGATCTGCTTGGGGGCAATCTCTGGATCGCCGGACAGGCGAACGTGTTGAGTGAGGAAGTTGAAAAGAGTCTTTCCGCTGGTTTCGAGTGGGGTGCAGATTCGACCCCTGAGTCGAGAGCTGTCGCCACCAACGAAGCCGTTCAACAAGATTCGGACGTTCAAGAAGAGTTGGCGGCCATTCGAGCCGAGCAGGCAACGATACTTGCAGAAATGAAAACGTTGAGGGCGCAAGCGGAAGATGATCGTCTGGCCGCTGCTTCTGAGACGGAAGCGTCGCGCAAACAAATGGCCGAAGAAAATGCGCTGGCCAAAGCTGAATTGCAAAAAGAACTCGACCGCATGAAAGCCGATGCCGAGCAGGAGCGTCTAGCAACAATTGGGCAAGCAGAGGCTGATCGAATCAGATCTGAGCATGAGAACGCGCTTGCAAAAGCTGAAGCGCAAAAAGAACTCGACCGATTGAAGGCCGAAGCCGAGAAGGAACGTATGGTTGCGATTGCTCAGGCGGAGGCGGACCGAATCAAGGCTGAACAGAAGAATGCGCTGGCCAAAGCTGAAGCGCTGGAAGAACTCGACCGCATGAAGGCTGACGCGGAAAAGGAGCGATTGACCGCACTTTCCGATGCGGAAGCGGCCCGCAAAGAGACTGAAAAACTTGCGCTAGCCAGAGCCGAGGCTGAAGCTGCACTGCTTGAGGCCCGAAATATGGAGTTGGAGACACGTGAAGAAATTGAAGTAGCTGCGGCGCCGTCGCCGAAACCACCTCCGGCCAGGTCGGGACCAGCGGGAAGCATTGAACTTATCGAACTCGACTTGAGTGCGCAGCGAGACGGCGTATTTGGCGTGGAATTGGCAAGTGATGCACTGATCGAAAACCTGAATGGCACGAAGATCGAATTGGCTGCTTATTTTTATGATGATAAGGGTAAACCCCTAAAGGATTCGGACAAAGTGAATCGCTCGTCGAAGGGTCAGGTGTACGTCGGCAAGGAATCGATGGTATCGTCGGATAACTATGCGCTCAAGGATAAACTGTTTATCCCCTTCGAGCAGCTGGAGCTGGCCATGGACGTGGAACACGCCGTTCAAGTGGAGCTCGTGTTGTGGGAGTATTCACATGGTCGAGGAAATCGTCTTGCCTCCACTCCCAAAACGACCTTTAAGCATGTAGCCAACGCGCCAGGCCTCGCGAGGGATGAGTTGCACCGAAGCGACCTTACAGGCAACTGGCGAAACGGTAACACGCTTATCACAATGGCACAGCAGGACAACACGATTGTCTTGAATGGCCTGACAGTCGTTCCCCATAACATCGTTAGCGAAACATGGACCTATGAGCGTGGTCGGCTGCAGGGCATGGTTATCAATAAGCGCAAACTCCCGCCCGTGACCCGTATCTGGAGATTCGATCTGCGCATCAGCCAGGACGGAAATACCTTGACGGGTACTTACCATCGCGCGGACCGAAAGGGTAATTTTGGCTTCGACAGCGAACCCTTCGTTTGGACTCGAATGCCCTAGGGCGCGCTGGATTTTCCTCGTAGTGTGTGGTCGGCCTTTGTTAGGATAGGGCGGACACCACATTGAGGAAAGAATATGAAAATTGCTGCGTCGATCCTTATCGTTCTCCTAAGTTCATTCCCATCTATCGCGCAATCGGCAACGCTTTTCGGCGATCTGCAAAATGACGAAGCTCGAATCTGGACGGGTCCGGATGTCTTTGCCAATCGCCTGCTGGACTGGCGCGTGGCGAACGGTCGTCTGGAATGCATCGAAGGGCGTAAGGCAAAACCGTTGCGGACCTTGCACCTGCTGAGTCATACCTTGTCGGATCGGGACGGCTCGTTCTCAATGCAGGTGCAAATGGGGCCAATTGAGCCGGATGACGCGGCGAACGAACACACCTGGTCTGGATTTCTCGTCGGTGCTGGGGGTGCGCATGTCGACTACCGCACTTCGGCACTCGCGCATCATTGGCCGGGTAATGACGGGGGCATCATTGTCGCCCTTGATGGCTCGGGCAACATCGTGTTTCGTGACAACGCGCACGATAAAGGGCCACGTCGTCCTACGACCATCGGGATCAGAGCTTGGCCGGAGTTGAAATCGAACAAAACGAAAACGGATCCGGGAACTTGGGTCGACCGTATTCTGGAAATCGAGGGGAAACGCGATGGGGATTCACTCATACTCACAGCTCGTGTTCGAGATTCACAAACGAATCGCGTGCTTGCTGAGTCAACCCTGGAGAACGCACCCGAAACTTGTTTCACGGGCAACGTCGCGTTGATTTCGCACCTGAGTCCGAAGCAATCCGGCGATGGCTACTGGTTTCGGGACTGGGAGATCGAAGGCGACCTTTTCGACGAACATGATGATCGTGATTTCGGTCCTATCGTTTCGACGCAGTACACCTTGAGCGGTGGGACCCTTAAAATAACGGCGCAGATGGCTCCGATGGGGGAGGGCGATTCGCGTGATGTGTATTTGGATGTGAATCGGGGTGGCGAATGGAAAGAAGTTTCCAAAACGACAATTCAACCGTACAGTTTCACCGCCACGTTGCGCGTTGATAACTGGTCCGCTGAAAATGATACGCCATACCGCGTACGATACAGCCTGAATGACTCTCCCACTTTTTATGAAGGGACGATTCGTAGCGATCCGGTTGGCAAAGAAACGATGGTCGTCGCTGCATTCACGGGACACCATATTTCGGCTCAGGGTAAGGGTCACTGGAATCAGAATCATTTCTGGTATCCGCATAACGAGGTCGTCGACGCCGTGAAATATCACAACCCGGATCTACTGTTCTTTTCGGGTGACCAAATTTACGAAGGCGGGCTGTCGGGAATCATTCGCAATCCCGCCGACGACGCGATTGTGGATTACCTGTACCACTGGTATCGATGGTGCCTGGCGTTTCGGAAACTCACCCGCGACACACCATCAATCACGCTGCCAGACGATCATGACGTCTATCAGGGCAACATCTGGGGCGCAGGCGGGCGCAAAGCTGAATCGTCCAGAGGTCAGCAGGCGGCTCAGGATACGGGCGGTTACACGATGGATCCGCTGTTCGTGAACGCGGTGCATCGTACGCAAGTCAGTCATCTGCCCGACCCGGTTGACCCGAAACCGATTGAACAGGGCATTACAACTTACCACACGAATCTCGAGTACGGCGGAATCAGTTTCGCGATTCTTGCAGACCGGATGTTCAAATCGTCGCCGACCGTGATGGTGCCGGACGGCGGCGTAATCAATGGCTGGTTCGAGGAGCGTGACTTTGACCCCGCCGTGAATGGTGATCCGCCTGGATCGGTATTGCTTGGAGACCGTCAAGAGGCCTTCCTGGAAGACTGGGCGAACACTTGGGATCCGCAGGCGTATATGAAGGTGGTATTGTCTCAGACGATTTTCGCGAACATCGCGACATTGCCCAAGGATTCAATAAGCGACAAAGTGGTACAGAGAATGCAACAACCATCGTTCAAGGGCGAGTACATTCGCGGCGACAAATTCGTTGCCGATGGCGATTCCAACGGATGGCCAAAATCCGGTCGTGATCGTGCACTCCGTGCCATCCGAAAGGGTTTCGCGTTTCACATTGCTGGCGACCAACATTTGGGCAGTTTCAGTCAGTACGGCATCGATGATTGGAACGATGCGGGATTTGCATTGTGTGTTCCGTCTATCGCGAACCTCTTCCCGCGACGGTGGTTTCCTCCCGAACCCGGTGCCAATCGCGATGCGGACAGTCCCGAATATACCGGCGAATTTCATGACGGATTCGGAAACAAGATTACCGTGCATGCGGTGTCCAATCCGGAACCGGCAGGCGTGGACCCGGCGGCACTCTATGATCGCGCTCCCGGGTATGGCATCGTACGATTCAACAAGAAGGAGCGCACGATTACTTCGGAAGTTTGGCCGCGTTGGGTGGATCCTTCTGCTCCTGATGCCAAACAGTATCCGGGGTGGCCGATCACGGTGAACCAAATGGATAATTACAACCGCAAAGCCGTGGCGTATTTGCCGGAGCTGATTATGGAGAGTGCGGTGAATCCGCTGGTACAGGTCGTAAACGAAGCGGCCGGTGAAATTGTTTACACGGTGCGAATCAAGGGCAACCGATTCCGTCCTAAGGTGTTCGCGACGGGCATCTATACGGTCCGGGTTTCCTCCATGAGTGGCGAGAATAAAGATGAATTTTCGGGTATTAGAGCGCGGACCAAGCCTTCACGTACCTTGAAAATTTCGTTCTGATCGGGACTATTTTCGTTTTGCGGCCCGGCGTGCGGATTCGACGGTGTTCATCATCAGCATGGTGATTGTCATGGGGCCAACACCACCGGGAACCGGGGTAATGGCCTTGGCTTTCTTGCTGACGTTTTTGAAATCCACATCCCCCACCAATCGATACCCCGTCTTACGGGTCTTGTCTTCGACGCGATTCACACCGACATCAATGACGACCACGCCGGGTTTTATCATGCGCGCCTTGATGAAGTTCGGTACGCCGATGGCTGCGATGACGATGTCCGCCTGCGCTACCATTTTTGCGAGGTTCTTCGTGCGGGAGTGGCAGACCGTAACCGTCGCATTGGCACCATCGGCTTTCTGCATCATGATTGCTGCCATGGGTTTGCCCACGATGTTCGACCGCCCGACGACCACGACGTGTTTGCCGGCGGGATCGTAGCCGTAGCGCATGAGCAGTTGCTGACACCCGTGGGGCGTGCAGGGTAGGAATGTTTCTTCACCGTTCAGCATTTTCCCAACACTGACCGGGTGGAATCCGTCGACATCTTTGTTGGGATCGATGGCATTCAAGATGCGGGCTTCATTGATCTGTTTTGGCAAGGGAAGTTGCACGAGAATACCGTTTACTTTGGGATCGGCGTTCAGTTTTGCAATCAGATTGAGTAATTTTTTCTCGCCCGTGTTCTTCGGCAGATCATAATCAAAGGAGGCGATACCGAGTTCGGCACACGCGCGCTTTTTCATGCGAACGTAAACTTCGGATGCAGGATCATTCCCGACGAGCACCACCGCGAGGCCCGGTTGAATTTTACGGCGTTTGAGCTTCTTTACGTCCGCCGCGATCTCGGTGCGAATTTCTTGCGCGACCTTCTTTCCATCAATGATTTTTGCCATGCTATTCAGCCCCCGTTTGTCATGGATCGTGCACGTGTTGCTACCGGAAAGCACGAATCATACTCCTGCGTGTGCTCCGATGCAAGCCTTGCGATGAGGTCCGATACGATTATTGCTCTTGCTGGGTAATCGACTTGAAATGGCCCGCGTGAATCTGGCAAATGGCAATGCCCAGCGCATCGGCCGCGTCGTCCGGCTTGGGGATTACATCCAGGTTAAGCAAGATTTTAACCATCTCCTGAACCTGCTTTTTGTCGGCCCGTCCATACCCCGCGACAGCATTTTTCATCTCGCGCGGACTGAATTCACCGATGGGTAGCCCACTTTGTTCGGCAGCAAGCGCGATAACACCGCGCGCCTGGGCCACGGTGATTCCGCTCGAAACATTTTTGGTGAAGAATAACTCTTCGATCGCAATGGCTTGCGGGGCGTGGATGCGGATGAGGTCAACGACCTCGTCGTAGATCGATTTCAGTCGGACCGCGAAGTGTTCGCCCGCCGGGGTGGTGATGACGCCGTGCGCAACGTGGGTCAGGCGATTGCCCTTGCCTTCGACGACACCGTAGCCCGTCGTGGCTGTGCCGGGATCAAACCCAAGTACACGCATTGCCTCTCCCCCAGTCGTTTTTCACTTCGGTGCTGCTTAGGATTCGGCCAATATCACGGCCATGTCTTCCTCGGACACATCGAAATTTGAGTACACCTGCTGTACGTCGTCGCTGTCTTCCAGCATGTCGATAAGTTTGAGTATTTGCCGTGCCACTTTCGCATCAACTTCGGTCGTGGTCTTTGGAAGCATCGTCAATTTCGCTTCTTCGAATTTCACACCCGCCTCTTCCAGTGCCGCAACGACATTATGCAGTTCGGTCGGCTCTGTCGTAATTTCGTAGACATCGCTTTCGGTGTTCACATCGTCCGCGCCTGCTTCGATGGCTTTTTCAAATATTTCGTCTTCGGTATAGGCGTCTTTGGGTACCACCACGAATCCCTTGCTCTCAAAATTCCAGGTTACCGCACCACTTTCGGCCATGCTACCGCCACATTTGTTCAACGCGAATCGGATATCCGCGACGGTTCGGTTCCGGTTGTCGGTCAAGGTGTCCACAATTATGGCGACACCGCCCGCGCCGTAGCCTTCGTACCGCACTTCGTCATAGGCCACTCCGCCGTCATCGCCGATACCCTTTTTGATGGCCTTTTCAACTTTGTCCATCGGCATATTCGCCGCGCGACAGGACGAGATAACCGTACGCAGGCGTGGATTACCCTCGGGATCACCACCGCCTGCTTTCGCCGCCACAATGACCTCTTTAGCGAGTTTCGAGAAAATCTTGCCGCGTTTGGCGTCGATGGCACCCTTTTTACGTTTAATGGTGCTCCACTTGGAATGACCGGACATATAAATTTCGCCTTTCGTCGGAACGGAATGCTTTCAAGCCCAAACAACGACTATAGTATAGCAAGTGTCCCGCTTTCGGGGCAACGGGCCAATGAGGGGACTCGATGAAACTTCTATCTCTTAATATATCGGATCTGTTGCAGGTGGAGCATCGCGGGAAGACGGTGGGCGCGGGGATATTCAAGCGATCCGTGAATGGGCCGGTGCGAGCGACGCGTCTGACGCTGGAAGGTGATCGTCGGGTGGACCTGCGTTATCACGGCGGAGAGCATAAGGCGATATATCTGTATCCGCATGAGCATTACGCGCACTGGCGTGAGGTGCTGGGCAAGGACGACTTGCCAATGGGTCGGTTCGGGGAAAATTTCACGACCAAGGGCCTACTGGAGACCGACGTGCATATCGGAGATCGGTTTCGCGTGGGTAAGGCGGAAATCGAGATTACGCAACTGCGTGTGCCGTGTTTCAAACTGGGCATTGCGGTGGGCGACCCGCGCTTCGTGAAGACCTTTCTGCAAAGTGAACGCTCTGGTTTCTATGCGCGTGTGTTGCAAGAAGGAGACGTGCAGGCAGGCGACACCCTCGAACGCACACACTCCGACTCCGAAGGTGTCACCGCGCAATACATCCACCATCTCTACTTTCGCGATTCGTCGAATAAGCCCGAAATCGAGCGCGTACTCACCATCGACGCACTGTCCAAGGAATGGCGCAAGCAGTTTCGGGAGTTGTAGGAAGTCCAACTCCTAACTTGTTGACACCATTGCGCTTCAGATCAGACATGTCACTGCGAATTTCGATTTTGCCATCCGTGAACTATTTCGATTACCTTGGAGCCAGCTCCACGTACGCGTCTTCCGTCGACCAGTAGTCGCCAGATAATTCCATTTGGTACCTATGGTTTGTGGGCACATCAAAGATGAGAAGTCCTCGCTTGTCGACCGACGGATTTAGATATTCAAGTATACCCAGCGCGCCATCAGCCATGGAACCACGACTGCTCGACTCGTATTCGCATCGTTTTCGTCGACGAGAGTAAACGGTGGCACCGTACGGGCTTTTTTGTCATCATTACGAACAGTCAAATCGACGAATAGATACATTGCATTCGGTGCTTCGTTGATGAATTGATTGTCACTCAGAGTAGTTGACCACCAGGAACCCCACACGGAATAGGTGGTGTATCCGACGTGAACAGAATCACCCTCCGCATACAGGGTTTGACTTTCAGGTAACGGCGCCGAGGTGGTTCGTGAAGTATTATCGCTTGACGAGTCGGAATCACCCTCCGCATTCGGGGTTTGACTTTCAGGTAACCGTGCCGAGGTGGTTCGTGAAGTAACATCGCTTGACGAGTCGGTGCCAATCATCGCACCAAGTATTGCTAATCCAAAGAAACCAAAAATCATTATCGCGAAGCAACCGACACACCCGTTGGTCTTTCTCTTTATTACCACTCCACAATTCGGGCAACTAGGAGCCTTTGAGCTAACCTGTTTCCCGTATTCTTTGCATGCCTTGAGTCCCATTCGATGTTGTCTCCGTGCCCTTTTCTTTCTCTGTCTCCGCTAATACCCAAAAACTAATACAAATATAAACTTGCAGAACTCAATCTAAGCGTTGAAGCATACAATTGCCAAATAGACAGGCAGTTGCATTGCAAAGACGAGAAGGCGCAATGTTGGTCTCTTGGTTTGCGCAAAGGTTCTGGGTCCCACGGCTCCGCAAGAGCGTCGCCCTCCCTTTCGCCAATTATGGTTTACTTCACGTTTTCGCGGTAGAAGGCTAGGGTTTTGTTCCAGGTGTCGGTGGCGTGGGCTTGGTTGTAGACTTCGCTGCGGGTGTCGTTGAAGAAGGCGTGGTCGGCTCCTTCGTACACGGTGACGTCGGCGGATTTTCCGGCGTCTTTGAGTTGTTGTTCAAGGGCGTGGGCGATTTCGGGTGTGACCATGGAATCGTTTTCGGCGAAGAATCCCATGAAGGGGGCTTGCAAGTTTGCGATGTCGGGGTGCACGTCGGGGTGAATGCCGTAGTACATGACGCAGGCGGATACGGTGGGGTTGGCGCAGGCGGCGTAGAGCGAGAGTTGTCCGCCCATGCAGAAGCCGACCGTGCCGACGGTGCTGGAGGTGCATTGATCGAGCCCAAGTAAGTATGTGATCGCGCCAGCCATGTCTTTTTCGGTCTCGGCGATGTTGAGGGCCATCATAAGTTTTCCGGCGTCATCGGGGCTGGTGGTGGATTCGCCGTGGTAGAGGTCGGGTGCGAGCGCGACGAAGCCTTCGGCAGCGAATCGGTCACAGAGGTCTTTGATGTGGTCAACGAGTCCCCACCATTCTTGCAACACGATTACGCCGGGGCCACTGCCGGACTCGGGGGTTGCGAGATATCCGTTGCAGGTGCCGCCGTTACTTTTGAATTCCACCATTTCATTGGCCATGTCACTATTCCTTTCGCGAAACTCGATTAATTTTTCCAAAAAGAAAGTGTAACGGGAAATGGCTTGGATTTCCACAAATTATTGCGTTGAGTCAGCTACGGGCGGCTAGGGAGGCGTCTTCTTCTGCAGGAGGCGCCTGGCACTCTTCGACGGCGAGCCAAACCTTTTTCTTCTTGCATCCGCTACACGATCCGTAGAAACCCGCGTCTTCAGTGTCCCCAAGTCGAATCAATCCCACTTTTCGCGCGTCGGCTGTCTTGTTGCATTCGGTACACCGTATGGTCAGGCCGGGTACGGTCGGATCATCAAGTGATTTGTCGGGCTCGACGCACAGCCATGCCTTGCTTTTGCACCCGTCGCACCATCCGTATCTGCGGGAGTTGCCTTTGCCCCCCACCCGGATGAGCCCGCCTTTGCCTGCATCGACGGTGCGGTTGCATTTGGGACAGCGTATCACCCAACCAGGCGCAAAACCTTCGCCTTTGGGTTGTCCGAGATAGAGTCCTTTTCGCATGGCGTAGTAAAAGAGGCCGAATTGACCGGCCAGGGCGAGAACGAGGACGATAATGCCGAGTGACATGCCTGACATGATGCCCACCTCCTTTCTCTCTACCCAAAGTGTACCATGTTATAGCCTTTATATGATGGATCTGGGCGTTGCCGGGCTGGCATGTGAATGCTGTAGCATGGCTTGGGAAACAATAGGTATTTAGTTGACAGAAAAATAGGCTGGCCTGTGAAATCAGGGGATTTGACTACTCTCCGAGATAATTGTCGGGGATGGACGGGCCCTGGATTTTGAAGAAGGTGAGTTGATCGAAGTAACCGCGCTGAAAGATGATTTGGTCATCTTTGACGTGGAAGAATCCGCAACCGCGCAGTCCCAGCGGGTCGCTCCACTCCATGATGGCCCAATCGCCCGCTTCGTGGATAATTTCGGGGATGCAGACCATTTTTGCACGCACGAATTCGATTTCGAACAACTTTCGGATTTGGACGCGTCCTTCTAGGGGTTCGGTTACGACCTGATGATTCACGGCATCTTCGGCGTAGAGTGCAACAAGCTTGTCGACGTCAGCGGCATTAAAATGGTCTACCCATCGTTGAACGAGTTCTGTTGGTTTCATGAGTGTTTCTCCTTATGCCAAGCTGGGCATGGTTGTCGTTATTGATGGGCGATAATGAATTGTCGGCGGAATGGAAAGAGAATGCGGCCGTCGGCTTGGGGCGGGTAGGCGTTTGTGTATCCTTGCAGGACGATTTTTTCGAATCGTTGTACTTCTTCTTCGGAATTGAGGGCCTGGGTGAAGGGGCGCAATCCGGAGCCTCGGATGAAATCGACGATGTCGACGGGGTCGTCCATGATGTGGATATATTCAGTCTCCCAGAGGTCAAGTTTGTTGCATAAGGGTTGCAGGGTGTCGTAGTAAAATCCGGTCGTAGCGTAGGTGAGCGCGTTGCGTGCGGAATCCATGGCGTCGTTCCATTGAGGATCGCGGGAGGCTTTCAGAACCACTTGCTGCAACGGCGAGGCGTGGTGATAGGGGAGTTGGACGGCCAATACTCCGCCCGTTACGACGTGATTCATCAGTTGGGCCAGTAATTTTTCGTGATTGGGCAGCCATTGCAGTGCGGCATTGGTAAATACGATGTCAAAGGCGTCTTCCGGACTCCAGGTCGCGATGTCGCCGGTTACCCATGTCACGTCGAGATCCCGTTCGGAAGCCTGTGCGATCATGTCGGCCGATGTGTCGAGCCCGGTGATATCTGCTTCGGGCCATCGTTGTCGCAAGATCTCGGTGCTGTTACCGGGTCCACAGCCGAGATCGATTACACGCGCAGGCGACCCAATCGAAATGCGCGCGGTGAGGTCAATTGCCGCTTGCGTGCGCTGCGTCCCGAATTGCAGGTAAAGGTTTGCGTCCCAGCTTGGCACAGTGTGTTCTCCTTATTCGTTTCCCTATCACCGGGATATGCATAGTATCGATGACTGCGACGCCTGCTCATTGCCCGGTACTCGGAAATGCTATGATAGCGGATAATTCTCCCTGAAACCTGTCTCAAATTGAGGAATGCCTGCATGAAGACCTGGTTAAAAATTCTCCTGTTTATGTTTGTTGTTCTGTTATTTGTGGCAATGCTGCTGCCGAAGCAAATTGTGCGCAACGGCATGCCGAATCTTGACGGGACGGTGATTCACAGCTCGCTGTCTGCCGAAGTGACGGTGATTCGCGATGACTGGGGTGTTGCGCATATCAAGGCGAACACGCCGACGGACGCCTATTTTGCCTTCGGGTTTACGGTGGCTCAGGACCGGCTTTTCCAAATTGAGGTGTTACGACGTCTTGGGCGCGGAACGCTTTCGGAAATCATTGGAGACGCCGCGTTGCCGATGGACAAGATTTCGCGTACATTGCTGTGGTACAAGACGGGCGAACGCCTCATGGAAGAGAAAGAGAGATTTTCGCAGGGCTATCTGGCGATCATGGAAGCGTATTGCGCCGGCGTAAATCACTACATTGACACGAATCCCGCGCCGATTGAGTTCACGATTCTCGGCATCAAGCCGCAACACCTGACGCCGATGGATACGCTCGCGATTCAGGGGTACATGGCTTATGGATTTGCAGAGGGCATCCGCGCGGACTCGGTGTATGCGATGATCGCGCAGAAACATCCTGAATTGGATATGAGCGTCCTGTTTCCGGGTTATGACCTGACACAAAAGGTCACTATCATGGAAGGGGTGGTGGAAACGGGAAATGACGATTCGAAATCCGATGTTGCCTCGCTTCCCGGAGCCAATTTTGACGGTCTTGAACGTCTCGTTGCGCTCGCAGAAGCGACATTGCCGGATTTTGGCGTGTTTCACGGTAGTAACTCATGGGTTCTGAGCCCGGATCGCTCGAAATCGGGTGGGGCTTTATTGGCGAACGATCCGCACATTGGTTTTACGAATCCTCCGGTCTGGTATGAATGCCACATTGAGTATGACGGCTTCGAATCCTACGGAGTGCACCTGCCATTGGTGCCCGTCGCGGTCATCGGCCACAACACGTACAAGGGCTGGACCGTGACCATGTTTGAGAACGACGATGTCGATCTCTATCATGAGACGATCAATCCGGACAATCCGTCGCAGGTGATGTACAAGGGCGAATGGACTGACATGACGGAATGGACGGAGACGATTCCAGTAAAAGGTCAGGACCCGGTCGAACTTCCCATTCGGATGACGCCGCATGGGCCTATCATCACGGAAATGCTCGATGGATATGAAGGTGACCCGGTGTCGATGTGGTGGCTGTTCCACGCGACGGACCATGCGTCGGCTGAATCATTTTACAGTCTCGGGCTTGCAAGAACGGTCGATCAGACCCGGGCCGCGGCGTCCCAGCTCATTGCGCCGGGCCTGAATATTTCCTACGCGGACAAAGACGGAAACATTGCGTGGTGGGCTTCGGCGCGGGTACCGATTCGCCCGGATCACGTAAACAGCAAAACGATTTTGGATGGCGCGTCAGGCAAGGACGAAATTTTGGGGTATTTGCCCTTCTCCGAGAATCCGCAATTGGTCAATCCTGAGTCCGGCGTGATTGTGACTTCGAACAATATGTCATCGGCATTGCCGGTTGGCCCCATTGAGAATCTGGAGGGTTATTGGCAGCCTGCTGATCGCGCGTGGCGAATTCTCGATTTACTGGACGAGCAGCCCAAGTGGAGTCTCGATGAGCTCAAAAAGGTCCAGACGGATACGAAGCTGCAGACGGGCCATCTCCTGGTGAATGCCGTCGTTCGCGCGATGTCCGAAACGGCGGACGACGGAAAAGTCTACGCCAGAGCGTTGACTGGCAATGCACTACGGGCATTCGACGCGTTGATAAAATGGAAGGCCTACCACGGAACCGATACTGACGGGGCAACGGTACACCAGTTTGTCTACGATGCGACCGTGCGCGCGTTACTGCTCGACGAGATGGGCGATACGCTGTTCACGACCTATCTGACCGTCGCGGACAGCCGCAACTTTTTCCCTTATGCGTTGACCGAAGCAGATTGCGTGTATTGGGATGATGTGTCGACTCCGGAAATCGAATCTGCGAACGAAATCCTTCGCGCCGCGTTCGCCGTCGGTGTTCAGAATCTCGTTGATCGTCACGGAGACGACTGGTCGTGGGGTACGGCGCACACCATTGCATACCCCTATCTCGTGCTGGGTCAGTCGCCTCTGAAAAAGTACTGGACGATTGGACCGTTTCCGGCACCCAGTCATCGCGAAGCAGTTGCGAAGATGTCCTGGCGTAAACCGGACTACAAGGTAACCGCCGGTGCGTCGATGCGGCTGCTGATCGACTACGCGAACTATGGCGATCCCGATGGTATGTCGATGATATTGCCGACAGGCAACGTCGGACACATTCTGAGCGATCACTATTCGGATCAGTCTCAGATGTATCTACGCGGGGAGTATCGGAAGTTGCGATCGACGGCCGAAGAGATAAACGCGCATGCCGAACACACGATGACCTTGAAGCCTCCTGGGTGAAGGGGAAGTGGTTGTGAACCAAAAGGGAAACCGACATACCCGGAGAGGGGCGGGTACGAGGGTTTAGCTGGCCAGGTGTAAGTGGCCTGAGGTCGCGAACCGCGTCAATGTGATTGGTTCGCTTCCAACGTCGTACATGCGTACGTACAACTTTGCCAATGATTTGGCTTCGGCGTAACTGCCGAATAGTGTTACGGGGGTGCCGTCGATGATAAAGGTCCAGGACCCATAGTGGTCATCGCGGGGCATACCGTGTTTCTGCGCGAGTGCGCGCGAAACGTCTATACGAATTTCGTTCATGTTCACCTCCTTTCTGATTATGGTTGTGGTTTCGTTCATATTAAGTGAATGCCTTATGCATACTTGTTTGGTTTATACGTGAATCGCGTTTAGGGTTCCGTTTGTCGAGTTATGGGCAGTAGTTATCGGAACCGCGGTTTTGTGAATTTCATCGGAGACAATTCGATGTGGGTGGTGGAAAGTGGGTTGTCGCTCATGAATTCCTGCATGGTTTTCAGAATTTCTGCAGACGACAGGAACAATTCGTCGCTGTGGCCAGCACCTTCGATGATCAGGTGCTCGCTATTCGAGAAACCTGGAATCAGCTTTTCGGCGTTGGCCACTGAAGTGCGTCCGTCGAGCGTGCCGCTGATGAACAAGGTGCGAACGTCGGATGTGAGCGGCCCACGAAAGTCGTCTCCGAGATCGATTTCCGCGCAGGCGGCGCATATTTCCGGGTAGATTAAATTGATCGTGTCACCCAGTATAGTCTCCTCAGCCTCCTTCTCGATTTGTCGCAATCGCGCTTGGGTGGCTCCTGACGCGCAATCCATCAGCAAGGCCATTACGAGTTGACGGTTGCTGGCTCTTCGAGCCAACATTGCCGCGTTTCCCATGCGTCTGAAGTCCCCCTGGGATGCGTTATACACCAATTGCGGGATGTTTCGACTGGAGGAGGTTGTACCCAGTAATGAAACCATCGCGAACTGCATGCTCCATTTGTCGACAAGCACTTCGACGCGCTCTTTTGCGACAGGGTCAAAGGCCTTAACCATCACTGGGTTCTGTTCAAGTTCGTTTAGCAGGTTACCAAGCAGGCCCATTAAATCTGGAATATGCTCACCGAGCTCCGGGTCGTTTTTAACGCGTGCGGCGAGGTCTTTCAGTAATGCTTCTTGGTCACTGGGCAATTTTATTGATTGATCGGGGCCTTCAAGACCGGCGAGCATCGCCTTGTGAATATGCTGCCCGTGACGCCGTATCGTGGAGAGACCGAGATGGGTGCCGTAGCTGATTCCCCAGAGGGAGATTTTTTTGGCACCGAGCGCGATGCGTAAATCGTTGAGGTCGTCGGCGCTTTCTTCGGTGTTGAAGGATGCGAGGTCGAGACCACCAGCTTCCAGGGCATCGAGTTGTGTCTTCGTCTGGTCAATGATCGGCTTCATGAACGCGTCGAAGTCGATGGGTTTGTCCAGGGGATAATCGCGTGTAATCGTGAGGATCGGTTTCGGTTCTGAGATGCCGGTACCGCGCTGATCGAAGGCGATGACATCGCCGTATGCGCGCATGGCCATGAAAAGGGGGAACCGTGCTCCCCGTGCCGATTCGATTCCTGAACCGCCGGGTCCGCCTGCGAGGTAGATGATGGGTGGACCGGGGTTGTCCGAGGTGGACTTGAATCGGATGAAGCCGAGTTTGTAGAGGTCGTTGCCAGACCTGGATCGGTTTGCCGGAACCCACAGGGTGCCGCGTTCGGCCTCAACCGGATCGCCTTTGGATGGCGCGTAGGTGGTTGACTCGAAGGTGATGTCACCGGCTTTGGGCTCTTGCGCCAAGGCGATTGAAGTGGCGCATAGCATCACTGAAAGAAATATGGGTATTCGGCTCAACATGGTCGGAGTCTCCCGTCAGTCGCCCTTATGGACGTGGTTATCCACTGTACTCTGACTCTAACTACCACGGATTGGTTTGATTTATTCGAAACGGGATTGGCCTTATTTGGCGGCTACGAGCTTGGCGTCATCGGCGGCCTGTTGCTCGGGGGCTGTCGGTCTCTTACGATCGCGGAACAGCACGAGGAAACCGAGTAGCATGATAAAGGTTTCGACACCCCAGAAGGTGAAGGTCGCGTTCCAGATGCCTTCGGTGAAGCCGTAGCTGTGCAGACCGACGCCGAGCAGGTTCACGCCCCACCAGGAGAATCCGACGACGCAGCCGGTGAAGAGCGCGGCGATGTGGATGCCCATTTGTTTGATATAACCGCCGTTACGGGCATGAAGGATGGCGAGTTGGCAAACGACGATGAGGGCGGCGCCATTTTCTTTGGGGTCCCAGCCCCAGAAACGGCCCCAGCTGTAATTGGCCCAGATGCCACCGAGCACGGTGCCGACGAAAGCGAAGAGTAATCCGAAACAGGTAACGCCGTAGACCATGCGGGTGATGCCGCGGTAGAATTTGGGGTCGTTTTGTTTACGTTTGAAGAGGCGACCCAGAATGTAGACGTGGGAGATTCCGGCCGCGAGCATTCCGGCGGCGTACCCGATGTTGATGATGGTTACGTGGGTGGCGAGCCAGAAGTTGGTGTCCAACACGGCGACGAGGCTGGGCATGGTGTCTTGCTGGTTGGTAATTTCGTAGCGACCGGCGATGAAGAGGCCCAGGGCCCCTAAAAAGGCCGCCACGGACAGGCCGATTTTCTGGCGGTTGATGTATTCGATGAAGAGTGCCACCGCGACGCACACGGCGGTGATGAAGAGTACCGTTTCGTAGAGGGTGGAGACGGGTGGACGTCCGCGAATGATGCAGCGAAGCGTGATGGCGGTGATGAGCATGAGCAAGGGAACGACCACGGCGACGACGGTGGCGCGGGTGAGCCACTTGTTTTTGAGACTCAACCAGGAAAGTGCGGCGAGAATGAATGAGAAAATGAAAATAATCTGAGCACGATAGACCAATTGCGCGTTGTAGTAGCTTCGCTCCAATCGGATCATACTGTATTCTTCGCGGGCTTCGGCTTGCGCAATCACGAGATCGTGGAAGGTGTGCAGTTCAAAGCTGAAGGCCATTTTGTCATCGACTTTGTCGGCCAGACGATCCAGGGAGGCGAGTATGGCGAGTTCTGACTCAGCGGAGGGAACATTGTTCAATGTCGACTTGGTCATGTCGCTGGGTGTGAGCCAGTCTTTGTCCTCAGGATTGGCGGGTGGAATGAGGCGCATCGACATCGACGTAGCTTCGGCCATCAGGAGGGGGTAGAAAAAGGCTTCCATTGCATCGACTTCGTGTTGATAGTCTTCGGCACCGTTTTCTTCGACGACTTGTTGTAAAGCCCGGATACCATTTTGCAGACCTCGGAAATTACGGAGCAGGTCGGCGAGGGTCAGCTCTGCGTCCGCGTCGATATTCATCACTCGTCGAACGACCGCGCTATCGGCGACGGGGTAGGTTTCGCGGGCGAAATCGAGGTAGTGAATCAGAATATCTAACTCGTAAAAGGATCCCCACAGGGCGATCATAACTTTCTGTTGGTAGCTCTGATCGGCGGGCTCCAATCGCGAGGCGGATTGGGCTCGACCTAAGAGATCCTGGCTCGCGCCCTTAAGTTCGTTGTAACTGTATCGATCCCGCTGTTTGGTGTGTTGCTCAATACCTAAGGTTGTCACCACGTTAGCATCGTCGATGATGAAAACAGGGTAATCGGCGGCTTGCTCGGGATAAAACATGCAATCGAGCAGCCATTCGACGGGCCCCATTTTCTCGGAGCGCTTCGTTTTGTTTCCCTCTGCGTCCAAGGGCTGGTAGCTGCGTTTGCCGTTGATGCGCAACATTTTGAATTGAGCGAAGGTATCGAGGGGTTTGATGCGACCGCCATCGAGGATGGGGATTTCGGAAACCAACGCGATGGTTTCGTCGGTCCATTGACCGGCGCTGTGGGCGGATGCGGCGTGGGCCGTGTTAGTCAGGAACCCGGCTGCAAGTATCGTTGCACATACGATGCTGGTGGTGAATCGTCGTCTCATGATGAACGCCTCTTGGCTTCTAAACGCATATACGCCAATAGTTTTAGAATGAAGTGAAGCAGCAATCCGATGCTGATGATAATGCAGGCATAGAGCGGTCCCTGGTCACCGGGATTGCGCACGACGGCGAACTGGGAATACAGGGGTTCACCGGGCGCGGCGTTGGGCGGGCCCCAGGATTCCTGGAAGAAGGTGTATCCTTTGTAACGCAGCGGGTGGTTCATCCAGATACGAATGGTTTCTTCTTCCCCGTTCTCCGTTTTGGTGATGTAACTCTCGTAACTCTTGGCCATTTGTGTGCCGGCATATTTTTCGTGGATAAACTCGTCGAGCGTGACGAGGAAAGGCACGTTCCAGCGTTCGCGGGTGAGATCGATTAACCAGGGCTCGCCGTCCACGTTAACCGTGAGGGCGTTGCGACTCATGCCCCAGAGAATGGCTTCGACAGTTTCGTCGGTGTTGGAGTCGATGACTTCGATATAGATGGCGGGCATATTCTGCTCGGCCTGCTTTTCGGGTTTCATGGGATCGATGAAGAATTCGTCGACGATTTTCAGGTTATCCGAAATCATGGGACGCACGGGGCTGACAAAGGCGTTCCTGGAAAAGGAGTGCAGTTTGATGTCGAAGGGAATGGCATCGTTGTAGAAGGTGCGGCTCTTGTCGCCTTCGAGATCGGAGAAATCGTCGTCGTCAATAATGAACTGTTCGGCACCGACTCCGGGTTTACCGATTTCGATGGTCCAATCGACGTAACTGGAGAATTCGTTGGAGGCCTGGGTTTCGAAGAGGCGCATGTGTCCGCGATCGGCGAAATGGAAGGTGAGTGCGCAGCTGATCAGCATCACGACGATGCCGATGTGGGAGATAAGGATGCCGATGGTGCCTTTGCCTTTTCGGATACGAATGAGGCCTCCACACAAGAGGTTGATGGAAAAGACGACCATCAAGATGTAAGCACCGGGCAGGGGGATGGTGAGGGGGCCGAGTTCGTGCATGACGTAAACAGAATCGAAGTATTTTTGTTGAGCGGCGTAGAGCCCGTGGTCGACCTGATAGAGCGTTCCGAAGAGAATAATCAGGAACATGAAAATCAGCAGAATGACGGTCAAGCCGAAGGAGGCGAGAATATTGAATAGTTTGTTCATGGTTTCCTTATTCTTTCAGATCGATGCTGGAGCAGAATACGACAAATTTGGACCAGTTGGCGCGTACGGCGTCTTTGGGTCCGACGAGTTTGATGAAGAGGGTCTGCCCATTGACTTCTTGAGAGGTGCCTACGAGCATCTGATTGGGTTTCTTTTCCCCGCTCATACCACCGTAGTCGCCTTCAATGACGAGCATGGGCACTTCCTCGTTGAAGAAAATAACCGGGGGCTGCAACATGAGTTCGGTTTCGTCGAGGGGTTCCTGACCGAATTGTCCGAGCCATCGATTGTAGTTGTTGAGGCGTCCGCCGCCATCTCCGCCGAGCACGGTGATGTAACACTCGGCTTGTGCCCCGGTTTCGTCGTCTCGAACATTGAAGGTTACGAGTCGCATGGATGACGCACCTGCCGCCAGGGTCCATCCTTCGGGAACTTCCCACATGTAATCACCGGCACCGTTGGGCGCGGGAGTTGCTTGAGAAGCGGTCGTCGTCTGTGGCAAAGGCGGGTGATCAGCGGGCATGGTTGCATCGTCGGCGATGGGTGCTGCTGCCACCGGTGCGTGGTCATGGTCGCCGGTATTTTCATGGAGCGAATCGATGAAGGTAGCGAAGTGATTTAATTGAGGCATCACTTTGCTTTCCGGCCCGGTCATCTTGATGGTGATGAGTCGGCCGTCGGCTTGAATGATTGCGCCGATAAGCCGATAGTCGGGTTGGGCCTCGGTCTGCCCCATGCCTTTGAAATCGCCGGAGAAGTTTACCACTTTGGCGGGGTATCCCAGAATCTGCACGGAGGGTAATGCTTCGATTTCTTCCTGGGTGTAGTCCGGTGCGTTGAATTGTCCGCGCCAGCGATTAAGGTTAATCGCGAGGCCTCCCCCATCTCCTTGCAACACGCTTATGTAACATTCGGTGTCGCCGTCTTGACCAATGACGAAATTGGGATTGCGGAATTCGGTTGGAGTAAGCTCGGTCCAGCCAGCGGGCACGGAATAGTGAAAAGGTGATTTCGCTTCGAGTCTCGCCAGTGCTGCCCGCGACAGGAATCGCTCGTTGCTGGAGGCGTCGACCTTGTCTTCGTAGCGATACTCGGACCGGGTGGCGGTATCGGTAATTTCGACGCTATCGGGCGGGGCACCGCATGCGGCGATGAGCAGGACGAGTCCTGTGGCGGCACAAAATTGCAGATGCTTAACCATTCAGAGGTTTCCTTGTGGGATTGGAGATGACGTTTCGGCTCGAATACAGCCACCTATGGTACTATTTTCAGGGGCTTAACGTCAAAAGTGTTCGGGTACTGAAACCCCTATCCCGTGGTCTAAGTTCCGTATCGGGATGCGCGATTTGAGCGTAAATAGTCCGATTTTCATTAAAGATCTCAGGGGATTCGTCGATAAAACTCTTGTCAGCCGAGACACGGAGGTCAAGGTTTGCCCGACACGGAAGTCGATATTGCCGGGACTGGCACAGGGGGTTTCCCGAAGCCGGTTCAGAAAACGGGCCAACCTGTTTTCTGGAGAAATTAGAATGGCCGAATGTGGCGCGTGACATACGCCACAACGAAGTCGGTTCATTCATCGTTAATTTTTCCTTGAGTGCGCTATGATGCGTTTTGCGTCATAGCGCACTATTTTTTTTGGACAAATTCGTGTACTATTTCGAATGTGACAATTCCCTCGAATCATAGTACGCGACCGTTGGTCATGGTTGCCTTGGCATTTTGGACGGGTGTATTGCTGGCGGCCACAGTGTGGCCATCATTGAGCGGAATTATTATCGCTTCACTGGCACTCGTTGCCGTGCAACGCTGGGTGCGGCCTTTGCGCAACATTGCCCACCTGCCAATCGTGGTCGCATTTGTGATCACGGGCGCAACGATTTGGACGCTACATCATTCAGGGCTGCCAGGTGATGCGCTTCAACGTTTCGTTCTTGGGCGGACTCCTGAATCTGAGTTGGTCTTGCGCGGACGGGTGGAGCAACCGGACATTCGACTTGAGACCGATGACTACAGCCAATTTATATTGAGGGTAACGGAAGTCGTCGCGGACAATAGCACGTATTCGATGACTGGTGGTGTATTGGTGCGTTGGTCGGATCCGAATCGACCGTTGATACATGGAGAGTCGGTGGTTGTACATGGCGTGGTGCAAGCAACGATTCATCGCGTCAACCATGGTGTGCGCGGCGTGGAACATCATTATCGGCTAAACGGGGTACACACGTCGCTACGAATTCGGGGCGGAACGGCAGTTCAGACGACTGGGGAGGCCTCTTGGTGGTCTTTTCGCGCAATGGCGAGTCGTGCCCGGCAGAATCTCGCGCAACGTCTGGAAGGGGTGATTCCCACTGAGGCGCTACCCTTCACGCTTACGGTCTGGCTGGGCGATCGGCATCGCATTTCGAACAACACGTATACGATGTTTCTGGAATCGGGTACCGCGCATATACTGGCGGTGTCAGGCGTACACATCGGCCTAATCTATCTGAGCCTCACCTATGGATTGCGTATGGTTGTGCGCCGAAGGCGTCTGCGAATCGTGATCACGTTAATGGTGATCACCTTGTTCGCGTTTATGGCGGGTGCGCGGATTTCGAGTCTGCGAGCGGCCATCATGATTGGGCTGTATTTGTCGGCGGAGTGGTTTGAGCGAGAACCGGACGCGCCGACGGCGTTGAGCCTCGCGGCACTGATATTCGGCATTCAAAACCCAACTGTAATCTTCATGCCGGGCTTTCAGTTGTCGTTCTTGAGCATCGCATCTTTATTGCTGTTTCGGGAGCCCATTGCGGGGCGTTTATCGGCATGGCCGCGGTGGTTGCGGGAAGGCGTTTCCTCGGTCATCGCGGTGCAGGCCTTAACCGTGCCAGCGGCGATTATCGCTTTCCATGTGATGCCAATTGGTGGGATTCTGGCCAATCTCATCGTAATCCCGTTGTTGTCTATCGTTTTGTGGTTATCGGCGTTGACCTCGATTACGTCGGTCCTGATTCCTCCGCTAAGTATCTGGTTTGGTCATGCGCTGGCTCCGATCGTGATGCTGATCGAGCACATTGCGACGATGGTGGCATCGTTTCGTTTCAGTCACCTCTACTTGACGAGTCCGTCGGCGCTGGCGCTGCTCGGATACGGCATGGTCGTAACGGGTGCGCTGACGGCCATCTACACGCGTCGTATGCGCCAACATGCGAAGTGGATAATGCCAGTCGGCCTAGTGATAATCGTTGTGTTTTGGCGACCGTTTGGTGTGGATGCGAACGTGACTTTTCTGGATGTCGGTCATGGTGACAGCGCGGTGATACAGACGGCCTCGAATGAGGTATGGCTGGTGGATGGTGGTGTGCAGGATGACTTTCGGGACATGGGCAAGCAGGTGGTCGCGCCGTATTTGTGGTCGCATCACATCAGCAAACTCGAAGGCATTTTTGTGTCCCACACGGATCGGGATCATTTGGGTGGGTTGCCATACATCGTGGATCATTTTGAAGTAAAGCAGGTTTTCGTGCCGCCGGGTTTCGAGCATCATGAATTGGGCGGCCCGTTTCTTGAGCAGTGCCGGGAAAAGGGCGTCCGGATCAACGAGGTGGCTTCGGGGGATCGTGTACGGTCGGGCTCCGTTGATATCCGAATCCTGCATCCGTCGGCCGAGGACATTCCCGCTCTGTCGACGAATGACCGTTCACTCGTGTTTACCCTTGAGGCGGATGGGGTATCGTACCTGTTTACGGGCGATATTGAGGCGAAAGCTGAGGCCATGATTGCTGATGCGAATACGGTGACCGTAGACGTGATTAAAGTTCCCCATCATGGATCGCGCACATCGAGCACGGAGACATTCCTTGATGCCGTCGATGCGGATGTTGCGGTCGTCTCATCCGGCCTTCGCGGGAATCGTGCGCTGGCACGACCGGAGGTGCTTGAGCGGTATCGGGACCGGGAGATGCGTGTGGTTCGCACGGACTACGGCGGAAGTGTTCGCGTGGATCTTGGTGAATCCGGCATATCGATAACGCAGGCGCGCGAACTCAATAATTTTGCTTTCCGTCAACCGGAATGATATACAAAGTGCGTTGGACTGTATCGCGTTCGGCGTAAATTTCTAAACCGTTATCGAGTTTTCCATGCGAGCCTATTTTCGACTCGGCCTCATAGCCGTCTGGGTATCAACGACCTTCAGCTTTCGATTGATCGGCCTCATCGCGGTGCCGTTCTCGCACCGAATCGCCGAGTGGTTTCCCAAAACGGCCTTTGTGGCATGTTCGCGGGGCATTTTGGTGATTACGGGCATCAAACTATCCGTGGAAGGCGTCGCACCGAAATCTCCTTTTTTTTTGGTCTCCAATCACGTCAGTTTCTTTGACGTTTTTGTGCTTGCGTCGCGGCTCGGCTGTGTATTCGTGTCGAAGGCGGAACTGGGCGATTGGCCGTTGCTGGGATTCATCGCGCGCGCGATGAGCACGATCTACATTCGACGCGAGGACATGCGGGATACGCATCGGGTGAACCAGGAGATCACGTCGGTGATGAACGACGGGTTGGGCGTGGTGGTTTTTGCAGAGGGCACGGTGACGCAAACAGGACAACTCCTCGACTTCAAGCCAGCACTGTTGCAGCCGGCGGTTGAGCTGGAGATGCCGGTGCACGTGGCCAGTATCCATTACGCGACGCCGCACGCGCCGGAACGTGCGGGTAAGGATATTCTGTGGAGAGACGGTGTCAGTTTGATCCAGCATTTTCGGAATATCGCGGGGCTTCGGAGCTGTGAAGTGACGCTGGTGTTTAGCGAGGAAACCGTGCGGCTCGACAATCGCAAGCAACTGGCGATCGCGTTGCGTGAGGCGGTCGGCCGTATTCACAGGCCTGTTGTGTAACCATATCGCTTGCGCTTCCCGAATGTAAAGCGTAAGCGGGTAGCATTTGCATCAGTCAATCCTGGGAGGAGACGAAGCCATGTCCGATACCTTATCCACTGAGTTACAGGAAGAAATCGCCGGGTATGAATTCGCCAAGGGAGAAGTTGAAGCGCTTGTCGACGGCTTGAGCGATGAGCAATTGAACTGGCGTACCGAGGAAGGCTCGTGGTCGATTCTGGAATGCATTTCTCACCTAAATGAAGTCGGCTCGAAGATGATTGTTCCGATGAAGAAGGAAATAGACGCGGGGCGCGGGGCGGGAAAACTAAGTGAGGGGCCGTTCAAGTACAGCTTCTTGGGAAACATGTTTTTGAACGGATCGGGACCGCTGGACAAGAAGAATAAATTCAAGATTAAATCGCCCAAGTTGTATATACCTACATCCGATCTCTCCAAAGAAGAGCTTCTGCCCATATTTCTGGCGTTGCAGGATGAATTAGTTGCGCTTACCCGTGACGCGAATGGCTTGAATCTGAAGTCGATCAAGGTGACCTCCCCCGCAATTTCCCTCGTTCGATTCAGCGTCGGCGTGTGGCTCAAGATGTTGCCGGGGCATCAGAAACGTCACTTGCAGCAGGCGCGGCGCGTGCGTGATCAGTTGCCTCAGGAGTAGCTCCTGAGAAGTCACGCTTGGGTTGCACTCGGTGGGCGCGGTATACTACCCCTTTTGGAGGAATCGCCATGTCTACCGATTATCACGCGGCCTTTGACGAGGCCAAAACGCAGTTCACAGATTTGCGCGAGTCGATGCCGAAGACCATGCAGATTTTTGGAAAACTGCATCACGCGACGATGTCGGCGGGCGCGCTGGATGTGAAAACGAAGGAACTGATTTCTTTGGCGATCGGAATTTCGTCGCGTTGCGAAGGCTGCATGATGTCGCACATCACGGGTGCCTATCGAAATGGCGCGACCCTGGCGGATATTGAAGAAACCATTGGCGTGGCGATCTCGATGGGCGGCGGTCCATCGACCGTATACGGCGGCAAAGCCCTGGCCATCGCGAAACAATTCGAACCGAAAGCAGAGTAACCTTGACTGATTCACACGATTTCGAACTGGTTCGTGACATAACGCGCGGACAATTTAGGCACGTCCTTTTTGATTTTGATGGCACGATTAGCTTGCTGCGTGAAGGCTGGCAGGCGATCATGCACCCTTTGATGGTGGAGATGATTTGCGGAGATACCCCCCCCACGCCGGACATTGAGCAGCGCGCGCATAACATGATTGACGAAACGACGGGCATTCAAACCATTCTACAAATGGAGCACCTTGTTGCATTGGTGCAGGAGTATGGTCTGGTGCCGGAGCCGGACATGCTGGACGCGCAGGGATATAAATCGATTTACAACGACCGCCTGATGGTTCCGGTGAATGAACGACTGGACCGACTTGCGCACGGTGATCTGTCGCAAGATGAGGCATCCGTCGCAGGATCACGCGAGTTCGTTGCACGGGTCGCCGCCCAAGGACCGGCTCTCTACATCTTCAGCGGCACGAATCAGGATGATGTGCGCAATGAGGCGAACAAACTCGGCGTGGACCATCACTTCAGCGAAATCTGGGGCGCGTTACGCACCATCAAAGAATTCTCTAAGGAAAAAATCCTGACCGAAATGATCAAGGAACGCAATCTCTCCGGACCGGAAGTCCTCATCATCGGCGATGGTCCTGTCGAGATTCGATTGGCCCACGAACACGGCTGCGTCTCCGTGGGCGTCGCCTCGGACGAGGAGAATGGCGGCCTTGATCCCGTCAAACGCGAGCGTCTGATCGGCGTTGGAGCCGATATTATCGTGCCGGATTTTGCGAGGGGCGAGGCGCTGGTGGAGTATTTGTTTGCTGGGTAGTTGCTCTAGCGTGGTCGAAGGCGGCGTTCGGCTTGTTTGATTTCTGTATCGATGTCGTTGCCTTCGTAGAACCAGAGATACCCGGTGACTTCGACGCGTTCACCCGGGGCGGCGTCTGGAAATACGGGATCGGCGTGGATACATGGGCATGCTGCGTTGCCCCAGGTTCTACCGCAGTGATCGAAGCCGACCAGGATGTATCGATCTTTGCCTTCAGCTTTGCTGACTGCGACGGAGCGGCCATACTGTTTGTCTTCCTGGGATTGTCGCTCGAAACCGGGCACTGCTTTGAGCATCGCGCACACTTGCGTCCTTAAATTCGTGAGCGGGACATCGGTTCCGTTCTCGAGCCAGAGTACAGCTTTCACGCCATTTTGCTGCAATTCGATATCGGAACCGAATCGGATGCCGTTGGGCAGTTGACGCTCGAAGCTTAGCGCTGATTCGCTTTTTCTTATCCAGTCGACATTTTCGATCACGACATCTTGGTCATCCCAAATGGTCGGGATGTGGGTATGGGCGAGAAAGGTGAGGCCGAGGTCGCTGAAAATTGCTTCCGGCACATCGAAGACGACGTAGCCGCCATCGTTCCACGGGGTAAACACGCTGACTTTTGTGCCTCGCTGTGGATCGATCATGCCGTCGAGGAATCCGATGCGGGGGTGGCGTCCTCCTGGATAGGGGCGAAGACGGGGCGTAGTAGTAGTTGCCTGAATGTCCGGCATATCCGAAATAAGGCCAGACAACTGCTCTTCGTTATAACCCAATACGTTTCGAATTTCCTCTTGGTTGTAGTGATGTTCGTTCAGCATGGTGGGCAGCCAGAAATCTGTGTCCTTCCGCGTGGCTATCGTTTCGACGGGAAGGTTCAGCTCGGCGTCCGCCTTTTCGGGGTAACGCGTGTGAATCATCGGGTCATCGGAACCGGAGTCCACGTTTCTAAAAGGAGCGATGTCTTTCAATGCAATGACGTTGAAGTTTTCCGCTTTCAGGTAGTCCATATATTCGCGGAACCGTTCCGGCGGGGTGTGCACCCATGGATGAGCGGTGTCCGGAACGCCATGAAATTGAAGTACCACGATTTTTCCGTTTTTCGCACGGTCGACGGTACGCTTGAAGTGCTCCAGGGTCCAATCGGGATACCCGTCGCCGCCGGTGGGTATCAGGAGCGGATCATGCAGGGAGGGATCGTAGAGCGGCCCGGGAACGACCTCTCCGTAGGGAATTTCGGGTTGCATGCCGCGCCGCGCGAACTGGTATCCGGCTTGTTGTAGAACGTCTCGCGCCTCGGGACCGAATCCGTTTCCACACCAGGCAAAGCTGATCGGTTTCGGAACATCTACCTTCGCAAGTTCGTTTTCGACCAGTGCCAATTCACCTGCGAGGCGTGCGGCGTTCCTTGGGGAGGAAAAATCGGCGTGGGTCCATGAGTGATTTCCGATTTCGAAGCCCATTTCATGTAACTCACCGACGTCTTGCCAGGTCATGAAATTTTCTGTGTCGTCCATCCACAGGTGGGTCACAAAAAAAGTCGCCTGAAATCCATACTCCTGGAGCAAGGGTCCTACGAAGGTGCGATGCGATTTCACGGAGTCATCGAAGGTGAGCACGACCGTCTTGTCAGGAACAGTTTCTGTAATCTGCCCGCAGCTTATTGAAAAAAAGGCCATCGCCAGCAACATGCTACTCATCGATAGATCCCTCCCAAACGCATGTTAGTCGCGCAGATTCTCGACGGTTTTGAACACCCAGCCCGGTGCATCACTACTATTTTGGCGAAGCTGGAGATTCAGTTGCGCGGCACCGTGCTGGACGTGGCGCAAGTTGTAGAGGTGGAGTTCGCCGATGGTGAGGCCGAGGTCGTTCGAAGCCGCAGGGAGACGCCGCGAGTTCGTCCATGAGGGCGTTCGCGGTCTCTCTACACTTCTTCGTGCAGTGTGTTGCATAGGCGAGCAGTTCGTCGCGGGTGTAGGTGCGGTCGGGCAGTATACCTGCCGGATCCATTTCGTCGAGCGTAAACGGAACCGGTGGTTTGAAGCCCTCGAGCGTTTCCGAGAGATAACAGTCCAGCCAGAACAGCGTGTGGTACGCGAGATACCAGACTTCCTCACGTTGCCACAGGTCATCAGGGCACATCTCGATCGCCTGTTCGAGTGCTTCAATCGAGGCACCGAATTGACTCCACAGAATGTCATTCCAACCTTTAATCACTGGCAATTACTTCTTCGGGAACTTCTTGTTGAGCCAGGCGATGATGACGCGGTTGACTTCTTCGGGTTTTTCTTGTTGGGTCCAGTGGCCGCAATCGTTGACGGTGTATTTTTCGAGATCGGCGATGAAGTCTTCCATGCCGTCTGCGGAGGCGGGTGGCAACACTACGTCGTGTTCGGCGCCGATGTAGAGGCTGGGTACGTCTACGGTGGTCGGTTTGTCTTTGAAGAGCATGCCCATCTTCATGGCGTTGCGGTACCAGTTGAGGCCGCCGGTGAATCCGGTGATGGAATAGGTGTCCACGAAGTAGTCCAGCACATCGTCGGGCAAAACCTGTTCGCCTTGAAGCTCACCTTTCGCAACCATTGCCAGCAAATCGAGTTGTCGTTCGGGCGAGTCTTCGGGCATTTTGGCGTAGTCTTCTTTGTTCCAGATTCCGCCTTTGCTGAGCAGGTATTTGATGGTGTGGCGAATATCTTTCTCGAGTATCGCTTCGGCGCGTCCCGGCTTCATGAAGGTGTTTACGTAATAATTGGGGCCCATAACAATTAGCGACGGCTCGCTACGTTCGACGGGCGGCAGATCGGAGGGACGACCGGTGGGCGTGTTCAGCGCAATGATGCCGAGACAGCGATCCGGATACAGCTTGGGCATGGCCCACACAACACCGCCACCCCAGTCGTGTCCGCAGAAGATGGCCTTATCAATCTTAAGGGAATCCATCATTCCGATCAGATCGTCGCACAGATACTGCATGTCGTATTTTGTGTTGTCTTCGGGGCCGCCGGTGAGTCCGTAGCCGCGTTGGTCGGGAGCGATGCAACGATATCCTGCCGCGCTGAGTGCTTTCATCTGATGGCGCCAAGATACCGCCAATTCCGGAAAGCCATGACAAAAAACCACCGGCACACCCTCGCCTTGGTCATACACCGCCATCGTGATGCCGTTGGTATCGATCATCTTCGGCTTGGGCATGTGGGGCGCGGGTTTCACGCCTTCGGTGTTGATGGCCCAAGTCGGGGTGGATGAAGTGGCAACGGCGAGTCCGGCTGCGGCGCTGGATTGAAGAAACGTGCGGCGTGTTATTTTCATGATGAGCCCTTAATCGAAAGTTGTTCCGTTCGTGGATTCGCAAATGTATCCCGTTACGCTAACAGAATACGGCGACATGATCAATTACGGAACAACCTCGGTGAACCGGGGCTGTTCCGTAATAAGTGGGCCTAGTTGTAATCGAATCAGTCGGAGCTTACTTGCTCGGCCGCTTTCTCGAATCGTGCGCCGGTGAAGCCTTTGGGGTTGAGGCCGCCGCCGATTTGGCTGGTGTCGAAGTCACCGATATCAAAGGTGCCGTTGATGATGCCGTCTTCGGTTACGGAGCCTGCCATGGTGATACCTTCGAGTCCGAGCAGGGTAATATTGGCCGAAAATGTATTGTCGGTCCATTGTATTTTCGACAGCGAGACTTCGAACAGTTGGCGCCCGAAGGGGAGATACCACAACCCGTCATCTTCCTTGGATAACACAAAACCTGATTTTAGTTTCAGGTTCCCGAGATCAACGTCGACGATGAAGGTGGTGTCGGGATCGTAAGTCGCGAGGACGCGGTCGAGCTTCTGCATGATATTGACTGGTTTTGGATTCTGTCCTTCTACGGGAATAAATTCGAAGGCACCGAACATCATTTCGGAATGGGTGTCTTCGCCGAATATGACATCGCGTGAAGGATCCGGGTTGTTCAGATTTGTGGACGAATTGTTGTAATGGGCTTCGATATCGATTACTGTGCCCTCGGGCAGGGTCACGGGTTCTTCCGGGTAGTAGAACCATTGCCAGTTGAAGTCGTATTCGGGTACATCGAGAAGAATTTCGCTGCTTCCATCAGGGTAGGTCGCGGTGTATTTCATGCTTGAGCCGCGGGTGTGCATGTGTGGAAAAAAGGAGATGAGTTGAATGTCCTCGTCGACGACATACCGTGCATCGACTTGATAATTTTCCTCGTTCGCAGGAATCCGAAAGTTCACGGTTCCGGCAAATTGACCATTGATGGCTTTTTCGGGTTCTTCGTCTGAGAAGTAGAGACCGATTCGCGTCTGATCGGTTGCCGCTTCCCCATAAGTATGGTAATGCATGTTCATTCTGAGGCTGGCGTTCTTTTTGACCTTGCGTCCTGTGCCCTCGGGGTAGACAGCGGGCGATGTACCGACGGCCCATACGGCGAGGAAATCCGGAATCGAGGTCGGAACGCTGGCACCATCACCCAGGAACGCGACGACATGATGCAGGACTTGCCGATTGCCGGGTCGAACCTCGACGGCGCGAATCCATTTGTCTTCGGGTAGATCAACTTGTACATCGATGTTCGGGAAAAAGTCGGGCCCTTCTGCGGGTACGTCTATCGCGTCGAGATCGATGATGTAATCCGGTTCTCCCAGGCGCCATCCTTCGGTGTACTCGGGCATCTTCGGCATGTCGGAGGCTTTGCCCTTTGGCGCACCGGCGTCGACCCAGTTGACGATGGTCGCTATTTCGGATTCACTGAGGCTGATATCGTTTGAGAAGGTTCCGTGATTGGGATTCACTTTCCACGGGGGCATCTCTCCGGCTGCGACATTCTTGGCGATGGATTTTGCCCAGGGGCGTGCTTCATCGTAGGTCAGTAGCGACATAGGGGCGATTTCACCGGGGCGATGGCACTCCGCACACTTGGCGTGAAAAATCGGTGCAACGTCCTTGTTGAATGTGGGCCTTGAGCTGGCAGCATCGGCATCGGCTACAACCGTCATCGCTACGACGCTTGCGCATAAGGTGCTGATTAGTCCGTGGAATTTTCTCTCAATCATTTTATAGTCTCCGTGAAATGTGTTCTGGTTTATCTAAAATTCAAAACGAATAACGGTCGTTTAGATTACTTTTCGTTGAGTCCCCACTCGTCTCGTGCTTTTTCAGTCGTCACACCCACCAACAACACGTCGAGCATATTGCGTGTCAATCTGGGCAAATCGAGATCGTCCCGGTGAAGTGTGCTTGACATGATTGTTCCGTACAATAGATTGGAAAACATTTCCATCAGGTCGTCAAGTGGGATCTTCCTGTAGAATCCTGCATCCATAAGGCTTCGGAGCGATTCTCGAATCTGACCAAAAATTGGGTTTTCATCGGCGGTCTGAATCCTCGGATTAAGCTCGGGGAACGCTGCACGTTCTTGCATAATCAATTCGACGGCGTGTGGATTTTCCTTGAAGAAACCGAGGTACGCGGAGGTGGCCTGTGCGATCTGGTCGATCGGATTTTCGAAGCTACCGCTGCTTTCAATCACCGCTTCTGTGAGGTGTTGCATTTCGCGATCAACGGTCGCGATGAATAACTCTCGTTTTGAACTGAAGTAGCGGTAAATTGTGCCTTTACTGATGTCGAGTTCGTCCGCAACGGTGTCGACCTTGGTCTCGGCGTAGCCCTTTGTGGCGAAGAGGTGGGAGGCGGACGAGAGGATGTCGTCTTTACGTTTTGCCGACGCCGCGATATTTACCGGGCGACCCCTTTTGGGTGTTACTTCCGCAGACATTATTGAAGCCTCAACATTATATTACTGACCAGTCAGTTACATAATGTAGCTTATTCTACGCTGAAAGTCAATATACTTTGAATAAATACCTTATTCG
>JAYGCN010000069.1:0-10093 GCA_046583315.1 Candidatus Hydrogenedentota bacterium
GGAGTTGCTCATGTCAGTCATAGAAGAACTAAAATGGCGCGGCCTGTTGAGTCAGGTCACGCACGATGAACTGGAAGCGAAGCTGAACTCGGAGTCGATGACGCTTTACGCCGGCTTCGATCCCACGGCGGACAGTCTGCACATCGGTCACATGCTGCCCATCATGGGCCTCGTGCATTTTCAGCGGGCGGGACATAAACCCATCGCCCTCTTGGGGGGTGCGACCGGTCTCATCGGTGACCCCAGCTTCAAAGCGGCTGAGCGGTCTTTACTGACCAAGGAAACGGTTCAGGGAAACGTGGCCTGCATCCGCAAACAGCTCGAGAATTTCATCGAATTCGAAGGCGACAGCGCGGCGACACTCGTCAACAACATCGACTGGATGGAAAAGTGGTCCTTCATTGATTTTTTGCGCGACATCGGCAAACATTTTTCTGTAAATACGATGATGGCCCGCGACTCAGTGAAACAACGCCTCAACGATCGCGACCAGGGCATGTCCTACACCGAATTCTCCTACAGCCTGCTCCAGTCCTACGACTACCTCCACCTCTACGACGAATTCGGCTGCCAACTGCAAATCGGCGGCAGCGACCAATGGGGCAACATCGTGGCCGGTATGGACCTCACACGCCGCATGCACGACGACGCCAAAACCTACGGACTCACCATGCCCTTGGTCACCAAAGCAGACGGTACGAAATTTGGCAAATCCGAGTCCGGCAACATCTGGCTCGACCCCGAACGCACCTCGCCCTACAAGTTCTACCAATTCTGGATCAACCAGACCGACGCGGATGTCGTGCGCTACTTGAAATTCTTCACGCTGCTCACGCAAGAACAAATCGCGGATCTCGAACAGGAGGTCACCGACGAACCGCATCGTCGTGAAGCACAAAAGAAACTCGCCGAAGAAGTCACGCGACTCGTACACGGCGACGAGGCCCTTAGCAATGCCGTAGCCGCCAGCCAGGCCATGTTCGGCGGGGATTTGTCCGGCCTCGACGAAGCGACGTTGCTCGACGTGTTCTCGGAGGTGCCTTCAGAGGAAATTGATCGCGCGACGCTCACGGCCGGAAACTCGCTACTCGACCTGCTCACGGAACGCGGGATTTTTCAGAGCAAAGGAGAGGGTCGTCGCATGATCAAGAACGGCGGGCTCTACCTGAACAGTGAGCGGGTGGAGAAGGACGACGTTGTTTTCGGCGCGGACTCGTTGTTGACGGAGAACATGGCGGTGGTTCGCAAGGGCAAGAAAAATTATTACTTATTGAAAATCAATTAGTGCGCCTTGCACAATTCTGGTAATTGGTCGCTCTGGTGCACCTGAACCGAGTTGACCATACAGGGAGTAATAGGAATATGGACAAGGTCGTAAGAAGGGAATTTCTCGGAAGTTGGATCTTCGTTACAGTTCTATGCGCAACCGGATTTGGTATCCCCATCGCCATTATATATCTAATCAATAACACGATAGAGCTGCATACCGAGATTTCGGATTCAGAAGAGTTCGTCAGGTTATTCAAAACAAGAAAATCTAAAAAGCAATGAGCCGTTTTGAAGAAAAGGTTTTACACTTTTTTGAAATCATTCACCCTTTGGATCAGGTCAAGCGAGCCGGATATGTTCTTCGCGGCGTACCAGAGCCTGAGTCCGTCGCGGCGCACAGTCATTTCGTGTCCGTGTTGACCCTGCTTGTGTGCGACCAGTATCCCGACGACTTCGATCGCGAGAAGGCCATCACGCTTGCGTTGACTCATGATCTCTGTGAATCTCAACTCATGGACATCCCTATGCCCGTAGCCGATGCGCACCTCAGAGAAGCCAAAGATGCCGCTGAACAAGCCATCACCGAAGAACTCTTCAAAGGCTTCGACGACAAATACGCGGCGTACCATCAGGAATTCCTTGAAGCCTCATCCCCCGAAGCCAGGCTCGTGCGCGGGCTCGACAAGGCGCAGATGATGATCAAGATTGTCATGTATCAGCAAGAAGGAAAAGGGCGCCTCAAGGAATTCTGGCTCAACCCCAAAAATTTCAACGACTTTGGCCTCGATCAAGTCTCAAGAATATTCGATACCATCTGCGAAGCCGCCGGAAAACCCCGTCCGGTCTAAGCGCTACTGCTTCACCGTAATCTTCTGCCCGATCTGCAGCACCGGGTCACGCTTCCAGTTGTTCCAGGCATACAAGTCCCGCAGCGACACGTCATACCGTTGCGCAATCACGCTCGCACTTTCTCCCTTGCGCACTACGTGGGTGACCTCCTTGGAAGTCACGACTTCGCCACCCTTGATGATACGCGTACCGGGACTCTGAATGGTCAACCGATCGCCCACATGCACGATAGAAGACTTGCTCAAACCGTTCCAGCGCAGCAGATCCGACACACGAACACCATAGGCCTGCGCGATCACACCGGGATTCTCACCCGATACGACCGTATGCGTCACCGTCGCCCGCTTCGAATCGTTCGCGACTGAATTGCCCTGGCTACCGTAAATTTTTATCTTGTCACCCACGCGAATCGTCGACTTCGCCGTCAATCCGTTCCAGGACAATAAATCCTTCCGTTTCACGCCATGATTTCGCGCGATTTTGTTCAGGTAGTCCCCGCGCTTGACCACGTATGTCGATGGCCTACCCACCGGTCTCGCTTTCGTTGTCGGTGCAGGAAGCGACCCAATGTTCGTGCCGGTCGACGCGGACACATACAAGCGATCCCCAATATGGATGCGTGTTTGGCTACCCATCATGTTCCACGCTTGTAGCTGTTTGACCGACGTGCGATTTTGAGAAGCAATCCGCGAAAGACTGTCGCCACCGCGAACCGTGTGAACCTTGCGACCGCCACTGCTCGATGCCGTCACCGCGCCGCTACCCATGCGACCCGGTATGACCAAGCGCTGATTAATCTGCAACTTGCGCGGCGAGCTGATGTTGTTCGCCTGCATCATCACCTTGGCCGAAACCTGATACAACGCCGCGATCTCAGACATCGTCTCGCCCCGACGAACCACATGCGTGTCCGGCCGCAACTTCGGAAGCGAATTCAGTGCGACCCGAATCGCGCTTTCCTTATGCATAGGCACATACAAATCCGTCGTGCGATTCGGAGGCGTATATCCATACAGGAACTGAGTATTCAATTTCTGCAACGACCCCGACGCCATGCCCGCCGCCTTCTCAAGATCGCTTATCATGTACGCGCCAGAAATCTTCACCATCGATGTCGTCTCAACCGGCTCAGGCTCAGGCGCATACGAAAACCCATAACGCTCAGGATCATTCGCTATCAACGCCGATGCAAGCAACTTCGCATAAAATTTCTTCGTTTCCCGGGGAATTCGACTCGAAGCCGGCGGCGTTTCCATCAGTTGCCACCAATCCCGCTGGCCGCCATTCATCGCAATCGCCCGCTCTATACCGCCCTCTCCGCGATTATAAGCCGATACGGCCAACGGCCAGCTATCGAAAAGGTCGTACAAGTCGGAAAGATACTTGATGCTGGCCTGCGTCGACTTTTTCCAGTCATAACGCTGGTCCATAAAGTGATCCCGCTCGAGGCCGAAACGTTTTCCCGTGCTCGGCATAAACTGCCACATCCCGCCAGCACCCACCCGCGAATTGATTCGCGGCGTAAACTGACTCTCCACCATCGCCAACCACACCAGATCATTGGGCAGACCCGCTCTCTCAAATTCCCGCCGAATGTACGGCAGGTATCGTGCACTGCGATTCAATCCCGCCTGAAAGTTTTTCGGGTAGGACTGTTGAATATGGCGAATTTCCGCCAGTACACGATCATTCAAAGGATCGGGATACTCCAACTCTGAACGAACCGCAAGCAGACCGATTTCTTCGATCGCCAGGCTCGGTGTCGTCGTTTCGTACAGGCGCGCAACCTTCGTCGTTTCATTCAAGATGCGCGAAAATTCTTCGCGAAGCGTATAAAAGACGGAAGGATCCAGATCCGATTCAAGCAACAATTCCATCATCGTGTTGTACTCAGCGTATGCCGTTTCTTTGTCGCCCGCCTCCTGCGCACGATTCGCCGCATCAAAAGCACTCTGGGCCTGTTCAAGCAATCGACCGGCATTCGCCGCGGGCATTAAATCCTGTTCACCTATGATCGGCACGGGAATCGGCTTAAACTGGTAACTGCTCGTACCATCGGCCAATTGCTGATCGGGTGTCGTCGCGCAACCCGCCAAGATGAGTATCGTCAAAAAAGCAAAGGCATAGCTAAAGATGGAATGGCGTACCGGCACAGTTATCGCTCCCCTGAAATGTCCCCTTTGCGCGGGCAATCACTCAGCCCGAACTTCGAAAACTATACCATATTGGACAACTCCTGCCATAACGGCTTGCCCAGACCCAATCCCAAACGATACAATACCCCCTTCTACATCGAGAATTACGAGAGGACACATGGCTTCCGATACTGGATACATTAACTATTTCGATGCGCTGGGCATCGCCGAAGACGCACACACTGGCGAAGTACACAAAGTCTACAAGCGCATCATGAAGAAGCTTCTGCAAGAGATTTCCCAAGGCGAGCTCACTCCCGATCGCAGAAATCAATTCCTGCTCGACATGGCGCGCACCAATGCCGCCCTCTTCGTGCTAAAGGACAAAGATCGGCGCGAAACCTATACCACCGCACGCCAGGAAGTCATGGATCTTGAAGCAACCTGGTGTGCCACCGACCGCGACGATTATGAACTGAATAACAAATATCGAGCCGATTTCGACACGAAAGTCCGTTCCTTCCTGTCAAAATACGTCGAAGAAATGACGTTGACGGCCGGCCAGGACAAGGAAGTTATCGAGGCCAGCCGTTGGGAAGCAGGCCACGCGCGCGCCGCCACCGAAATACTGCGCTACTATCGACATCACCTCTACAACCAGATCCTCGAACGCCTTCCCTACCACGAAGTCACCGAGCCCAATATTGATTGGGACGAGCGACACGGGATCATAAAGACGATGCTCGAAGGATTGGTGTAACATGGCTAAAGTGGCAGTCCAGACCCAAAAAGTCATCGATTTCGATCTCGCACAAAAAGCGTTTGCGAAATCCGTGGACGATGGCGACATGGTGACCTTCAATATACTTTTCTCTTCCCTATCGCCCCTACGGGTTGGCACGACCGAAGTGCTGGATACAGAAAAATACGAGTATTTGCGCCCCGATAGCGAACAAGAGAATTCGGCCACCTACAAAGAAGCCATGATACAAGTGAAAAACGTGCTCACCTGGGGCTTCATCAAAAACGAACTCGAAGCAGAACGTCCCGCGCAGTTGCCTTCGGAGTTGCTCATTTTATTGGCGGACAACGCCGTACGTCGCTCAAAATTCACAATGGCGTCCCAAGCCTACGAAATGCTTCGCATCCGTCGAAAAATGCAATCCGAATTCTTCGCCCAGGCAGACGAGGCCCTGCACGCCAACGACATTCCCAAGGCCGTCCAAGGCTATCTCGTGGCCACCGGGCTCGCCTACGACTATTCCGCCTTCCCCGAACCGCTTCCCAAAGTCGCACAATACCAAACCACCGCGTTGCAGCTACACGGGCACTACCCACGCGATCCGCAGGACTGCATCGCCGTGCAACCAGAAGAAATCCACACAAACGCCGGCCTGAACTATTTGCTCAACGACGACGAAGCCTTCACGCGACTACTTGAGTTCCCGCTGGATACCCGCCTGGCATTCCTAAAAGAACTCATCACGCGTATCGACACAAACTGGGACGAATTCGTCACAAAATACAAGAACGCATGCGCCCTGATTCAGCAGTTTTCCGATCGCATGGAACATCAGAAAGCGACACTCGCAGACGAGATCGAAGAACAACAAGGGCACAATCCAGACGACATCATGATTGCCCTGCTCGGCCGAAAAATTGAAGGCGGTTCATGGTGGCAATACCTAAAAGAACTCGCATACGAGCATCCCGCCGGTGTCCTGTTCATCTCGCGACTGCGCGTAGGCAATCACGAAATTCTAAAACCGACTCTCTTGGCTGGCTCAGCCGTTTCAGGAACACTCGGTCTCGCGGAAGGAATTCCAGAAGCCGGAAAATAAACCCCACCACCGCGCGACCAGGTTCCAATCCAGGAGCTACACAATGGGTCTCCTATTCGACATCCACCTGCACACGTCCCGCTACTCCGGCGACAGCACCATCGATCCCTTTCGCCTCATACCTCAAGCCGTGAAAGCAGGACTCCACGGCATCGCGATCACCGAACACCATCGCGTCTGGCCTCAAGAAGAATTGGACGAGTTAGTGGCCGATGCCAACGAACCCGGCTTCATACTGCTCTCCGGATTTGAATATACCTCCTCCCACGGAGACGCCCTGATCTACGGCCTCAACCCCGACCAAGCCGATACCTTTATTCCCCGCCAGCTTTCCCCCGCAGAAGCCGTTGCCCGAGCCCACCAATGGGGTGCCGCCTGCGTGGCCGCCCATCCGACCCGCCAAGGTCTCGGATTCGATGAACAACTATTCGATATCCCCTTGGAGGCCATCGAAGCACGCAGCTGCAATCTCAACAACAACGAACAACGACTCGCGCTAACGTTATCGACCGACCTGAATCTACGCTCAACCGCCAGTAGCGACGCGCATCGCATTCAGGATGTCGGAAAATTCGCGACCGAATTCACCCTAGCCATTCAATCCATAAACGATCTCGTCGCCACCCTCCAGAACGGCGATTTCAGACTGCCCCGGTCGGCCTAATCGCGAATTTCATACCAACTAGAAAAATCGCTCCAAAAACATGGTATAGTATAAGAATAATTGGGCACGATGGTATGAGGATGAACAACTTGGAAAGCGAAGAAAACCCTTCTCGACAAGAAGCGGAAACGGAAGAAAATCCTTCCCCGCAAGAAGTCGTAGAATCCGAAAAAAAGGAAGAGGCGCAGAATCTCAAGCGCGAGATCGTCGACTTCGTCAAGCTCGTCATCTGGTTTCTGGTCGTTTTCCTGAGCCTCAAATTCTTCGTGCTGGAAGGCTACGAAGTCCAAGGCGAATCCATGGAGCCCAACCTCTACACCAGCGAACGCATTCTCGTTTTTAAACTGCCCCATCAACTCAGTCAAAGCGGATTCTTCGGCTCTTTCGAACCCTTCGAACGCGGAGACATCATCGTGTTCAACAGTCCCGATTCAAAAGAAAAACGCTACGTCAAACGCATCATCGCCGTGGGACCAAAACCTTCCTCTGGCACCGTCGAAGCAGGCACCCAGAACGAAGACACCGTACACGTCGAGTTCGATCACGGAAAAGTATTCGTCAACAATCACATCGTTACCGAAGACTACCTCTCCGAAAACAACAAGACCTCCCCCGATAAACGTAGCCTCGATCTGGACCCCGGACAATACTACGTGCTCGGCGACAACCGACGCGTCAGCAAAGACAGCCGCACCTTTAACGCCATCGAAGACGACGCGATAATTGGCCGCGCCATACTTCGTTTCTGGCCACCGAGCAAGATAAGCTTGATGCGATGAAGACCCTCATCGTCGCCGATGTTCACCTCATGGTGAGCGAACGCGGTGCTCCGACCCGCCAGGCCTTCGAAGCCTTCCTGCGCACGATCAATCCTGCCGAAATCGAGCGGATCATCATCTTGGGCGACCTCTTCGATTTCTGGTTCGAATACAAACAAGTCATATTTTCAGGCTATTTCGGCATTCTATCCGCCCTCTACAACCTGCAACAAGCCGGCGTCGAACTACACCTCATCTGCGGCAACCACGACTTCTGGGCAGGCCGATTCCTACGCGAACACCTCAATATCACCATTCACCCCGACCAATTCGCAATCACCCTCGGCCAATTCCGCGTACTGTGTGCCCACGGCGACGGCATCAACCCCAAAGACCGACGATACCGCGCCTACAAAAAATTCGCGCGCCATCCCCTCATCATCAATGCCTTCCGATTAATTCATCCCGACTGGGCCATGCGAATCGCGCAAGGCATCTCCCACGGAAGCCGTACACTGCTCGCGCCAGACGACCCCGCCCAAAGCGACGAAGTCATCGCGCTCCGAAAATACGCCGAAACAGAACTCGCCAAAGGTCAACACGATGTCATCATCTGCGCCCACACCCACTTCCCCGAACAAACAGAATATCCAACACCCACCGGACAAGGCCTCTACATCAACACCGGCGACTGGATGGAAAAAAGAACCTACCTCATCTGGAACGACGGCGATTTCGAACGGATGACCTGGGAAGATTAGAACGGCCAGCTCTCGACTCGTTCAGATACACTGCTCACCTGCGAATTGATTCACACTCGGTACGGAAACCCTCAGCGCCTCTGCGGTAAAACACCCCGCCCTTCGCCCTAAAAAAGCGTATGCCCGCCATCCCGGAAAAAATACCCGCCCAGAAAACCCGCTATCCCGGCCGCAAGACTCACCAACAACCACAACAACTTCATCCCCTGTTTGCGCTGAAACGACCGCAACTTCATGAACAACGTCAACATCGGACTCGGGCTGATATGCGCGACGATGACCGTGATGTTATCTTTCCCGCCATTTTCGTTCGCCAAATTCACCAGACGCGCAGCGATCTCAGCCGAAGGACCACCCTTCACGATTTCAGCGACCATATCGTTGTCCGACACCATATTGACCAGGCCGTCCGTACACACCAGCAACCAGTCGCCCGGAACGATATGCCACATGTACGTATCCACCTCTACTTCCGCACGCGTACCCACGCTACGGGTCACCACATTACGACGAGCGTCCACCTCCGCTTCCGATTTCGACATCAAACCCATCTTCACCTGCTCATCCACCCATGAGTGATCTTCCGTACGCACGATAATGTCACCATCGCGAACGTGATACACCCGTGAATCCCCCACATTTGAGATATGCACCTTCTTCGGCGAGACCAACGCAGACACCATCGTCGTGCCCATCGGTTTACCACCCGTGTTCATATCTTCATTGGTCTGGAACACACTCGTGTTCGACATCTTCGTGTAGCGTTCCATTAAACCCAGCATCGGGACATCAACATTCCCATCCCCATCCGGTCCGGGAGGCGACTCTTTGGCAATGTCCTTCATGATAGAAACCGCCAACTTGCTCGCAATCTCGCCCCCCATATGACCGCCCAGGCCATCCGCCACGACCAGCAGACCACCCTCATCAAACAGGTTCAAATTCGGCGTATTCTCCAAAAATACACCAAACGAATCCTCATTTTCCTTCTTCCGCCGCCCGATATCAGACTGCGCAGCTACATCCAGACGCATAATACCCCCACTCGATTCTCTAAACGCTACCAAAAGGCCATTCCAAATGCAACCGATTCATTTTTAAAAAGAGGTTGAATCACGCTTGGCTTAACGTTAAAATCAGGTATTGGATGATAGACATGCTGGGAGACAGGGATTGGGTACAGAGATGCGACCCGCGCTACCGTCGCGTCAATAAAGGCCCTCACCCCGAAGTCAGCTAAAACTGGCTCTGCACGCTACGGGTTAGGATTTTCATGGAACGCTATAGCTTCGCGACATATCTAGTTGACGAATATAATCAGGAAGCGTTCTCCCTTTGCCATGATATCGCCAATCTCAGTTCCGAGGCACGCCAACCCATCGTCCTGCTCGGCGATGCCGGTACCGGCAAAACGCACCTCCTCTATTCCATCGTTGGACGTGTCCGTTCCACCAATGACTCCACCGGACTCGCATACGTAACCGCCGACGATTTCCCGCAGGCCGTGCGCGATCTCGTTAACGATCCACGACCCGTACAAGATGCCACCCATGCCATCCTGCTCATCGATCAACTCGAAAGCTTCACTGAAAATCTCGAAATTCTACAGAATGTAATACAACTTTTTCTCGACAACAACCATTTGGTCGCGTGTGCTTCACGCGTGCATATCTCACGCCTCGAACATCTTCCCGGGGGACTCGCCCACTTGCTCGACCATGGGCACCACATTTCGATCCTCCCTCAAGATTCACCCACACGCATCGAGCTGCTCGAACAAACCATACGAAACGAACACGACCAGGTCATCACACGC
>JAYGCN010000273.1:0-2511 GCA_046583315.1 Candidatus Hydrogenedentota bacterium
TCTTTGGCCTTCGGGCCGAAATGAATAATGCGCTCCCGACCGCGATAGCTCGTCTTGTGGTGAACCGGACGCACGACCCAACAATCGGATTTTGTATCGAAATCGATAGGTCGAAGTGACACCAACTCTCCCGGGCGCGCAGCCGTAAGAAGTTGCAGCTGAATCAAGGCCCAGACCTGTGCGGAGACGTATGGCCTCACTGCTTCTACGTTGGCTTCAGAAACCGCCTCTATCGCTTCTGTTTCCTTCGCCTTAGACCTGCCGCGGTGCAGGCCAGGTAAAGCCTGTAGAGAGCCGTAGACGGACGCCGGAACAAGATCCTCAGCCACACCCCACCGGAAACATCGTTTGACAATTCCGACGTACATGTTAACGGTACTTCGGGCCAATCCGCGAGTAACGAACTCGTGCTGCAACGTTTTGAGTTGTCGGACCCCGAATTCGCTTACATGCAAATCTGCATAAAATTCCTTTAGCACGCGCAGGGAGGATTTCACGACGTGCAGCTGAGAGGTTTCTTCGCCATCGACATCGCGATAGTAGCCTTTGGCCCACGACCAGTAGCTGCCTATCAGGTGCAAAACCCGCACATCGTCAATGGCTACGGCGGGCCTACGGTCATTGGCCTCCCACTCCGCAATCATCCGATGATACTTCTGGCGGGTTTCAGGATTGTCGTGCGGGCCGAGGTAATGCCGTTTCCCGTTAAGGAATACGTACCCCTGGCCGGTGGCTTTGTGGTGGCAGTACGCGGGTGTGGTTACTCGTTTTTTCTTCGACATAATCGATGCTCCTATGGTCTTGTGGGTAGTACTACCCACAAATTAAGTACCAAGGCTGCATCGCGATTTCACGAGTATCCGGTGTAAGCACCAGATTCAGCATAACTTACAAATGGCGCGCTCGAGAGGATTCGAACCTCCGACCCCTTGCTCCGGAGGCAAGTGCTCTATCCACTGAGCTACGAGCGCGTGATAAGTCGAAATGACTCAGGCGTGATGGGCATGATTACACCCCAATGACCGGAAACGACAGTATATCAAGATGGCCTGCAGAGATAAAAGTGTGCCGAAAATTCTCACTATTTGGCTCCAAATGCCGTACAGGTATTCTAGATATTCCAATATAATCCTCGTTTTTCGATGATTCACCACTTTTCCCTTGTTATTTTTCGTCCGAACCCCTATTATAACCCTCGTTAATCGGGACACATGTGTACGTAGGAATCAGGAGGAAAAGTAATGCCCACGAAGAAAACAATGATGACTCTGGCCGCTGTAATCGGAACAAGCGTGTCGGCAATCGCCGCACCACCCACGTTCACAAAAGACGTGCTGCCCATTATCCAGGAAAACTGCCAGACCTGTCACCGCTCTCTCGGCGCAAACCTCTCCGGTATGATAGCCCCGATGTCCTTCATGACCTACGAAGAAGTCCGTCCCTGGTCCAAAGCCATTTCCAAAGCCGTCGCCAATGGAGACATGCCCCCCTGGCATGCCGCCAAAGAATTCCACGGTATCTTTAAGAATGAACGACACATTACCGACGAAGAACGTCAAATTCTGATCGACTGGGCCAAGACCGGTGCCAAACGCGGCAACCTCTCCGATGCCCCTGAACCACGAATCTTCACAGACGCTGGATGGCAGCTCTCCCAGACATTGGGAGAACCCGATCTGCTTCTGGTAATGCCCGATCCGTATTGGGTCGCCGACGACGTGCAGGACATTCAGCCCCGCATCGAAATTAAACTTACCAAAGAGCAGCTCCCCGAAATGGCATGGGTACGCGCCATCGAATACCGACCCGGTAGCGAAGTCGTTCACCACATTGTCGGCAACGTCCTCAAACCCGGTGACGAAAACGACCTGCGCGCCCGTACGAACTTCGGTCAAATCGCTTCAGGCACCGACCCGCAAAACTATCGCGAAGGCTTCGGGCTTCCCCTGTATCCGGAATCCACCATTAGCCTGTCCATGCACTACCACAAAGAAGCGGGTCCGGGAACCGGTGCCTGGGACCAATCCGAAATCGCCGTATGGTTCCACGACAAACCCGTCGTGCATCCGCTCCAAAGCACCACGATTGCCCACGGCGATTTTGAACTCCCACCCAACCAGAAACGCTGGGTCGTCAGCGGCGCGCGCACCTGGGACGAAGACATCATAGTGCTCGAATTTCTCCCCCACATGCACCTGCGCGGAAGCTCCGCAAAATACACTGCCATCTACCCCGACGGGACGAAAGAAGTCCTGCTTGACGTCCCCGAATGGGACTACAATTGGCAAACCGGCTATGAATACGCTGAGTACAAAACCCTGCCAGCAGGCACACGCATCGAATGGGAACTCACCTACGACAACTCGGCCGAAAGAGCCGCTGAAGCAGGATTCGACAACAACCGCACCATCCGATTCGGTGGCCCCACCACCGACGAGATGGACCTCGGCTGGTTGACCTGGACCTATGTCGAAGAAAACAAATGGCCCGAATCCCGCCAATCCCGCTCCA
>JAYGCN010000283.1:0-5753 GCA_046583315.1 Candidatus Hydrogenedentota bacterium
CGAGCATGTCCTTTATGGCCGTGGGAAATCGGGATCCTAAAAGGTTCACGGATCTGGGGGCACAGGCCAGTGACGATGAAGATGGGGATTTGACCAGCAGCATTGTCATCACTGGGAAAGTGGATGAGGGCCAGCCCGGCACCTACACGATCAACTACAGAGTCAGTGATGTCGCAGGAAATGTCACCGAGGCAAGCCGCACGATCCAAATCGTCGAGAAGGAGAAGCCTGCCGTTATTTATGTCGATAACAAAGCTCTGTCCAAATATACTCAGGATCCCTACCTGTCTCTGGATACCTTTGAAGGCCATCGACAGAACGGAAGAGGAGGAGAGGACTTTGAAAGATACCGAAGTGGACGATTAACTGAGAACACAGTTCAAACGGGCTATGCAAAATCCGATCCCGATTGGATTGATTTGGGCGAAAACGCTCCCAACCTAAACCATGAATTCACCCAGGAGGCCTGGGTTTACTATGACTTCACCCATCAAGGTATGATGAATATCTTTGGCCCCTCACCCTTTCTTCGGTTATATCAAAATGCAAATCAAGCCAGCCCTCAAATTCAGTTTGGTTTTTTGGGCAAGCAGTACAAGAACAACAGCGTCAACGATATCATCAGTAAAGTCGGTTGGTTTCACCTTGCAGTGACCTATGATGCCAATGGAGACTATACACTATATACCAATGGAGAAGAGGTTTATCGCCGTAAGAACTATTGGGAGGGAGAAACACCTGACGCAACTCCGCTCAGATTCATTGGCCGCAATTTCCACGGCAAGATTGATGATGTAAGGTTATGGAATGTCGCCAGAAGCCCAGCAGAGATTCGCGACAATATGAATCGGACCCTCAACGGGGATGAATCGGGGTTGGTGGCTTACTACCCGATGGATTTTAACGAGAATTGGGAACTGATTGATCACAGCCCGAATCGCAACCACGCAAAGACCAGCACGACCCTAAAATCTTATCTTGCCGTCGAAGCAGGGGTTTTTGCGGGGGAGTCGATTCACAATGTGGAAATCCTGCACAGGTATGTGGTTGATGGCCAACAGGGCGGACCGGATGGAAGTGCGGAGTATCCCTACCCCACAATTCGAAGCGCTCTGGACGCCGTGCGGAAAATGATCGACAGGGGTAAGCACGGTCATCGAATAGTGATCAGAGAAGGTCGCTATAGTGAAGTCATCACACTTGACAGTCTGAATGAGGATGGTCCGGAAGGCATAGTCATAGAGGGGCATCCTGGGGAAGATGTGATTTTGGATGGAACTGTGGAGGTGAAGGTTGAATGGAATGACGACGACAAGGATGGCATCTACCAAGCCGTGCTGGATATGGATGTCATTTCCTCACAGGCCATGACCCCAATCGAAGCGATCTACGGTGTGTTTGTGGATGGCAGATACATGATCCCAGCCATGCCTGTGAATATGAAAAACCCCACAGATCCGACGCAAGGTAATCCTCCTAACCCTGAACCGGGGACGATCTGGTCTTGGAATAAGGAGGCAAAGGGACAGGCTGGTCCCGATGATGGACGGTTGGATTGGAGATATGGCATCGTAAAACCGTATTGGGTGAAACCAAGCGTAGGTTTTTATTTTCCGAATGACATTACAGTTCCCGAAGGCGTAGCCTATCCCCAAGCACGTAAGTCCTACGTTCCAGGAGATCTTGCCCACCTCGATGCACCGGAGGAATGGGCTTTCGATCGGACAAGTGGGACAATTTATTTGTATGCCAGCGATGGTTATATTCCCAATGAAACCAACGTTCGGGTTCGGGTAAGAGATCGCTTCGTGAATATTGTCAATTCGGATCGACTGACCTTAAAGAACATCCATTTCTTTGCCGGTTCACTCAACTTTAAAGATGCTGATTATCTGACGGTAGAAGACAGCAAGTTTTCCTTCAGTGTAGATATGGGATTGGTGAGAGGGAACAGGGTGAGTGGAAACTTTCACCGACTGACCAATAGCATCTTCGAATATATCAACGACGGTGCGGCATGGAGCATAACAAATTCAGCAAATGCCAGAATCGAAAATGTCCTGTTTCAATATAACGATTGGTTCCCCGGTACCGGTTGGCAACCAAACGCAGCATACATCGGTCGAGATTTACCCGAGGCGGTGTGGGGGGTTGCTCCGACCAATGGATTCAATCCTGATGTTGGGGATGAGTCCTGGTATGCACCCGTGTGGCGCTATGTCACTGTCAGGGATTCCTACGCAGCAGGCGTCGGCGCAGGTCGGGGATCGTTGGTGGAATATTCTCGTTTTGAGAACCTCTACGACGGATGTGATTGTAGCGGGATACAAAGAAACTCTTTCAGTGTCATCGGTTCAACGTCCCGCTACAACTGGATCATCAATCTGCCGAGTCAGAATGGCATCCGTTTCGATAGCGCCAAGGGCGGCACTTTTGGTGAAATCCATCATATTGTATCCGTAGGCAATCGTCGCAATCTGCGTATAAAGGGTGATTATCACGAGGTCTATCAAACTACCACTTACAACGCCACAAGTTTGGACATCTACTATACTGCCGACAAGTATGCTGGGTTTAATCCCTCTGAATCATACTCTCAAGGATCAGGATCGGTGCCAGGCAACGCACATTCTCGACTGCTTAATTCGACTGCAGGCAATAGCTTAACTACGAATGTACCTGATTTTTGGCCGAGTCTCGCCTACGTCAGGGGTCGTGATGAGTATGACGAAAGCATCTTCGAAGGGAAAAAGGCCGGTGTGCCATTTCTGGAAGCACTACAGCAAAACCCGAATTATCTGATCGATCAATCGGGCATCTGGTATGGCAGGACGATGGAAACTCATCCGGGGGATACGCAAGGTCTCGATCGTCCCTGGTCAGACCCAATACTCGAACTGGAGAATCCTTGGAACAAAAGCCGGACAGAATCTGAGCCTAAAATCATTGAGAGATTTGGTTTCAACCCCTTTGCGGAGGAAGGGGTTTACTCTGAGGATGGTCACTTCTACGGCGTGCAGAGCTATGACTTCCGCCCCAAAAAAGGCTCTTCCTTGATTGATAGCGGGGTTGTCGTCCCGGGGCTCAATGATGGGGGGGATAAAGGATACGTGCCTCATCCGGATTGGGGGAAGGATTCCGGCGGCAGGGATTTCAATCACGATCCATCGTACCCCGGTCAGCATAGGCCTTTCGTTGGTGAGGCTCCTGATATCGGGGCCTACGAGCATGGTGACTCGGTCTATTGGATCCCCGGTTTCCGTTACTCGTATCCAAGTGTCCCTATCCCTAATGATCAGGCGAGTGACGTTCCACTAGAGTACGGTCTGGCTTGGAACTATCCATACAAAAAGGATTATTCAAACACAGAGGCGCTTGTCAGCATCACTGGCCCCGGCGTAAACCTAACGGAAACTTTCACCTATCCGTATAATGTCCTGTTCGCATCATTCGAACCGAACAGCACCTACACTTGGTCTGTAACGGTGGATGGTGTGAGTGGTGGAACTTGGACGTTTACCACAAGTGACAAGATTTATCCGGTGAATGACCGCTCCGTTGATGTCATCAATCCGAAGATCGTTTTTCCCAGTCAGAAGCCAAGTCTTGAGGTTTCCACAACTAATGTAGCCTTCCTTAAGTTTGATATGCCTGAAACGATACCGGGCATGTATAAAGCGCAGTTGAACCTGATTCCCGAATCGATCAGCAATCTGGGATATGGTGTAGGCGTGTACAAATATGCCAACTCCGACTGGAGTGAAATCAATAACAACAAGAATATTGGGATCGCTGACCATACCCGAGGAGAATTGATTCATACCTTTAGAGAACTGAAGGAAGGCGTTCGCGTCAGCCTCGATATCACCGATGTCATCGATGGTAATTCTGGGGATTTTTCCTTGGCCTTGGCGGCGCTTGGGAAATCCGATGCTGTCAGCTTTTACAGCAAGGAACAGCTTCTGGACAATGCAACAGCTGGCCTGCCTGAAGTTGTGCCTCGTTATGATTTTTTACCAAATATCAGCTTCACGAAAGCAACGTCCAACGATGTGATCGCACCAAACAAAGGGAATAGCAACGCCGTGATGGTGAGTCTCGGCAGCGGTGGTGGCTTTTATTATGCCGGAGAACAGGTTTCCATCAGTGCAACGGTTCCCGAAGGGACGAAATTTTTGAAATGGGAAGGGGATGTATCCGCGATCGCGGACATAAATTCGCAGACAACCATGCTCACCGTTCCTGAAGATGACTCGGAGGTGACAGCCGCGTTTCGCTACACGGTCGGAAATGTCTTCTGGACCGGTCTCGCAGGTGATTTAGACATCACCAATCCGGGCAACTGGTCAAACAATCTAAATCCCACAGAATCTGGCGCCTGGCAGACCAGTGATTTGGGAGTAGTGGCACTGTTGGATAATGGTGATGGAACTGATAGCCACGTTATAACTGGCTCGTCTTACCGTTGGTCTGATGCAGACCTTCTGTTGAAAGCAGACACCGTGCTAAAGGCATATAATCCAATATTTCATTCAGGTGGAGATATCACACTTCAAGATCGCTCTTTTTTGTATGCTGAAAGGCACTTTACACTTGGACGCAATAATCTGCCCTCCCAATTAATTATCACAGGAAACCCCAAGGTACAGATAGGAAGTCGGCTTTATCTCTACAGCGGTTCATCGATCAACCAAAACGGTGGTAAAGTTGCACTCATAAATAACATGGACTCTGGTCGACTTCACCTCTATAATGAGAGTGTTTATTCCATTTCGGCTGGAAGACTTGAAATCAGTGCTCCAGGCAACGAAATCAGGTTAAAGAATAGTATATCAAGCACCGAAGGATACATTAATTTCACTAAAGACTCGACTGGCGAAATCTATTTCAGAGACCTCAACCTGGAAGAAATTATCGCTCACATCGGATCTGGAGGAATTAGGATAGACGACTACGATGCAAGTTCGCATGCCGACCCAGCCAGCTACTTCCTTGATATGTATAACTATAATGCAACTGCTAAGGTTCTGAGACTTCGCAATGGCATTGTACCTCCAACAGTTTCCGGCAGCACCGCCCAGGGCGAAACACTGACCGTAGGCACCGACAACATTACCACTGCCGAGAATGTTGATACCTTTTCATATCAGTGGTTTCGCGGTGATGCCCCCATCGCTGGCGCAGTTTCCTCAACCTATCAACTCACACAGGAGGATGTGGGCTTTCCGATCAGTATTACTGTAGCCTACACCGACCAAAAAAACGCAGGGCAATTCGTCACTTCTTCGCCAACCAATGCAGTCGCCAACATCAACGACAGCCCCACAGGCTCCGTTGCCTTGAACTCCTATTTCCCCCCCCAAGGGCGGATGCTCACCGCCGATACAAGTTCCATCACTGATATCGATGGCCTTGGCGCTTTCTCCTACCAATGGAATCGGCAAGACTCCCCCATCGCCGGAGCCACAGCATCCTCCTACACTCTCACCCAAACGGATGTGGGCGCTCTCATCAGTGTCAACGTCGCCTACACCGACCAGCAGGGCACTGTGGAATCCATTACCTCACGTACCACCAATCCCGTCCGCATCTCGAGCCTGACAACTCTCTCAGACGGAGCGACGCTTTCAGCAGAAAGCCGAAGCTATGGGATTGGTGATACACTAACGATCAAAGCCACTTGGGGTTATATAGTAGTCGTCGATGGAACACCCAGATTAAAGCTCTCGAACGGATCAGAGGCCATTTATTCG
>JAYGCN010000016.1:0-18244 GCA_046583315.1 Candidatus Hydrogenedentota bacterium
TCGGCACCGTCGTACGCGTCACCAATCTAAATAACGGAAAAACCGTCGACGTACGCATCAACGATCGCGGCCCCTTCATCAAAGGCCGCATCATCGATCTCTCCAAAGGCGCCGCCAAAAAAATAAACATGATCAACGACGGTGTCGTGCCCGTCAGACTTCAGGTTCTGAAATACGGATCAACCTAAGATGGGCATGCCTGTGCCTTCGACCCCTTCGACCGCAATACGTGACCTCTCCATCGCCATCCCCATCGCCTTCGCACTACGCCTCGCCAACCTCATCCTCACGAATCGTGTCATCGACATGGCCGACGCCATCCACTACATCAACATGGCCCGCCAGTTCGTCGCAGGAGACGCGCTCAACTTCGACGAAAATCTCCCCGTACTCTACTCACTCTTCGGCGCGGCATTCTACTGGCTCACCGACGATTGGGAACGCGCCTTCTGGATCGTCTCCCTCATCAGCTCCTCGCTACTGACCATCCCCATCTACTTCATCGCACGCGAACTCCACGGCCCGAAATCAGCCCGCCTCTCCATTGCCTTCATCGGCTGCTGGCCGTGGCTCATCGACTACGCTTGCCGCATCGCACCCGAGGCCCTCGCCGTCACCCTCTGGTTCACCGCCATCTGGTTACTCTACCTCGGCATTCAAGGCAACGCCAAAGCACTGTACATAGCGCCCATCGCCTTCTTCGCGCTACACCTCACACGCCCCGAAGGCACCTTCCTCATGCTCGGCTCACCCGTCGCCGCAGCCGCATGTCTGTGCTACAAAGAATCCGCCGCTCACTGGAAACGCCTAGGCATCTACACAGTCCTAATCGCCTCACTCACCGTCGCCTACGCCCTCACCATGCGCGCCATCATCGGCACACCCACCGTCGCCTATCGTGCCCCCGTATCCACCGATCTGCTCGAATACTTCAACAACGCGGCAGTCCCCCTCGCCGAAACCTTCCTGCGTCTCAACTTTGACGTGTTGCCCGTCATGCTCGGCCCCTTGCTCCTGATTTTTTTCGGCATCGGGTTCTTTCGCTACAGCGACACCGCACGCGTACCCCGCCTCGAAGCCCTACTATTGGCATTCTGTCTCCTGCAGTGGGCCATGACCGTGGTAAACCTGACCCCCGCGCCGCGCTACATCATGACCGTCATCATCGCGATGTCCCTGTGGTCCGTCAAAGGAATCGAGCTGCTTCATGATCGTGCGAAATATTTCCCGAAATACCGCTGGCTCCGTGTCGTACCCGCGACGCTTGTATTTCTAACCTTCGGCATTGGACTCGCCGAACCCCTCGCCGCACAATACTACGGCAACATGCCCCGCATCGCCCTCGAATATAAAGTCGCCGGTCGATGGATGGAAGACCACCTCGAACCCGGATTCATCCTGTGCCGCAAACCCCAAGTCGGGTTCTACGCAAACATGGCTTCCATCGGCCCAGACACAACGCACACACCCGATACCTTATCCGAACTCGCCAAAGAAATCGGTGCACGCTACCTCGTCTTCGACGCCCGACATTCCGAAAACATACTACCTGCCCTGTCCTTGCTTCTCGACGAAAACTTCAGCCACCCCCACTACAAATTACTCAACGACACCACTAGCGACCGCGAAGATACCCGCGTCGTCATCTACCAATTCATCACACCCGGCATCGAATACATGACCCCGGACGAATACCCCCAAATGTCTTCCCACTACCGTCCCGGCCAACAACGCCGCAGAACCGACACGCCCTAAGCAACCCTCCCCATGAAAACACTCATGATTCACACCGGAGGCATCGGCGATTTAATACTGACCTGTCCCGCAGTCGAGCGGTTGTCCAGGCACGGCCCTGTCACCCTCGCAGGCCATCCCGACCGACTCCAACTCGCTGTCACTGGTGGCATCGCTACCAAGGCCATATCTCTAGATAGCATACGATTCGACTCACTCTTCAGCACGCCACACGCGATCCTGGCCGATGCAGTAGTATCCTGTAACCGTATCATCATCTGGATGAACGACGACAATCAACATATCGCGTCCACCCTCAAAACCATCACAAACGCCGACATCCAACTCTTTCCCGGACTCCCCCCCGAAAACTGGACACGTCACGCCAGCGAGTACTACCTTGAATGCCTTGGGCTCACTCAATCTTCGCCCTTCCAGCTCGCGATCAATCCATCGGTCACCCGGCACGACATCATCATTCACCCCGGCAGCGGAAGTCCCTACAAAAACTGGCCCATCGAAAATTTCATTACCCTTGCCGAACGACTTCAAGACAAGGGCCACTCCGTCATCTGGAGTGTAGGCCCCGCCGAACAAGAACGACTCAATCACGACCCACCCGGTCCCACACTTCAATGCGATTCCTTAACCGATCTCGCCGCACACGTCGCCGCAGCCAAACTCTACATCGGAAACGATTCAGGCATCTCGCATCTCGCCGCCGCAGTCGGCACACCCACCGTAGCCTTCTTCGGCCCCACCGATCCCGCCATCTGGGCACCCCGCGGAAAATGCGTGATCGTATTACGAACTGATCCACCATGGCCTACGGCTAACGACGCGCTAAATGCATGTAATGAGTTTCTCACCTAACCAAAAAAAGCCCTGGCAATCTCATTTCGAGACAACCGGGGCTTTCTATAATAAATGGCATCCCCAAGGGGATTTGAACCCCTGTTGCCGCCGTGAAAGGGCGGTGTCCTAGACCAAGCTAGACGATGGGGACGCAAGAAAAAACGCGCCAAGCATAACAAATCCCACGCCGAAGTGACCCTGGCATGGGAAGTTCCAGACAGGGAGACCCCTGCAAAGTCCGCAAAATATACCAAATAACGGACCCTGAAATCAATAAAATATCGATCTCACTGTTGCAGCGCTTCGGTGCATCACCCCAAGTCCCCGCGAATATTGCCAATTTCGGCACCCATCGGTATGATTGCGCAAAAAATAAACCATACAAAGGATCATCATGCTCATACACAACGTTCTCTTCTGGCTGCGCGACGACCTCACCAACGACGAACGCGCCGCCTTTCACGCAGGTGTCGAAACCCTCGCCTCCATCCACGCCGCACACGCCGTATACATCGGCACCCCCGCTGCAACCCCAAAACGCCCCGTCATCGACGATTCCTACGATGTCGCGCTCACTGTGTTGCTGGACACGCTCGAAGCCCACGATACCTACCAGGACGACCCGATACACCGGAGATTCGTCAAAGAGTGTGCAAGCTGCTGGACCAAAGTCGCCATCATCGATGCCGATTGAGCGAGAAACAAAAAAATCACCCGGCGAACCATCTTTCGATAGAATCGCCGGGTGACAAGAGGTTATTTACTTACCTTCCCCTAGAGAAGTACTCCCGTTTCGAACCAGACAAGACCGCTATTCTCACCACAATCTGGGCAGATGATAAATTCACTTGGACCACCAATCATTCTTCCCAATGCGGTCCACGCGTCATCCAACAACGGCACCTGATATATACTTGGAACCTGACCTCCGAGATCATAAAAATTACCCACAATCGTCCCGGCAAACTTTGTTTGTTTGTTCATCGAAATTGTTTCCTGGGCGTAGAACCCGCCCAGGAATTCCAACTGAGCGCTACCACCAATGGCTAAATCAACCTCCGCCATCAACCCGAGTTGATTTCCCAGAGGAAAATCGGTTGTATACAGGTTTGTGCTCAGAAACACTTCACCGCCGCCGCTCCCGCCGTCGTAAGCCAACATTGTACCTTGGCCTTCATAGTTCACCGTACGATTGCTGAAACCATTACCAGCCACAATCTCAATGTCACCGTCCACAGCTATGCGCCCATTTATGACAAGTAGTTCGTTGTCCGCGTCAAACCATATGACAAAATCGCCAGCAGCGATCGCAGCATCCACTTCGGCTCTGGTAGGCATGTAGTCTCCCCCAGAAGTTGTGCCCACCGGAACGCCAACGGTACCCGTCCCGCCACCAGTAGTTGAATTGTAGTAAAAATTGGTTGAATCATCATTGGGCTTAAGCGTTATCGTGCCAACGTAGGGTGTCTGACCTTCGAGATAATAGCTTTCGGGCTCGCCATCTGCTGCCGCATTCGGATTAAAATAGCGCTGACCCGTCGCTTCGTTTATCACCTCCATGAACAGAGGATAACCGCGGTTCTCGTTATTTGCATAGTCGCCATAACCTTTGTTGAAACCGTTTGCACTGTTCACTGTTCCATCATTCGGGATTCCATTGATTGAAACCCGGTTCCCGTCCCAGTTGTTGTTGGCGAATACGCCTGTCATCAGTGCTCTGGAATTGGGCGTGCCTAATTCCGAATCACCCACTTCCTGACCAATAAGCGCGGACCCATCGATTAAAACCGTTCCATTTTTAACCCGTAAGAGGGAATCGATTGTTTCTTCCCCATTCTCATCCAAACGCAGGCCATTGGGCAGGAGATCGGGACCAGTGGACAGATTATCTTCAAGCTCCGGGGGCATACCGTCGTAATTATTGTAAACACCGCTGCCACCAGCGAGTTCAAGTACAATATCGCCAACTGATAGATCCGATCCCAGAATGTGTATCGATCCGTGAATGCTGACGTTACCATTGATTGTTTGTCCACCCTGTCCGGCACCACCGAAAATAGCGACCTCCCAAATACTGTCTCCATTCTCCGGTGCGCCGGTTACATCATACCGGGTAATGTCCATAACCATACGTGTTGTTGACGGTGTACCATTCAGTACATAACGTCCCATTGCGTAGGTAGCTGTCTGGGCAAAGTCTCCGCCAGGCAAATTAAGTGGTTCATTGTAAACCGAATACTGTACATTCCGATTCGAATCAAGCTGAGGATTTGGATTGACAGCAAAAAAAGCGTCCATCGCCTGCGTCATTTTCCCGTTCATGGTCTCGCCCGCACCCAATGTAAAGTCGAATCCAGCCGGAACGGCTACGTCATCGCTTGTATGTCGCGTACCTTCGTCATAACCCGACATCATAGCCAAATACGTGTCTTTATGCTGCTTGTGCAATGCCACATGCTGCGTATGATTGGCGACACGACTCATTGCTGCCGTCGCGAATAAGCCCATGACCACAAGGAATATGACCGCAATAATAAGGCCTACTCCATCTTCATTTCTCGTCTTGATTCGTTTCATGGTTAAAACCTCCTTAAAATACCAAACGCCCAACTACTAAGGGCGAATGTCCCAGTGCAACCTTTCTAATTCTCCACATCCACATAATCATCATAACGCGTCACAATCCAAGGCATTCCTGGCCCAAGACTACGACGCTGAATTATCGATATCCAGATAACCGAATCATCCTCAGAAACACTACCCGCACGAAATTCGACACCAAACGGACGGTCAACCAATGTGGGATCCGCAGAGGGTGTGACATCATAAATGGTGGCATTCCCACTATCAAAATCCGATATATTAGATGCCAACAATCGAACGAACCTTTGATCACCCACCGGCCCATTCAATTGCACCAATTGCAAAAAATCATTATCCCCGTTCGCATCCGTCACATCCAATTGATAGGTAACCAATTCGGACCAGTTGATCTCATGCGAACCCGCCACAAAAGGCATTCCATCCGCTTCCGCCACAGGACGTATAAACGAGATACTGCTGACCGGGTCAGACCATAAATCAGTGACATCTGACGGTGGCGGCCATGCTGTTCCATTGTCGTATTGAATTGTCGTCGGCGCATTTTCATTATTGAAGCCCGCCATGCGCAGATTCGACGTCATGTGCTGCAGGGCCTGACGAGATTCATCGCGCATCTTCACCTTGGCATCAACCAACCGCGTAGCCCGGATCATCGACATCCAAATGGCAAACAAGATCAGCATCAGAATCGCCAGAATCGCCATCACGATCATCAACTCGACCAGCGTAAAACCACGCCGGGATTCTCGCTTTTTCATTCCAAATGTCATACTAAAGAACCCCATCGTCGTGATGTGTAATCATTCGAGAGGTCGTATAGGACAGTCGACGACCCGCTGGCCCCAGTACAATAATGTTCACCTCAACTTCTGCCACATCTATGTCTTCAACACCTGTAAGGCGCATCGAAACCGTCGATTCAGCGTCAAGGCCTGGTATCTGGCCATCAACCGGAGCATCAAAAAAATTCACGCCTCCATATACACGCGAATCATTTTCCTCGATGTTATCTGGATCAGCGTCCATCGTCAAATGAATTTGAAGATCATCCAGCAAAAAATTCATGTGGTTCGTCGTGATGGACTCTAGGTCAGCAAATTTCTGCTGCCGCGCCATCGAGGTTACGCTCGCTAGGATGGCGACCAGACCGATCGTGAAGATCACAACGGTGATCATCATCTCGACTAGCGTGAAGCCGGACTTCGAACTCATTTTCCCTTCGTGTTGGATAGCTTCCATGCCGCGCATCCTCATCTACAATTACTCTTGACAAAATTTCGATCATTCAGTCTATAATCAGCCCCACACAATCTCGAATATCGGGGAACAACCCCCTTAACCATAAGATTATACACCAAAATACAAATTTTGTGATCGTACCCCTAAAAAATATTACTTTTTGGGTGTATATATAAAATAATTCTCATTTTAAGCTGTATATTTGTTAATATCGCTATAGCTATTCTTGGTAAAGAATACCATACTCCCCTGAACCCGACCCTAACGCAGATGGCTCTTTAACTTGAGCAACAGCGAATTCGCGCGCTTCTGATCACCACTCGCGCCCACACGAATCTTCACCTCGGTGGTTTCACGCTCCACGGCTACGATAGAGATCCAGACATTTTTCCCGTCCGGATACTCCGATCGGACTGACCCCTTATAAGGATCGTGCTTCTCGGACAGAATGGGCAAGCCCTCTTCACCCACCGCCTTCATCGCGGCCTCATGCACGTCTAGCGCGGAATAATAGAGGGTATCCGTGAGATTTCCCTTGTAATAGACGACACCACCCGCACCAGCACCCGCGCCCAACGCCAAGAGGCATCCCGAAAAACAAATCATACACGCAGACAATGCGATCATATATCTTGATTTTGACACGATATCTGTTCTCCCCCAGTCAATTTCCACAATGCTAGAGTACTGCAAACGAGCCGAATATTTCAATATCAGACATTAAGAAAATCGTCCTCTAAAATTGCTTAAGATAATTTCCATTAATCTGGAAAATTTGACGCGAACTGTCAAGAAATATTCATAATCGACTCTAATTCGATAAAAATAATCCCCACCATTTTCCGGAACAGGTGTATACTTTTTATCGAGGTCAGGCTCGCGACGTTCGCAACAGGCTCCTGCCTGAAGAGACTTGCGCTGTGACTTGCATTACAGCTTCCAGCCCCACTGCCGGTCGAGCCTGGCCTGCTCTTTGTCTACTCCTCGAGATGGTCGCGAAGAAACCCCACCGCACGTTCCCATCCCTTGGTCGCCGCGTTCAAGTTCGCACCGTCGCGTCCCGTCTGCTGGCGAAAGAAGCCATGGCCCGCACCGGGATACGTTTCGTGGTTAAACGCTTTCCCCTGCGCCTTCAGTTCTGCCACAGCATCTGGAAGAGTCGAGTTCACTCGCGCATCATCCCCAGCATACAATGCCAAAATCGGTGCCTTCGCATTTTTCAACAACGCCGTATCCGGAGCGCCTCCATAACACACGACCGCAGCGTCCAATTCAGGTTGACTCACCCCGTACAGAAAACTCGTTGATCCACCCCAGCAAAAACCAATGGACCCCACTTTACCCGTAGACGCCGGCAGATTCATTCCGTATGCACGCGCGATGTTCAATCGTTTCACACGCTCCTCATTCGGCAACATGCGTACTTTCGTCATCGCATTGCCATCGCCTTCAACTCCCGAAATCATATCCGGCGCGATCGCTATGAATCCCTGGCTCGCGAGATGATCCGCCACCGAATTCGACCAATCGGTCATGCCAAATATTTCGTGAATCACCAAGACAACCGGAGCCTTGTCCGGCCGTTCCGGATACACCACCCACAATTTCAATTTCGCGTCGGAGCCCGGCATGTCCACGAGCACATATTCACCATGACGCGGCGAATTCTTGAGTGCGTCCGGAGCCGCATCGGCATCGGGGGGAATCGCAATATCCTGCGCGAATCCCGAAATCGCCAAACCCATCATAATGAACAGAATCAATGACACTTTGTACATAACCGCCCTCCTCAATAGACACCGAAACGGTGCGTTTTACCGCTATGTTGATTGGTCAAATTGTTATCGCGCGCGAACCAGCCACGCCGCAAATGCCAACTTCACGCCGTCCTCCGTCTCAAACGGTTTCAGTGCCTCGCGCATCGACGCTTTCACTTTTTCCATCGTCTCAGCATCAGCATCCTTCAGAATGGACGACACCGGCCCTATCTTCGTAGCAAAATCCACACTCGCGTCCAGCGTACCGCCCGGACCAACGTGCAATACGGCATCATACGGCTCGATAATCACGTCGCCAAAACCCGCATCCGTCAACAAACCCCGCGTCCAATCCGCATCACTTAGCGCAAACGGTCCCGGCGCATTCGGTTCTGGTGGCGGCGGCATGTCCACATGTTTCGCCGCGCCCATCATCGGCACGGTCATCCACGGATTTTCCCTCGCAGGACGCCAACATATAAAATTTAGTGACCCGCCCGGTTTCAGGGCAGACTTCAAATTCGGAAATGCGGCAGCCGGATCATCAAAGAACATGATTCCGAATCGGGATACGACAAAATCATACGATGCGGCATCAAGCATCTCGACCTGAGCGTCTCCTTGCCTAAACGTAACATTCTCCAGACCCAATTCATTCACGCGACTCTGAGCATGGGAAAGCATGGGTTGAGAGATATCCAATCCGTCAACGCGACCATCTTTTCCGACGATTCGAGCAAATGCCAACGACGAACCACCACACCCGCAACCGACATCCAGAATGCTGTCGCCCTCTTCGGCATTCACGAACTCGATCAATGCATCCTGAAGTGGATCCAGCTGTTTATCCAGGTCTTCCTGCATCGCAACCCACTTCGGGCCGGAAACCTCGTTCCAATATTCTATTTGAGCAGCATTCGCGTCGTCTGACATCATCAATCACCCGACATCCAGTACGCCTTAAGCCTCATTCCCAGTCTATCCGTCTCGCGATCCAGCTGTTTACGCAACCTCCAATAGGTATCGTGAACTTCCTTCGGAATCGCACTCCTGTTTCGCATGCGAGCGTCCACATTCCCGCCTCCCTGTCGCGTATAGAAGTCACCAATGAGGTTCACGCGCTCGTCTGGATCGTTCTCGAGATCATAGAGTTCATCCCGATCGAAAATCCCGTGATACCGCATCAGTTTATAGCGATCCGTGCGCACGCCAATCACCGTCGGCGTCTGCGGGAACACACTTTCCCAGAAATAGTTGTATACGAAGGCGTCGCGGCCCTTAGCATCCCCATCGGCAACGAGCGGCCAATAGGATTGACCCTGAACACTCGAAGGCGTTTCCACGCCGGCAATATCCATCAGCGTCGGAAACAAATCCACGTTCAGCACCATCTGCTTGCGCGTCTGACCGCCTTCGAATAAATCCGGACATTGAACAATCAATGGAATCTTGATGGATGCTTCATACATCGTTCGTTTATCAATCAATCCATGCTCGCCGAACTGAAATCCGTTGTCCGAAGTAAAGATTACGATCGTATTTTCAAACAACCCTTCTGCTTTTAAGGTCGCCATGATGCGTCCGACACTGTCATCCACCGTCCGCATCGTTTCCGCATAACGCAGCGTAAATTCATCCAGGTCCATCGAATTGTTGTACAATCCATCAACGCCGTGCCAGGTATTCCGCTGCTTCTTCACCCAATCCGGCTTCGTCGCATAGTTCTCTTCCGTATCTGCCATGCTCGCGGGATACGGATACGCGCGCCCCTCATATGAGTCCTTATGCCGACCCGCCGGTACGAAATTCGCATGCACCGCTTTGTGCGAAACGTAGGCCATAAACGGTTTGTCCCGTTCCTGTTTGATAAAATCCACAGCGAAATCCGTCACGCGATCGGTGTTGTGCCCTTTCGTGCGAACCTTCTCGCCGTTCACATTGAATTGTTGATTCAAGTACACACCCTGGCCCCGAAACGATACCCAATGATCAAAACCCGGTCGCGGATCATCGCTCGCGCCACCCATATGCCATTTTCCGATAAAGGCCGTCTCGTAACCCGCCTTCTGCAATTCCGCGGGGAATATTGGCGTGTCCTTCGGCAACGGCGTACTGTTGTCGAGCACCCCATGCTTGTGCGACCACTGGCCCGACAAAAACGACGCCCTGCTCGGTGAACACAACGAGGTCGTTACAAACGAGTTTGGAAAATAGACTCCATTTGACAACATTTCATCGAGATGCGGCGTCTTAAAAAACGAATTGAGTTTGCCAATAGCATCCCAGCGCTGATCATCAACCAAAATAAAGATGACGTTCCGTTGCTCGGCAGCCCGCGCCTCACTGATTCCTGTACCCATCAAGCTCAGCGATATCAGCAGCATCGCCGCCAACCGTTTCCAATAAGTAGTCATGCACAAATCCCTATGGGTTAACCTCCAAATGACAAGAGGATAATAATTCGCAACCAATCCCTTCAATCATATATATTTCTCCAAGCATTTCCAAGCAACGCCATAACCCGAAAGGTTGTCGAATGCGACTCATTTTGCCACTTCTCCTGCTCACTGCCACCGTAGCCTCAGCCGACCTGCGGCTCCCCTCACTTTTCAGCGACCACATGGTCATGCAACGCGACCAATCGAATTATGTGTGGGGCTGGTCGGATGCAGGAGAGGCGGTGTCGGTCACTTTCGACGAAACGACAATCTCAACTGTCGCCTCGGGTGTCGGCACCTGGTACGTACAAATTCCAGCCGCGGCACTGGGAGCACCCAAGAAGCTCATCATTAAAGGTAGCAACACCATCACCATCAACGACATCCTCATGGGCGATGTCTGGGTCTGCTCCGGCCAATCCAACATGGAATTCACGGTTGATCGCGCGGACGACGCTGAAAATGAAATTGCCAACGCCAAGTATCCAAACATCCGTTACTATGGAGTCCCGCTGACGGCCACGCTCAAGAAACGGAGCGACATTAACGCCAAATGGGTCACAACGACCCCCGAAGTCGTCGCCGGTTTTTCTGCAGTCGGCTATTACTTCGGACGCACACTCCATGAAGAACTGGACGTCCCGATTGGACTCATCGGCACCTCGTGGGGCGGCACGGCGATCGAATCGTGGATCAGTCAGGATGCCACCACACTCAGCGAGACCTATGCCGAACTGAACGATGACTGGAAGCCTATCGTGCAGGAACATGGGGAACTCATTGAAAAATTCTACGATACCAGCATCCGTCCGCGCATTGAGCTACCTGAAACGAAACGCGGTGTCGGCGGCGCACCCAATGTGCCCAGTTTCAACTACAACGCCATGATCGCGCCGCTCTGGCGCTACGGCATCAAAGGCGCGATATGGTATCAAGGCGAATCCAACGCCGGCCGCGCCTATCAATATCGTGACCTCATGAAAACGATGATTCGCGATTGGCGTGTGCAATTCGCGCAAGGCGATTTCCCCTTCTTCATTACCCAACTCGCCAACTACACCGAACGCGCTACCGAACCCGGACGCAGCAACTGGGCCGAACTACGCGAGGCCCAACTCATGGCCACCGATTTGCCGAACGTGGGCATGGCCGTCATCATCGATATAGGTGATGCAGACGACATCCACCCGACCAACAAACAAGATGTGGGCAAACGCCTCGCACAATCCGCCTTCAACATCGCTTACAAACAAGACGTGCTGCCCTCAGGCCCTGTGTACAAGAAAATGAAAAAGGGACGCAAGAAAATAACCCTGCAATTCGACCACGTCGGAAAAGGACTCACCACCGCGAACAAGGGTAAGCCTGTCGGGTTCCAAATCGCCGGCAAAGACCAGAAATGGGTCTGGGCCGATACCGCCATCAACGGCAAAAAGGTCACCGTCTGGAGCGATTCCGTCAAGAAACCCGTCGCCGTGCGATACGGCTGGGCCAACAATCCCGACTGCAACCTCTACAACCTCGAAGGCCTACCTGCCACACCATTCCGTACGGATGACTGGCGCATCTCCACGCGGAACCGGAAGTAGTCTTGGCGACCCCGAAGGGATCCAATATGAATAGCCCCGGGTTGCTACTAGGGGTAAACGAGATTCCATACAATCAACCCTGAAGGGGTTGAACTACGCCCGCGCCGACCGTATCCGAATCTTAGGCCTCCACAACCGCCGTTGCCTCAATCTCCACCAATAGCCCTGGAAAAACCAAAGAGGCCACACCCACCCAGGTAGAAGCAGGCTGATTCTCCTGCGTAAACACTTTCGCCTTCGCCTTGCCCACAGCCGTCGAACGGTCTCGGTCCATGTTTACGATGTAAACGTTCAATTTGATCACATCGTCCACGCCCGCGCCTGCCGCTTCCAGCTCCTTCACCAGGTTCGCAAAGACGATATCCGCCTGCGCACCAATATCCTCCGGCGTTTCCTTGCCGTCGTGCCCAACCTGACCCGCAACAACAATCGTCTTCACACCGTTTGACGTATACGCCACCGAATTACTGAATCCCATCCGCGAAGGGTTAATAAACTCTTTCGTCAACATCTAGACACTCCTCAGTTAGTTACGTTTCGCTCGTTCCCGCTTCTTTGGTGCCAACGCCGGATCAAGTCCCTCAATTCTCACAAACTCATGTGAAATTGGCCCGTCATCGCCCAACTTCCACACTCGGAATCCCAAGGGCGATTTATCCAGATTCAACGCGCCCGACGCGCTCGCGATCATCGGAATACCCTCATACTCCAGCAGCAAATTCTTATGTACATGCCCCGCCATAAATACGACCACGCCATGCTTCACCAACAGACCCAACAATTCAGAGCGCAACTCCGGCGGAATATTAAAATACTCCTCCGCTTCATCGGGTGTCTTCAAAAACAGCGGATAATGCCCCACAATCACGCTCTTCCGGTCCCGCGAGGCCAATTCCGCCAGCGTCTTCTCGAACCACGCCTGATGTTTCGCCGACTCCTCCGGCACCTCTACCTTCCACAACTGCGTGTTCACAATCACGAAGGTATAGCCCTTGTGGTCCACTGTGAAATAATCCTCCCCAATCGCCGCGCGATATTTCGCTAGTGACTCCGCTGTCGGCACATTCTCCACATCATGATTGCCCGACGCCACGTGACAGGGAACCGTGAAGCCCGCGCGAATGCGTTTGAAATCATTAAACGACTTCTCATCCGCATCATTCACCAGATCCCCGCAAATCACCACCAAATCCGGCGCCATCTTGTTGATCTGCACCACCGCCTTCTCAAACGAATCCACATCATGCGCATACCCACCCATCCCCAACTGAGTATCACACATCTGCACGACAACAAAATCCTCCGCCGAAACCAACACACAAGGCACCAATACAAATAACAACAAACATAATCCACGAATAAACATATTCAGCCCTCCAAAAGTCCATCCTATCACACGACAAGCCCCTATGTACCGCCCTCCATCCATGTCGTCATTGTCCTTCTCTGCGCCTCTGCGTCTCTGCGTGAAAGCCCTGCGCACTTCGTGGTTTTCGCTTCCTCAATCTGCGTTCATCTGCATAATCTGCGGATAAAAAAGGTGGTTTCTCCATTGCCCGGAACCCCGCCGATGCGATAGCATATAGGCCTAAGCCTTGATTCACCAGAGACCCGAACCGTGTACAATTTCACCGACATACTAAACACCTGGCCGCGCGAGCGTGTGGAGGAATTATTCGCCTCCATTACTGCGGACGATGTGACCGCCGCGTTAACGCGTGAGGACCGCGCGGAACGGGATTTGGCAGCCTTGTTGTCACCCCATGCGGACACATCCCTCGAACCCATTGCACAGGAAGCGCAACGCCTGTCCCGCTGGCATTTCGGGCGCACCATCGGCCTCTACGTGCCCATTTACTTATCCAACGTATGCGGCGCGGACTGCACCTACTGCGGATACGCCGTGCGTTCGGGCAACAAGGAACGCCGCGTCACATTAACCGAATCCGAATTGCGCCGGGAATGCGAAACGCTCGTCGATATTGGTTATCAAAACGTATTACTACTCACCGGAGAAGCACCCCGCGCCGTGCCGGTCGATTACATCGCCGAAAACGTCGCCATTGCACGCGAATATTTCCCCTCTGTATCTATCGAAATCTATTCGCTCGACTCGGAACACTACGAACGCCTCACGGCACTCGGACTCGAAGGCGTCACCATCTACATGGAAACCTACGATCGCCCGACCTACGCCGACGTGCATTTACTCGGTGCCAAAAGCGATTACGATTACCGCATCCACGCCATCGAACGCGCGGGACGTGCTGGCGCGCGCAAGATTAACATCGGCGTATTACTCGGACTCACCGACTGGCGCGTGGACACGTTCTGGCTCGCGTTACACGGTCGCTATCTGCAAAAAGCCTGCTGGGAAAGCAGCGTCTCTATTTCCTTCCCAAGATTGCAACACGTGCCCGAACGATTCGACATCCCGAAACTCGTGTCCAACCGCGAAATGGTCCAGGCCATGCTCGCCTTGCGGCTGTTCCTGCCCGAAGCCGGATTCAACGTTTCCACACGCGAGGCGCCTGCTTTCCGCGACAACCTCATCCCGCTCGGCACAACGATGATGAGCGCAGGCTCCTCCACACGCCCCGGCGGCTACGCCACCCACGACGACGACGTGCTCGAACAGTTCTCACTCGAAGATCACCGAACGCTCGAAGAAGTCGCAGCCGTGGTCCGCAATGCTGGATACGATCCTGTCTGGAAAGATTTCGATCGCGCATTCGACGAGACCGCAGAAAAGGTGAAGTCATGACGCTGACGGTCAATGGGGAATCGCGTGAGTTGACGGACGACACGACACTAATCGGCCTGCTGAATTCCTTTTCGCTCAACCCGGATGCAACAGCCGTGCAGCTAAACGAGGATATCCTCGAACGCGAGGCCTTCCCCACGACCACCCTCAACGACGGCGACACCTTGGAACTAATTCGCATCGTCGGAGGCGGTTGATGCCCACCCACGCGGAACGCATGGCCCGTTTTAATGCGTCGGATTTATACGTCGTCATCACCGAAGCTTTCTGCGCGGGACGTGACTCCATCACCGTGCTCGATGCGGTCCTAGAAGCAGGCGTCACCCTCATCCAGTTCCGCGAAAAAGACTGGGACGACGGAAAACTCCACGAAATCGGCCTCGAGTATCGAAAACGTACGACCGACGCAGGCGCCATCCTCATCGTCAACAACCGAGTCGACATCGCGCTGGCCATCGAAGCAGACGGCGTGCATCTCGGACAAGGCGATCTACCGAATCCCGTCGCGCGCGACTTGGCCCCTGAGTTGATTCTCGGCGCCTCCACCCACTCCCTCGAAGATGCCCAACGTGCCGAATCCGAAGGTGCAAGTTATTACAACATTGGCCCAATTTATCCGACGGAAACCAAACAACTGACCATGGACGCGCTCGGTCCCGAGATGATCGACACCATCGCGCCCCACATCACTTTACCCTTCACCTGCATGGGCGGTATCAAGTCCCATAACGTCGGTGACCTATTGTCACGGGGCGCAAAACATCCCGCCGTCGTCACCGCGGTCACGGCTGCGGACGACATTACGGGATCCGCACGTGAATTGCGCGAACAAATTCTCCAGGCAGTATCACGATGAGCCTCACACCTTTCCACATCGCCGTACCCGTGCGGAATATCGCCGAGGCACGCGAGTTCTACGGAACCAAACTCGGATTCCCTGAAGGCCGAAGTGATTCAAACTGGGTCGACTTCGATTTTTTCGGTCACCAATTCGTGGTGCACCTCGACCCCAGACTGGGACCTGACGGACGCGTGCCTCAAATCAGCAACCCCGTCGACGACCATGCCGTCCCCGTCCCCCACTACGGCGTCATCATGCAATTCGACGACTGGAAAGCCTTCGCCGAAAAAATGCGCGCGGTCATCGGCGAATTCATCATCGAACCCTACATCCGATTCGAAGGTCAACCGGGCGAACAAGGCACCATGTTTTTTCTCGACCCCTCGGGAAACGCCCTCGAATTCAAAGGCTTCCGCGACATCGACAAAGAACTCTTCGCAACCTGACTCATAGTTCCAGCAAATACCATCTCATCGGCTTGCGGAATTTCTTCTTGGCTCGTGCGACGCGATAGTCGATATTCTCGGGATATTCCTCCGTCTGCTCAAAGCAGAACCGTTTCGGGAGCGACGAATAGATCGAGCGCGGCGGAGCAAAATCAAGATCGATTCCTTTCATACGGCACCCGGTCTCCAAAGTATTGTAAAAAATTCGATGAATCCCCAGTTCACTTTGCAAAAACCAAATCGTGGCATACAACATCGCTTCGTCCCAGATGCGCTCGTAGGGCGACACACAATGCTCGAGGTACGTAAGCAAGGCGCGCGTCGACCGTACCCCCTCATACATCGGCCAATTGAATGGGTATCGGCGCTTGATTGTGCTCCATTTTTCGCCGCGATTGGTGCATTGATTGAGCCATTCGAGATGCTGTCGAGAGTTTCGTAGCCAATCATTCTGAATTTCCTCGATAAGAACTTCTCCGCGCGCCAGATCGATATCCATGCGGGCCCACGCCATCGTGTTACGTCCACGCGAGTCATTCGGATGCCCCATATAAGTGAACGGACTCCTGCCTTTCACATTCAATAGTTCACGATATCGCGCGTTGTGTTCATTCGAAAAGTTCAGATGCAGCACAAGATTGAATCCCGTGCGCGACGTTTGAGTATAGGCATAGCGAGATCGCTCTCCCCAGCGCCCGAGACTCAATACGAATGCCTTGGGATTCAGCGGCCAAACGGAGTGAAGCTGGTCGGAGGATAGTGTTCCGTCGACGCAGTTGGCCACGGCACGTTGCACCGCATACTTGTTCAGCAATCCGCCATACCTGGATTGCTTCACCATACGCAGTGGCGTCGGTTCGGAAACGTAGTTCGCCAGTAGCCCCAGCGCATAGCGATCTTTAAAATAGTGAAAGACCGTTCTACCCTCAGGCATGCATTGAATAATCTCGTTTACCTCGTGCGCGTTCATCGTGGTTCTCCATCTCGATGAACACTTATGCATACTTTTTCGTGTGACAAAAAAAGGGTACACAGAAATGAATCCGTGTACCCTTGGTAGTGCTTTTGAGTTATCTGTTAGGCCTCAGCGCGTTTCGCCTCATCCATCGCGCGTAATTCCTTTTTGAGAATCTTGCCCGTCGGACCAAGCGGCAGCGCGTCGATGATTTCGATCATGCGCGGATACTTGTAGGCCGCCATCTGATCTTTGCACCAGACCCTCATTTCGTCCACGTCCGGCGTGACGCCCTGTTTCGGCACGACGTATGCCTTCACTTCTTCGCCATGCACATCGCTAGGCACGCCAATCACGGCCACCAGCGACACATCCGGGTGCGTCATCATCACTTCCTCAACCTCACGCGGGTACACGTTAAACCCGCCGCGAATAATCATGTCCTTCACACGGTCTACGATATAAAAATAGCCGTCTTCATCCATTTTTCCGATATCGCCGGAATGGAACCAGCCGCCCTTGAAGGCTTCGGCATTCGCTTCGTCGCGTTTGTAGTAACCCTTCATGATGTTGTGTCCCCGAATGACGATTTCGCCCTCTTCGCCAACCGGTTTCTCGTTCATGTCGTCGTCGACCACCTTCACATCTACTCCCCAGATGGGTAGTCCGATGGAGCCGATTTTGCGTTCGCGATCCGGGCGGTTGAAGGTCGCGGTGGGCGACGTTTCACTAAGTCCATAGCCCTCAAGAATCTGGACCTTATACTTCTCTTCGAAACCTTTCATCACTTCTATAGGCAATGACGCACCACCCGATACACACATCCGCAACGTCGTCGCAATCTTCTCAAGATCAAAGTGGCCTTCTGAATTGTCGTAGTTCAGCAATTCCCAATACATTGTCGGCACGCCCGCAAAGGTCGTAATGTTTTCTTCCTGCAACGTGCGCAATACGGCGGCCGTATCAAAACGAGGCAGCAACACCATCGTACCATGTGTCAATAACGTCAGGTCCGTCACGCT
>JAYGCN010000183.1:0-2855 GCA_046583315.1 Candidatus Hydrogenedentota bacterium
CTCACCCTCACGCCAAACGATCAAATCGGACGTATTTAATTCTAAAACAATACCGACAAAGCCACATCCGCATCTCCGGACACCTGCACGTTTGTTGTGCCGACTTGAATGGTGTTGTAATCGATTCTTTGATTCGCGTTCAAGTTAAAGGTATAGGCGACGGCTGTGTACTGCCCTGACTGAACGTGTTGGATTTGCACGATGCCGTTGTTTTCGTCGCGCGCGGACGGAAAACGCTCTTCGGTCAATGCAGGTAAGGTGTCCTCATTCCAGACTGCGGGAAGCGCATAGTGTTCCGGCACGAGAATCACCACGAAGATATGTCCATCCGGCACCTCGTTTGCTTCGAACGTCACGTTAGCCCCACCTTGTAAATTGATATCAAGCCGAAGCGTTTCGCCATCGTTCAGAATCCCGGTCACGATTCTCGTAAAATACGGATCGGATGTCGAACCTCTCAGCGTCACATGGCCCGCAGGTATGCCTTCAAAAAGATAGTATCCGTCGTCGCCAACCTTCGCGTTCCGCGTCTCGGTTCCATCGCCGGTATCGATGGATAAATTCACGTACTGACGCACCGTTTGTCCGGGGCCTGACGTAATATACCCTTCCACTGATGAAGACGCGGGTGCGAAGTGAAAGTCGTGCGTCGAGACCATGCCTGATTCAATCACGACACGTTCACGAAGACTACGTCGATTCGCCCCATCAAAATACACCGCACCCAAATGAAAGGTACCGGAGTCCAAGCCCGCAATATGGTAATTTCCTTGTGCGTCACTCAGTCCAAGCGAACCGTGTCTCCCGTCAAAGTTCTTCAGCGACCCATGAAACTTGACCCCGCCCTGAGCCACGCCATTGACAAACACCCGACCTTCGATAGTCGCCCCCGAATCAAGCACAACATTTACCTCGGTCGACAAGCCGCTGAGCACCGAGGCGACCGTTTCACGCTTGTAGCCCTTGGCGTATACCGACACTGTAATCTCACCTGCGCCCAACGAGGCAATCTCGAATCGGCCGTCCTTGTCCGTAATCGCGTCCGAAATAGCTTCAAGCATATGTTGCTCATCGGGAATCCTGTCCAGATACACGAAAGCCCCCGATACACCCGTACCTGTGGTATCCCGAACGGTACCGGATAATTTCACTTCCGGCTTCAAATAAACGGTAACGTCCCCAAGCGTTTCGCCTGAAACAACCCCCTCTAGCAATACTTCAGACGTTGCATAACCCACAGCACGGAACACCAACCGGACCTTCCCGGCATGAGCGTCGTCAACGAGAAACGCGCCATTGTCATCATGGCGCATTCGAAAATGTGTGTCATTCGGTGGATTGTATTTCCGTCCGTTGTTTAATACCAAAATGCCGTAATCCTTGATTGCCTCGCTGGTATCAGTAGAAACGATTCTGCCAGAGATAATTCCCGTTCGCAGCAGAACGAGTTCTACATCGCTCGTTCCGGCCGCGATTTGTTGATTCATCTGCTGATGCCCTTCGAGTTCGCTGTAAATCCGGTACGTCCCCGCCGAAAGATTCATAAACTGAAACTCGCCATCGTCCCCACTGGCACCCTTCAAGTCAGTCTGAACCGTACCGCGTCCCCAGAGATCTGCACCCACAATGGCTTCGCCCAGATCATTTACGACCCGTCCACTTATCGTGAGATCCGAGCTGCCTACTTTCAGCTCAATACGAATATCTTTTCTATGCTCCCCGGCACCAAGTTTTACCGTGACCAAAGGTTTCCTGATTCCTGTTCTATGCATGCTGCTTTGCAAATAAAAATCGTAAGTACCGGGAGGCAATCCATCAAACTCAAAATTCCCAATTGGCCCGCATTTGGCCATATCGCCGCGCATGGCGTCCTGAGACTGGATATTCAGCTGAACATCCGGCAGTCCCTTTCCGTTTTGATCGACCACCAGCCCGGAAAACTTCCCCTGCGGTACCATCACCAATTGAATATCCTTGATAGACTTTTTGCCGATATTTATATACTCGATCGGTAACGCAAACCCCTTTGCCTCGGCGGCGATACGAATTCGTGAACTCTGCAAGAATCCGGCGAGAACAAACTTCCCCTCGCTGTCCGTTCGCGCCCGGTCATTTCGCATTCCCTCATCATCATAGCCCATCACACGCGCATTCGCGACTGGTTCCCCGTCCGGATTAACCAGCACGCCACTAATCCGCATTCCCATAGACATCGCGAAATCGACCCCAGTTTTCGCCTTCCCGTCCGCTACGATAACTTCCCGCAGGTTCTTGAACCGTTCCCGAGTGTTATACCCCGCGACCACACCCGGCTGCATTGTGTAGTTGCCGTCAATCAACTCCGCCATTACGTAGTTACCTTCCTCATCCGTCACGGCACTACTTCGCTTTGCACCAGGCGTATCGTGAGGAAAGAAAGTCAGCGTAGCACCGGCGATGCCCTCGCCCGAATCCGAATCATACACACGCCCGGAAATGGATCCCGAGGCCACCTCATCAAGGACGACATCGCTCTCCGCTTCAACCATCTCTTCCACAGCGAAAGCTTCCTGACCCGACACCTCCAACTCAGAGGATTCATCAAACTCAAACTCCGGAATCGAAGCCTCTTCCACGTCAAACTCAGGAGCCTCAACAAGCTGTGTACCATCAGGAACGACACCATAACCAGACATAACTATCCCGATAACCCCGCCCATCAGCAGGAAGAACACCACGATTCCAATCATCCGAAATCTTTCAGACACACCACCTCCAATAGGTGACTAAGCTACTCAGGAATTTGAGTCTCTGAACGACCCAATCGAGGTAGGTTTGAATGCATCTTGACATCAGAAGAGCCTACATGACGAAAG
>JAYGCN010000034.1:0-72859 GCA_046583315.1 Candidatus Hydrogenedentota bacterium
AGCAGTTTTCACTTTCCTAATCAGTGCTCATCTGTGCAATCTGTGGACAAAATAGCAGCTTTCGGTTTCGCCCCCTGTGTTAACGGGACCACGAAACGGGGTTCCTTCCCACAACGGCACACCTACACCGATCCCACTCGAAATTACGTGGTCACGGTAACGGCCTTTTATCCCAATGGACGACGAGACGTCGCGACGATCACGATCCCCTTCGTCGAACCCCGACTTCAGCCGGTCGCGCTCCCTCAAAACCTGAGGGTGTCCATTCCGGCAAAATCGCTCCCGGAGCATTCCACTCTCTAGTCCTCACAGCCGGACCTGCACCCCTTTTCCGATGCCTACTTCACCAAAACACCCCGCGAGACCATCGAATATATACTGAGCGTCCCCGCAACCATTCTGTTTAACCTTGTAAACCAGGATGTCGAACAACCCCATGGCCATTTTAGGCAAGTGGTGCTCCATTCACCGTCTATGGGAGACGCAGGGGCGTTGTGGTTCCTGGACCCACCCACCGTTGCAGCCGGCGGCTCCATTATGGCCGAACCCGTTCAATATTCCTCGTTGTTTCATGAACTCGCACACAATATGACGCTGAATACCCCTTCCGAGTGCATTTACGGAGGCAAAATTGATGGCCAGGCCAACACGATTTACTCGGAAACATTGGCGCAGATTTTTCAACACGTCACCGCATTCGAAGTGATCCGCCGTTCCCGAGAATTCGGGATTCCCAGGGAACTCGCACTCGATATTGATCGCAATGCGCGAAATTCAATGGCGAACATCACGAACTCCTACAACCGTTACATCGTCAACGGAATGCCCTTCTCCACATGGAACGATGCCGCTACTCCCGAAGACGAATCGTTTGATACCTTTATGACGGTCGCGTACACATTTTTTCAGCTCACCGATCAGTTAAAGGTCGAAGCAACCATTCCTGTCCGGCGCATGATGTACTTGCTGCAGCACTTTGACGAGCAACTCAAGGGATTATACGACCAACAACACAACACGCCCAAGGCTTCAGCGTTCCGCTCAACATTGCTGATTGCCGCGATGTCCTATGCATTTCAAACCGATCTCCGAGAAAATTTTCGGGTCCTTAATTTCCCGATCAGCGATCCCGTTTACCGACTGCTCATGGCACGGGTACGCGACGCGACGAACCAACCTCAATGATATGCTCTAGTGATCCGCATACTCTTCTCGAAGTGTTTCCAGCGTAATGTAGCGAACGCGTAATTCGCAGGGCGAATTTTCCGCCAACGACTTTGCCTTAAACATGTAATCATGTCCCGGCTCGAATACGAATTCGCGTTGGTAATAAGGAGGATCCTCAAAGAAACTGGTGCGGGGATACGAATCCCCGTCGCGATACACGTCAACGCGCGTATTGGGCCGCGTGATTCCCTGCGGAAAATCCCAACCCACGACCAAAAAGCGCTCCTTCGCCCTAACCTGCAACGATTCATCGTCAGCACCAAGTGAATGCCACTCCAATTCCTTGAACCGATAACCTGCAGGAATGCCGTTTTTGATCGCCGCATCCAGTCGGTCAAATAACAAGTTCTTGTTTTGCGTCCTACTGGTCCGCGAACGCGCATTCGCCGTCAATGCCTCTTGCCTTCCTTCAATGTATTTCTGCTGCCCCGCGATTTTTCGCCCCTGAAGCTCAAGTGCGGAAATTTGTGCACTGTATTCGTTACGTCGCGCCTGTTCCTGTGCGGATATCCTTAAAGCCTCATTGGAAACCTGGGGCCGGCGACCGGAACTTGTGGTGTTTAGTATCACATCGTAGTTTCCCCTGGTGCTAACCATAATGGTTCTAGACGGTCCTCTAATGATTCTAGAGTTTCCGGTCGAGTAGTTCTGGGCAGGGGGCTTCACTCGGGAAATTCGGTCGCGCTCAGACTGATAAGATTTCGTGATGTTCTCCGAATTCAATCGCACGTCGTCGTCCAACTGACGCTGCCTGTCGGACAGTTTGGTTCTACTATTCGATAACTGCGACACCGCACTATCGGTCCTGGAGCTACGCTCAGCAAACACACGGTTTGTGTTGTTGCGGTAATTCGCGCGTGTCTCTGAGGTCAACTCAGACCATCGTTCAGCCATGGCGTCGAATCTGAGCGCGTCGACGATTTCTCGATATGGAATCGCCGCATGTCCCGGTATCACCAGACGCCGATCATTGAGGGTCGATTTCCGCTCCTGGTTTTTCTTCGACCCTTCTGCTCGAGCAAGCTTATTACTCCCCCTTCTCCACAACCCCAGACCCGCTTCTTCTGCTTCTTTCTCAAGAGCTTGATACGCAGCATCATCAGGTGCCAGAAACCGATCCCACGGGATGACCCCCGCAGCAATCATTTCCGCAGCGACATCGTGAGGCGCATAGAAACGAGCATAACTGAGGCCGCCGAATTCTCGTTCGATTCGAAACCGAAGCGTGGTCGATTTGACCTGTTCCTTGAGAAAATCACGGGCAATTTTTCTTTCAGACACCGAAAGCCCCGTAACATCAACGCCGTAGAGCATGATGTTTTGCGTCACGCCATCAACTTCGAGCGACAGACAACCCGAAGCGACCACTGACCTGAACGTACATGGTGAGGTGTCCGGCACCATCTCAGGCAAAATTGATTCCGCCTCCACTACCGGCTCCGCACAGTACACCGTCGGCGACGACAAACAGCATAGAAACGTCGCCAAAACAAAATACAAGGTATGCCCAACGATACTGGATCGGAATTCCTTCATGGCCTTCTCCACCATTCAACTACACTTCACAGTATCACACTATCGCGCAGATCTGGGTATTTTTGACATTAAGGATACAGAGAATTTTTCACCTCTCGGATAAGCAATGAAAGCCGCTATCCGATGAGGAGAAAACGACTATAACCGTCTCATTCGCACGATATTCCCTCCCCATTTTCGCCCCCCGACATGCTGAAGTTCATTCATCAATTCCGTGTAAACTTCCGCCTCACCAACCGAGCGTGCCAGCAATGCTTTAGCCAATTTATACATCAACACCTCATCACAATAGCTTGGATGCGCCCCTAACCGATCATACATGTCGTACTCTGAATTGATCGTGGCAAAATAAGGAAGTACCACCTCCCCCACGATCCGAATGAGCTCTTCCGAGACAATCGTCGTGCACGACCACCATGTGTCCTTGCCATCCATGAGGTCCCCAAATTCGATAGCGAAGCTGAGCGAAGGGTTCCTCGTAGAATGGGGGCGCGGGACGTTCCCACTGAAGCGTGTATATCTCAGGGCTTAGAATACCCAGATTGAGCGTGAATTCGATTTGATCATCGCTTGGCGCGGGTCGCGATTGGACTTCCAAAACATCAACCAATCGCGCTCGCGATCGATTCCAGACCACGCCATGGCGCGCAAAACTCGCCTCTTGTAACACTGATCCAATAGCGCGCCCAACACACCTTTCAATTTCGTCCATTCCATTTCCCCCTCACTAAATTCGACTGGCGGTTCATAATACAAGATCTGTACGGCCTGTCCCGTCACTGCTTCGTATCGCGCCTTCTGACGTTTCCCCGCCGCACGCCCCGAAGGCGAATTCGGTTTCAATTCAAGTATCGTCCCGTTCGCCGTTACCGCATCGGGCACGTGCCTAGCGCCGTACTGATCCACGAACACGGGGTTCGATTTCCACCCCTCGCCCTGTTCCTTGACGTAGTTCCCAAGTGCCGCGTGCATGCGTTGTTCATACACCCGTGATTGCGCAAAACGGTCGTCTTCTGTCACGCCGTGTTCAAGCCCGCCATAGGGTTTTACTGCTTCGCGGCAAACCCCGCAGGCTGAACACAGGACAACCGCCTCGGCACTTTCGTAGGGGGCACTGCTCACGAAGTTCCCGATACGTTGCACCGATAAGGAGGATACAGATCCACATCCGTAGCACTATGTTCGTCACTCCAGACCAATCAATACACCCCGTATATCCAGCCCCTATTCGAAGATTTACTGTACTAGTCTTACATATAATACACTGATCGATGGAGACGTTTCAAATGAATCGGGATACGGTTATGGTGAAACAAAAAAGGCCCTCCCGTAATCCTGGGAGGGCCTTGATGACCTAGTCTGTTGTTGCGCTTAGAACAGCGGTGCAAGCACGAGTGCGATAACGCACATGAGTTTGATGAGTATATTGATGGATGGGCCAACAGTATCTTTCAACGGGTCACCCACGGTATCACCCACGACAGCCGCTTTATGCGCTTCGGAGTTTTTACCGCCGTAGTTGCCGTCTTCGATAAATTTCTTGGCATTATCCATCGCGCCACCGGAGTTTGCTGTCTGAATACCGAGCATGACACCAGAAATGATGGCACCGACGAGCATACCGGCGAGTCCTGCACCACCGAGGATGAATCCAGCAGTGATGGGGAATGTAACCGCGAGTACCCCGGGAAGCATCATGCCTTTGATGGCACCCTGTGTAGCGATATCCACGCACTTTTTGCTATCCGGCTCCACACCTTCTTTACCGTCACGCAGACCGGGAATGTCGCGGAACTGACGACGCACTTCTTCAATCATCATGTTCGCGCAATTACCCACCGCCCGGAACAGCAAGGAGGAGAAGAGATAAGGAAGCATCCCCCCGACAAGCAATCCGGCCAGAATTTTTGGATCAAGCAGGCTCACGTCTGCGGGTTGAAGTCCGGCGCTGAACATGAATGCGCTGAGAAGACCGATAGCTGCGAAGGCCGCGGAACCAATCGCGAATCCCTTACCAATGGCTGCAGTGGTGTTACCCACAGCGTCGAGATTATCCGTAATTTCACGTACTTTCGGGTCAAGCTTCGCCATTTCAGCGATACCACCCGCGTTATCGGCGATGGGACCGTAGGAGTCCACGGCAACAATCATACCGGTTGTTGCGAGCATACCGACAGCAGCAATCGCGATACCGTAGACACCGCAGAACTGGAAGGCGAGAACAACGGAGACGGCGAGAATCAATACCGGCATCGCAGTACTCTGCATGCCTACTGCCGTACCTTCGGTAATCGTAATCGCAGGTCCCTGTTCGCAACCCTTGGCGATTCGTTTCACCGGAGCGAATTTTGTGGATGTGTAGTATTCGGATACCAACCCGATAAGCGAACCGGAAACGATACCCATGACGCATGCGGCGAAGGGGCCCCACCATTCGTAGGTGACGTCACCGAGCGTGAAAGGCATGCCCTGCGTTTTCGCGTAGATACCAGCACCGACGATCGTCAGTCCAGCACTCAGATACGTACCGTTCATCAGCGCACCTTGAGGATTCGCGCTTGCGAAAATCTTCACGTACATGATGCCAATGATAGAAGCGAAAATTCCGATGGAGGCGACGATGAAGGGGAAGGCGCGAAGGTAATCAGCGGCTTCAGGTCCGAGTGTCAAGGACGCTGCGGCAGCAATCGCGAGGCTGGCGATGATGGACTCAACATAGGACTCCAGCAAGTCAGCACCCAGTCCAGCCACGTCACCCACATTGTCACCCACGTTATCCGCGATAACGGCAGGGTTACGGGGATCGTCTTCAGGGATACCGGCTTCAACTTTACCAACCAAGTCAGCACCCATGTCCGCACCTTTGGTGAAGATACCACCACCGGAACGGGCAAACAGTGCAACAAGCGAAGCACCCATCGCGTAACCATTCACGATTTCGGTGTCGCCTTCGAATACTCTGTAGACGATGGCCAGACCACCAAGAGCGATACCAACCACGGCCATGCCCATCACAGCACCACCGGAGATGGCCACGTCGAGCGCTTTGGTTACGCCGCCGGATTCAGCGGCTGCAGCCGTGCGGGAATTTGCCCGGGTGGCAATTTCCATACCCACGACACCGGCAACACAACTGGCAATGGCACCGGCAGCGAAGGCTACCGCAGTCCGCCAACTCAAGTTAACATCGTCAAATATGGTACCGATCGCGACAAGTGCTCCGGCAACGATAACGACAAAGGTAAATATGTATGCATATTCACGTTTCAGGAAAGCGCGTGCACCTTCCTGAATCTTTACCGACAAATGTGCAGTCAACTCGTTGCCTTGCGGCTTGGAGAGGACATACCGTGCCAGGTAGGCCACGAAGGCCAGCGAAACCGCGCTGGCAATAAGTGAAATAATTAGAAAACCCATAACTGTTTTTGAACTCCTATGCTTTCGTTAATTTTATCGTAATTTAGTATTCATTCATTGAAAGCAGTTATACGAACTGCTTAGCCCTGAAATTTCTAGTCTGTCGATTCCACACCCTCCTGAATCAAGGCCTCTCGCGCCGCAGCCTGTTCCGCTTCCTTTTTCGAACGTCCACGGCCCCTTCCCCCCGATTTACCGCGGAGACGAACCTCTACTTCAAATTCCATATCATGCGCCGGTCCTTCTTCAGCAACCACAGCAAATTCCGGCAACGCGATTTTGTTTTGCTGACAATAATTTTGTAACTGCGAACGATAATCCAGTCGTCGTGCCGAAGTGATTACCGCGTCGATGTGTTCAGAAAAGCAACGTCCGACAAAAGCGCGCGTCGCTTCCCAGCCGGCATCCAAATAGACGGCGGCAATAATCGACTCAACGCAATCCGCAAGCAAGCCTTCACGTTCACGACCGCCCGCGGATTCTTCACCTCGACCCAGACGGATCAAAGGACCAATATTCAACTGTCTTGCTATCTCTGCGAGCGACGCTTTGTCAACGATTCGGGCACGCCATTGCGTGTATTCACCCGGCGTCCCCTCCGGCAATCTGGCCAGAAGTGTCTCAGAAACCGCTAATTCTAATGCAGCGTCCCCCAAGAATTCCAGCGTTTCGTAATGATTTCGATTGTCCGGCTCGTCATTGGTTATCGAAGCATGGGTCAATGCCCGGTCTAGAAGTGTCCAATTCTGGAAAGAAAGGCCTGATTTAGCAGCAAATTCGCGAAGACTCAGCCCACGAGCCTCATTATCCATGGTACTTTTTCACGATCAAGGTTGCATTATGACCGCCGAACCCCAATGAATTGGACATCGCGATTTCCACCGCCGATTCCCGGGCTTCGTTGGCAACCAAATTCACCATGCACTCTGGATCAGGCGTTTCATAATTGATGGTCGGTGGAATGATGCTGTCCCGAATCGACAATACACAGGAGATGCCCTCAATCGCACTTGCCGCACCCAAGAGATGCCCTGTCATCGATTTTGTCGACGTGACCAACGGCATTTCCTCGCCAAAGACGGTGTTGAGGGCTTTCGTTTCGCCGGGTTCATTCAGCTGTGTCGAGGTGCCGTGCGCGTTAAAGTAGGTGACATCGCCAGCGTCAATTCTTGATTCATCGAGCGCACTTTGCATCGCTTTTGCGCCACCCGAACCGTCCGCCAACGGCGCAGTCATGTGAAAGGCATCGCAGGATTCACCGAGTGCGCCGACTTCGGCAATGATGTTGGCGCCGCGGGCTTTTGCATGGGTTTCCGATTCCAGGATCAATATACCGGCACCCTCAGCCATCACAAAACCGTTTCGGTCTGCATCAAAAGGACGACTCGCCCGCTCGGGTTCATCGTTGCGATTGGAGGTCGCGCGCATCGCCGCGAATCCACCAATTCCGACTCCGCATATGGCTGCTTCGGCTCCACCGGCGACAACAACGTCGGCACGACCAAGACGAATAATGTCCGCGCCTTCACCGATGCAATGATTGGAAGAGGCACACGCGCTCACGATACATTTATTCGGCCCGCGCAATCGCAATCGAATGGCTACGTTTCCCGAACCGAGATTGGCGACACCTTTGGGAATCATCAAGGGGGAAATCCGGCGAGGTCCGCCTTCATGCAATCGAATAACTTCGTGCTGAATCGTCGTAATCCCGCCAATGCCGCTACCAATGATGCAGCCGCATCGATCCCGGTCCAATTTGTCGCCCATCGACTCCAGCCCTGAATCGCGCCACGCCTGATCGGCTGCTTCGATCGCGTAGATGGAGTAGTCGTCTTGCCGACTCAGGTCTTTCGTGGAGAATCCTTCAGGAACGATTTCGCCCACTTCGCCCGCAATTCGAGTTTTGAAATCAGTGGCATCAAAGTTCGTGATCGGGCCAATGCCCGACCGTCCATTGCACAAGGAATCCCAAAACGCGTCGACAGTGTTGCCAACCGGCGAAACAACACCCATCCCGGTGATTACGACTTTTGTATCCATAAACACGTCAAATAGATTCCAAAGTTACGACCATGTCAGAAGAAAAGCGGGCTATTGAAAATTTCCCCGGTTCAGCTGTCGGGCCAAACCGGGGAGAAATCTATAGTGAAGCGCACAGAGTGCGCTAACGATTAATTTAGGAAACTTTACTTGAGATATAGTTCACCGCATCTCCAACGGTCTCAATGGAATTCGCTTCATCGTCGATATCAATATTGAATTCTTCTTCAAGAGCCATCAGCAATTCCGTCACATCCAGGGAATCAGCACCCAAATCATCAATGAATCGCGCTTCCAGTGTCACTTCTTCTTCAGTTTTTGAAAGTCGCTCGACAATTACTTTCTTTACAGATTCTTCTACATTAGCCATATGCATCCATCTCCTTCTTAGAATTTCATGAAACCACCCCGGACACCATCGTCTGGTCGTCCATGCGACGGAATTATAGCAAGCCCGAACAGGGAATCCAAGCTGTTTGGCACTGGTCGTTTACGCCAAATCTTGATGACTCCCCGGTCAACACAATCTGCCTCCAGAGCAATATCCCCCAAACGAAGCAATAGTTCCCTAACGGGAGCGACCACCCTCAGCACCCGGCCCATCCGCCGTAGCAGGAACCAGTGGCGGCAGGGCTTCCGGCAACACCCCATGCGCCTTCTTCCACATCAGAAAGCCTTCTACCAGCATCCAGAACTGGATCAATTCGATCAGCAGGCCAACGCCCACCAGCAGCCAGTTCTCTGCCCTAACCCACCCAGCGATATTCATCCACATCGCTACGGCAGGCAAAATCACCATCAACACCCCGGGAATCACGAGAAAAGCAATCGGTTTTGAATGACGAATTAAATAGAAGGCGATCACCATGAAGGCCAAGCCCGCGAGCAACTGATTCACCGCACCGAACAATGGCCAAAGTATCAACCCCCCCGACCCCGGACCCGCTGGCCCGGGAATCAGCGCCACAGCCAGCCCGACCACGACGGCGGTTGTCGTCGCAACATGCACATTTTTCAGTGGCTCGAAATTGAGCGCGCCACCCATTTCCTGAATCACGTATCGCTGCAAACGCGTCGCCGTGTCCAAGGTTGTCATCGCAAAACACGCGACCATCACTGCCACCACACCGATGCTCAATTCCAGACTCAGACCCAACGCGCTGATCATGTTAGCACCACCCACAATAAACGCGCCCACTTTCGCACCGAGTCCCATCGCCGCCCAGGATTCGCCGTACACATGTTGCCACGCCGCCGAACCCGTCAACATCGTACCGGTTGTCGCGTCCGTAATGCCCATGCCTAGTCCTGCACAACACGCAAGGATAACGATGACCGCCAGTGCGCCTTCGAGCAACATAGCACCGTACCCCACATACTGCGCGTCGGCTTCCGTCTCAAGTTGCTTCGAGGAGGTGCCTGAAGATACCAGGCAGTGAAATCCCGATACGGCCCCGCACGCGATGGTTATGAACAGGAACGGAAAAATCGGAGGCGCGTCACTCGGCGGATTCATGTTGATGGCGGGCGCCGCGAATTCGGGGTGTGCAACCAGGAGACCAAGGCATAACAAAACGAGAGCGACGACCAACTGATGCGAATTGATAAAGTCACGGGGTTGCAACAATACGCCCACTGGCAACACGCTGGCGATATAACAGTAGACGAACAATATCGCGGTCCAGATCACGACAGGAGACGCCAGTTTGTCGAAGTACGTTTCTGCATTCTCCGGGCTCGGAATCGAGAATTGCAGGGCTTCGTAGGTAACGCCAAGATACACACAGACGTACAACAGCGCCAAGGCGATCAGCGATGGGACGAGTAAACCCCCTTTCCCGCGCTTCATATAAACCCCAAGCAACAACGCCAGCGGCATCGCCACCCACACCGAAAGTACACTTTCTGGATACAGCGAAAAAATTGTTGCAATCACCAGACCGAACACCGCCAGCACTATCGATAGCGCCATAAATAAAATGACCAGAAACAAAACGCGGGCGCGATGCGAAATCATCCGGGCAGCCACTTCGCCTATAGTCTGCCCCCTCGAACGCATCGAAATAATCAGCGCACCGAAATCATGCACGGCCCCCACAAATATTGATCCCAGCACCACCCACAACAAGGCCGGCAACCATCCCCAAAACACCGCAATCGCAGGCCCCACAATCGGACCCGTTCCGGCTATGGATGTAAAGTGATGCCCAAACACCACCGAACGTTTCGTCGGCACATAATCGACACCATCCTCCAACTCATGCGATGGCGTCAGCGCTTCCGGATCCAGATTGAATATCTTGCGTGCCAGGTACCGCCCGTAAGTGTTGTACGCCAAAATAAACGCGAAAAATGAGGCTATTGCCACGAATATGGTCATCATGTCTAAATTCTCTCCTTTCGTCCAAGCACGCTCTCCAGTATATACACAACCCAAACCCATTTTCACCGCCTTACCTTTCTTTTAGAAAAAAGAAAGGCAAGACCAAAGAAAAGTCCTGCCGAACGGTAAATTGCCAGATGCTTTGCAGCTTCATTGGGTTGAATAATGGCTGCATGGGCATTACACTGCTCGAATGAATTCACTTGCAAATAAAGTCGTGGTGATCATCGGCGGCACGAGTGGTATTGGCCTCTCCGCAGCAAAGGCGTGCATCGCTTCCGGGGCGAAGGTCGTCGCTACGGGCGTCGGAGACTCCGTCGATTCGGCGAAAAAGGAACTAGGCACCGATGCCGTGGTACTGGATGCGGATACCACTGATCCAGGCTCCTCTGACAAAGCCATCTCCGTAGCCATCGACACCTTCGGCGGCTTCGATGCCCTATACCATGTCGCGGGTGGTAGCGGACGTCGCTTCGGTGATGGTAAACTCCATTCCGCCACGGACGAAGGAATCCAAAAAACGCTCGAACTCAATCTCACTTCCGTTCTTTATTCCAATCGTGCCGCCCTGCGCTATTTCATCGAAAACAAACAAACCGGGACCATCGTAAACCTCACTTCCGTACTCGCCTCCTCCCCCAGTCCCGAACACTTCGGCACCAGCGTCTATGCCACTGCCAAAGCAGGTATCATCGGTCTCACGAAGAACTTGGCGGCTAACTACGCATCCGCAAATATTCGCGTAAACGCAATTGCCGCTGGACTCGTCGACACACCCATGTCATCCCGCGCTCAAAGTGACGCGACCATCATGGATTACATCAAAAACAAACAACCTCTCGACGGTGGCCGCATCGGCACACCCGAAGACCTCGACGCATTGGTCGTTTACTTGCTCTCCTATGAATCTCGCATCGTCACCGGTCAAGTCATCGCTGTTGACGGCGGTTGGTCCGTCAGCGAAGGCCACTAAGGTGCCGGACGAAGAGTATATTCTCGGCGTTGATATCGGCGGCACGCAAATCAAGATCGTTCGTGTGACCGCACAAGGCGCGCTCTTCGATACCCATCACGTGGACACGAATGACGATATCAACGATTGGCCCAAGTATGTTCGAAACACTGTAAACGAAGTTACTGCGCTACATTCTCCACCGACGCGCATCGGCATCTGCGGTCCAGGTCTCGCGGCACAGGACAACCGCTCCATCGCCTGGATGCAAGGTCGGATGAAATCGCTGCAAGGGGTTGACTGGACCGATATCTTTGAATCGGAGACGCTAATCACCGTGTTGAACGATGCCCATGCCGCACTGCTTGGCGAACGTTGGGTCGGTCCCGCTGCGGGGTTCCAAGATCTCATCATGCTCACCTTGGGCACCGGAGTTGGCGGTGCAATCATGGTAAACGGAGAAATATTACAAGGGGCCAGCGGTCGCGCAGGACATCTCGGCCATATCAGCCTCAATGTACATGGAGAATTGGATATCGTAAATACACCCGGCAGCCTTGAAGACGCCATCGGCAATTGCACGATAGAAAAACGCAGCAACGGTCGCTTCACCTCTACCCACGATCTCGTCGATGCTCACGCGAAGGGAGACAAAGAAGCGACCCGCGTCTGGCTCGAATCAGTTCACCATCTCGCCTGCGCTCTGGTATCATTCATCAACATTGTCGATCCGGAAATCATCCTGCTCGGCGGCGGCATCGCGCGCACGGGCGAATTGTTACTCAGCCCATTACGCGAAGAAATGGACAAACTCGAATGGCGGCCCTTCGGTGAAGAGGTCTCCATCGTACTCGCAAGCCACGGCGATCTCGCAGGGGCCTACGGCGCAGCATATTTTGCACTTCATCACGGAAAGGAATCCACATGACGCCCAGTGAAGACTATTTATCAAAATGTTCCGGCATATTGGAATCGGTTCAGGGGCAATCCAAAGGAATCCACCAAGCTGCCGACTGGTTCGCGGACACCATCCTCGCCGGACGCATGGTTCATGTCTTCGGCTCCGGCCACAGCCGCATCATGGTCGAAGAAATGTGGCCGCGCTACGGCTCCTTCCCCGGCTTCAATCCCATCGTCGAACTCTCCCTCACCTTTCACAACCTCGTCGTCGGTGCCAACGGACAACGCCAGGCCATGTTTCTTGAAAACGTCTCAGGACTCGCCGAACGCATTCTCCGAAACTTCGATCTCAGCGAAATCGACTCCGCCCTCATCATCTCCTCCAGCGGTTGCAACATCGTACCCATCGAAATGGCCGAGGGGTTTCAGAAAGCCGGCATCAAAGTCGTCTCCATCGTCACTCAGGCCCACTCGGATGCCTCGACATCGAAAGACCCGCGCGGCAAAAAGCTCACCGATTTCTCCGACCTCGTCCTCGATACCGGGGCACCCTCGGGCGATGCAATGACTACCATAGACGGCCTCGAATCGCCCGTCGCGCCCGGCTCCTCGGTCGGCGGCTGCATGCTCATCAACGCCATCAAAGCCGAAGTCGCTGAACGACTCACTGCAGCAGGCCAACTCCCAAAAGTGCTCACCGCCGCCTGCAACGTCGGCACCGAAGAAGCCACTCGACTCTTTGAGGCCGCCTACGACGAACACGGACGCCGCCTCGCTAAACTTTATGAATCCCTCGGAGAAAACGAATGAACGAACGCCCCTTACGCACCACGGTCATCGGCAGCTACCCCTTCCCCGGCTGGCTCGAATACGCTACGGGAAATCTCGACGACTTCGGCTACGCTGACCTCGAGGAAATGATTGACGACGCGGTCACCGTAGCCATTGCAGACCAGACTCGCGCGGGACTCGATGTCATCACCGACGGCGAACAAACCCGCCTCGATTTCAACCTCTCCTTTTATGGCTTCCTCGAAGGCATCGACCTCGAAGGTGCCTCCCCGCGACTCCACGGTCCCCCCGCGCACGATCAACGCGGCAAACACGAAATCACCGGAGACATCACAGCCCCTAACGGCCTCGGCACGGTCGAAGATTTCGAACGCTTCAAACGTCTCGCGCCCACAGGCGAAAACGCCCCAATCCGCAAAGCCAGCGTACCCGGCCCCTTCACCATGAGTGGTCGACTCCTGCCCAATGCGCAATACAAAGACCGCTACGCCATCACCGAAGCCCTCGTGCCCATCATCCGTCAAGAACTCGCCGATCTGCTCGAAGCAGGCTGCACGGAAATCACCGTCGATGAACCGTCCATGAGCTGTTATGGTTACAAAGAAGACACCAAACGTTTCGTAGATATCTACAACCGCACCGTCGAACCCATCGTCGGCAAATGCAACCTATCGACCCATCTCTGCTTCGGTAATTTCAAGGGGCACGCAGTCGGCCGGCGAAAATACGCTCCCCTCTTCCCCGATTTCCTCGACATGCACGCAGACGAAGTCCACCTCGAAATGGCCAGTCGTGAATTCGCCGAGCTCGACGTCATCGCCGAGGTCGCCAAAACGAAACACGTCGCCATCGGCATCGTCGATGTAAAAAGTTACTACATCGAATCCGTCGCGGACATCGTCGAGCGCGTCAAACGCTGCCTCGAACATGCCCCCGCCGAAAAACTCTCCTTCGCACCCGACTGCGGACTCAGCCAGACCGCGCGGTGGGCTGCAAAACAAAAAATGAACAACATGGTCGCGGGTGTGCACGAAGTACGCGCGGAGCTGAGCCTGTGATACCTCCTGCAAAAAAAGACGACGAACTTCTGATGGATATCGCCACCGCCCGCGAAGAAAAAGACGCCCTGCACATATGGTGGCTCGGACAAAGCGGCTTCCTCGTCGAATACAACGGTACCACTGTGCTCTTCGACCCCTACCTCTCCGATTCGCTCACCCGCAAATACGCCGACACCAATAAACCCCACGTCCGCATGACCGACCTCGTCGTTGACCCCGCCAAACTCACCGATATCGACGTCGTCACCTCCAGCCACAACCACACCGACCACCTCGACGCAGAAACCCTCAGTGCACTCTTCGACACCAACCCCGACATGGCCTTCGTCATTCCCGAAGCCAACCGCGCCTTCATCGCCGACCGACTTCAACGCGATGCAGACGCCCCCATCGGACTCAACGACGGTCGATCCGCCAAGGTAAACGGAGTCGAATTCTTCGGCATCACCGCCGCCCACAACGAAATCTCCCGCGACGACCACGGCCACTCCCACTTCCTCGGCTATATCGCGAAAATCGGACCCTGGACCCTCTACCACTCCGGCGACACCCTTCTACACGACGGCCTCGAAGAACAACTCAACGCCTTCGACATCGATGTCGCCTTCCTGCCCATCAACGGCAACCTGCCCGAACGCCGCGTCGCCGGAAACCTCGACGGAGACGAAGCCGCACAACTCGCCCACGACATCGGCATCGCCCTCGTCATCCCCTGCCACTACGGCCTCTTCGAATTCAACACCGCGAGAACCGAACCCTTCGAACGAGCCTGCACCAAACTCGAACAAGAATATGAAATTCTGGAAAATGGCGAACGGGTGACCTTGGAGTGACTAGAGTCCTTCATGAGATAAATAATATGGAGCTGGGATTGAATATATTGCTAGCTAGTTTTGTATTCTTTGCGTCATCAGAACCTAACCCTTAAACGGAGACTCGAGCATGACAGAAATTTTCATTGTTTCGCTTGCGGCTGTGGTTTTTATATCCTTTCCTATACTCATCATCTGGTACATAGTGCGCTTTCGAAGGAAACTCACTCTGTTTCGCACTCGTTTGGAAATGGAATCCGGGAACAATCCAGTATATGAATCCGATAATGCCATTTACCGGCCAGCTAACATCCGTATTTCAGTATATGAGACATTCTGTGTCTGTTACGGTGAAGCTTTCGAATACACAGCTATACGAGAAATTGTCATGCAGAAACTCTTAGGGTCAGTCATAGTAACTCTAAGGTTTCGTAAACGAAATCCAGATTTCACATACATACTCATGTCAAACACAGATTTGGCCAAAAAGTATATCGATTATATACTTCTACAAACGCCCTCAATCGTGCTCAAACATATTTGAGCACACAGCAACAAAAGGAGCCGAACCATGAACACATACAAAGACACCACCGCCCTCATCACGGGCGCATCATCCGGAATCGGCGAGGAATTCGCGAAGTTGCTTGCGAAGGTCGGAGCCAATCTCATCCTTACGGCGCGATCGACCGACAAACTGGAGGCCTTGCAGAAATCGTTGAGCGACGCGCACTCGGTCAAGGTCGATGTCATCAGCGAGGACTTGAGCCAGCCGGGTGCCGCGACGAAACTGCACCAGGAAATCGTGACTCGCGGGCTGCATGTCGACCTGCTCATCAACAACGCCGGCTTCGGCAAGTGGGGCATGTTTCTCGACTTCGATACCGACTGTTACAACGAGATGCTCAACCTCAACATCAATTCCCTCATCGAACTCTCGCACCTTTGCTTGCCCGCCATGCTCGAAAAAGGAGACGGCGGCATCATCAACGTCGCCTCCACCGGAGCCTTCGTCCCCTTGCCCTATTCCGCCGTCTACGCCGCCACCAAAGCCTGCGTACTCAGCTTCTCCGAAGGACTCTACGGAGAATGCCAGGGAAAAGGCGTTCACGTGATGGCCCTATGCCCCGGCGGCACCGAAACAGCATTCGCCTCCGTCGCCAACGACTCCGTAGATCTCTCAGGCGCGAAATGGGACTCCGCCGAATCCGTCGCGCAAGATGGCCTGGACCAATTCTTGAACGGAAGATCCTGTTACATCTGCGGCAAGAATGGCAACGCCGCTTTCCTCCCGCGAATCCTCAGCCGCGAACGCGTCATCAAAACCACCAAAAAAATGTGGGGCGGCATGCTCAAAGATCGCGGAATGAAAATTGATTAAGTTGTTTAACATAAATAACTTACGACAATATTCGTCAACTGAATACCTATTGTTTCCCGAGCCCGCTTTGGCTCAACACGCAACACATCGCCCAGTAGTTAGATTGGGGACACGATGACTATCAATACCATCTCGGCGTGGGTCGCCATATCGGGCTTCACGCTCATGACCGTGTTTCAACTGGCCCTGGCTGCCGGAGCACCATTGGGTGAAGCCGCCTGGGGAGGGCAACACCGTGTCCTGCCAACGAAACTACGCATCGGGAGTGCCGTATCCGTCGGAATCTTCCTCCTCGGAATCGCCTGCGTCCTCGAAACGGCTCACATCGCGACCGTACTCAACGCCCCCGCATTGTGCCGGGTGGTGGTCTGGGGCCTAACAGGATTAACCGCCCTGAGCACCGTGGGCAACGCGATGTCTACCAGCAAACTCGAGCGCGCCATCATGACAGCAGCCTGCCTGACCATGACAGCAGCCTGCCTGACCATGTTGCTCACCTCCAAGTGACAGCGAATCAGAATATTAATTTGGGATTTCATATGACTAAATGCGCGAAGGCAGGCGAATGAATACACGAGTCATCGGATTCGACCTCGCCAGAGCCTTGGCTATATTCGGCATGGTGCTCGTAAACTTCAAGGTTGTCATGGGCGCGAGCACCAACGGGAGTGACTGGCTGATTTTCACGATGGGACTGTTGGACGGTCGCGCGGCGGCTACTTTTGTCGTTCTTGCCGGCATCGGAATTTCATTGTTGTCCAAATCCGCACGCGACAGCGGCGACCCGGTGCGACTCCGACAAACGCGCACTACCCTGCTCAAACGTGCCCTCTTTCTTTTCGTGCTCGGCTCCCTCTACACCTCCATCTGGCCCGCAGACATCCTGCATTTCTACGGCATATACATTGCCATTGCTGCTTTTCTTTTTGCCGCACCCACGCGCCGACTCTGGGCCATCGCAGTGTCACTCACATTCGGCTTCGTAGTGCTCGTGCTGACCCTAGACTACGAAAAAGGCTGGGATTTCGAGACGCTGGAGTACGCGGGTCTCTGGACACCCTCCGGGATGATCCGCCATCTCTTTTTCAACGGCTTCCACCCGACCATTCCCTGGTTAGCCTTCTTGTTGGTCGGAATCATACTGGGCCGACTCAACTGGAATAATTCAGAGATGCGGCGTCGAATATTCGTGATCGGCGCAAGTGTCGCCCTCATCACCGAAGCAACGAGCGCCGCCTTGGTCGCCGTTGTGTCACCGGGCTCAACCGGTGAAGAACTGGAAATTATCACGGCTCTATTCGGAACCGCACCGATGCCTCCGATGCCCCAATACATCCTCGCCGGTACAGGAACCGCGTGCGCGCTCATCGCAGTCTGCGTTTCGATAGGGCAGCGTTTCCCTGATGCAGCGTGGTTACGTCCCTTCGTTTCAACCGGCCAAATCGCCCTAACCCTCTATGTCGCCCACGTCTTTATCGGAATGGCCACACTCGAAACGCTCGGCCGACTCGAAGACCAACCACTTCCCTTTTCTGTATTGGCATCATTCCTATTTTGTGCCTTCGGAGTTGCATTCGCCTGGCTCTGGCGCCTACGCTTTTCGAGAGGCCCCATCGAACTTGCTATGCGAAAAATTACGGAGGTGAACGCGCGAAATACTATCGACTAAACGATCACGATGCAAGGTTTTCCAAGTATTGAGCGAAGATTGATCCTACTTCATCTTATACATCTCGTAGGTTTGCGGCCCCGTCACACCGAAGCAATAGGGCAACGAGGCGTAGGGAAGACCATAGAATCCGGCACCCGTATCGTCATCAAAAATCGAAATCCACGGCGCGCCGCTCATTTGGTAAACCTTCGACTCCAAAGCCCGTTCTTCCGGAATCTTGTTCGTAAGACGACGCTGATCCCAGATCAGAATCACGTCACCGGCTTCGATAGGTTCCAGCGCAACGTTCACCGCCTCAAAATATCCTGGATCGCCCAACTCCCCCGTGATTTCAGAAAAATCCATGGGAGCGTATCCCGCTTCGTGCATGTAATACTGAAACCCAAGGTGCCCGTCATACCATACCGTACCCGACACTCCGCTCACCTCCGCATCAACCTGTTCCGCGAATTCCCGCGCCGTGCCCGCAAAACGATAGTCTCCCAACGTGACCAAGAGAGAGAGCACGCCTGCCACACATAGGGGCACGCCCAATCCCACGCGCCCCCAACGTACACCCCCCGATAAATCGATGCGGCGCACCACCAGAATGCCCACCGCAGGTACCATAGGCAGTAACGAGCGCGCATTCACCACCCAGTTCACGAAGCCTGAGAATATGAAAATGCCACCCACCAACAACAGCAGCGTGAGAGACTCAGCATTTCGTTCCCGCCACAGATCGGAAAAGGCCAGTATGAAAAGATAGATGCCACCCGTGGCATAGAGTACGACCTGAAAAGCGAATCCCAGACGTATTCCATCGTCGTTGTACATCGCGTAGGCATCGTCAAATCCGCCCATGACGAACATCGCTGTCGCAAGCACGAAGAACACACCCAACACGAACAACCCGAGACGCCGTCCTTTCGTAAACGGTAGAAACAACAACGCCGACAGATAACATCCCCCCGCGAAACTCAGCGGCACAATCACACTCTGCATCAATGTGCCGTGCGATGCATGCGACGTATGATACGTACTGTACAAAATTATCTCGCGAATAAAACTTTTCTCATACTGGATATACGCCACGAGATCATACGCGGCCAGCATCAGACACGGCACAAAAAACCAGAATAATTTGAGAGATGTTTTTCGTTCGCGCACGATCGTATACGCCACTAACAACGGCAACACCGTCACCGCAATAAACTTGACCATCACTCCAGCGCCAATCAAGAATACCGACGCGAACAAGTGCCCCTTCTTGCCCGAATCCAGTCCCCGCACCCAATACACCATTGCCCACACATAACACGCCAGCATCATGGGCTCACACATCACGTTCGAAGACGACACCAGAAACCCCGGTGTCAAAACCGCAATACCCGTCGCCAAGAGAGGCCGTCCACACAGACATTCCGCCAACCGATAGATCCCCAATGCCGCCAACGATGCAGGCAAGAGCATCGCTACGTGCATCACCGGTTCACTCCATCCAAAAATGAGCGCCACCACCGCCAAATAATACGAAAGCCCCGGCGGATTCTGATTAAACGCGTAGACCCACTCAGACCGTCCCGTCCAATTCATCTCGAATCCATAAAAATCCAGGGGGTGCGCGAGAATCTGCTCAGCGATCAGCAGATACACCGTGTCATCAATGTGATAAGCCTTGTTGATGAACGGCAGCAATAAAACGACCGGCAACAGCGCGGCTACCCAGGCTTCCCATGGCGCGCGCGCATCTTCTACCGAATCACTCACTTCGCATCCAGCGCCAAACGGCTATCTTTGGAGTCTCCTAGCAACACGCGCGCCTTGGCACGTTCAACATACAGTTGCCGATTCGGACGCGCCCTATCAAGACGACGCTCCAACTCCTCCAGCGCCGCTTCTGCATCCGCATGCTGATTCGCGTATTCACCCATCGCGCGATACGTCTCCGCACGACGCAATAGCCACTCTGCTTTGTAACGCCCCCTGCCTAAATGCGAATTGATCCGTTCCAACGCCTCCTCGAATTTCTCAGCATCCCTCAAGGCGTCGATCAATTCCGATTCCAACACCACTGCCGAGTTATCCGAGTACGCCTTACGCAAATCATCAACACGCGCATCTATCTCGCCCAATTCGTTCTGAATCCGACTCCATAACAACACACAACCAAGGTCTTGTCGTCCGGCAACACTGATTTTCGAAACAGAGATCCGCGCTGAATTCCAATCCCCTTCAATCGCGTGAGACTCCGCGCGCAACCGGTAGAATTCATTGCAAAAGTCGACATCCGAAGTTCTATTCAAACCCGACTCAATGACATTGAATGCCTCATGTATTTGCTCACGATGAACAAACATCTGCGCCAAAGCGATGTACGCGGGCACGTATTCCGGGCTCAACTCCAAAGCCGCACGCAAATCCTGCTCAGCGCGAAGATGATCGCCGACTACGCGATATTCGAGTCCACGGTCCACCAGCAATCGCGCCTTCGCCTCCTCTTCAATTCGATGGGTCAAGGCATCAATCACGTCATTTGGCGAATCATGACCATAAGTCACGCCAGCAGTGAGTAGCATCATTATGCAAATCGCGTATCGCTGCATTATTCATGCTGCCAGGGATTTTCAACACGTTTCACTTCCACTTTGCCCTGCTTTACGATACTGAACACATCGCGAATCACTTCTTTACGATTGATCATGTGCCCGAGCAGCGTATCGCCGTCTACGTCCAGAATCACCGAGCCGTTCTCCACGATGATCTCGCGCATCACCGGCATCGTACCCGAACGTCGGACCCCGGCACCGCCGTGACCCGTAACAATCTGAATCGTCCCCTCATGCGGATTCAGTCCCGCGCTCTTGCGATACGCGCCATCCCCATCCGGGTCGCCATCCCCATCATCCAGAATCACGCCCTCGGCAACGGTCGGCGTAGCATACGCGCCATCCATCAACATCGAGCGCTCGTAAATATGCGAATGCCCGGTCAGCACGATATCGACGCCGCCGTCTTCAAGAATCGGCATAATCTCCTCACGCATTTCGATGAGTTGCCCTTCCCCGTCACTGTCATGCGAACCCTTCGTGTACGGCGGGTGATGCCAGAATGCGATCAACCAATCCGCCGTCGCCTGATTCAAGTCTTCGCGCAGCCACTGTGCCATGGGACCGCTGCTCTTACGATTCAAATCATGGGAATCGAGACACACAAAATGAATGCGTCCCACATCGAAAGAATAATACGCTTCCGTGCCCGACGCCACGCCCCCCGCTTCCGCCTGAGTCGGCAACACGTAAGCATCGTAATATGGCCCCTTGCCCGTCATACCGCGCGACGTATGCCCTTCATGATTCCCCATCGATGGCCAGACCACCATTTGACGAAGTTGCTCGGCATAGATGTCGAAAAATGCGCGCTGAAATTCATAATTCGCGCCATCGGTGTATGCCATATCCCCAACGTGAATATACAGGTCCAGTGGCCGCTTCGTATCCACTGTAAAAGCGAGCATCGCATCACGCACCTGACGTTGCGGTCTACCCACCGTTCCCGAATCTCCCACCACCCAGATACGCGTATCCCGCGCGACCCCGACAGTCGGAGAGGTCGTAAAGCGATGAGTCCTGTCCTTTCCCGCGAGTAGTTCATCTCCATCATAAATACCATAAAAATACGTACTATCCGCCTCAAGACCAGCGATTTTCACCTCATACTGGTAAATATTAGCCTCACCCGTCGGATCATCCCTGCGACTCGGATTGCGCTCCTTGCGCTCCTCATCAGTTTCCCGATGAATGAATTTGGCGCCATCAACCGAGACATCCGAAGATACACGCAACACGACATCCGACTCGCTGCTGGCGGATTTCAACGAACGAAGTCGTGCGCCATACCGTACCACCGGATCAATCCGGCCCCGAGTGCGCCATACCACTACAATTGAATCCGAAGTGACGGATTGCAGATAGGGCTCACGAACCAAGACCGCGTCCGAAGCATATACGCGACACCCACTTGCAATCGAAACGGAGGTCGCAACGAAGGCGATCCATAGTTTTACGTGAATTGACATTACAACTCTCCAACGGTTAGAAATTATGTTCAATACAAATGTTATCGGATAATGACCGCACTTGTCACCTCAAAAGGTTTTTGAGGAAACATAAAAAATACCCGTGCCGACCTTGTCTGACCAATATTCGTTAGCTATAATATAGGGTTCATTATCCGACCCAACAGGAGCCATCAAGATCCAATGCGTAACAGTGCAAGCATGATTATGTCGCTTGAGGGGATCAACCGAGCGGTTTACAAGATAGCAAACGAACTGGCACAGAATAGCCGTTCGGGCCTCACCGTGCGTTTTCTCTCCAAGAAACTCGAGTTGCCCCTGGAAGAAATCGAGTATCTCATCGATGTTCATCACAAGCTGCTCTACACCGATCTGACGAAAATCAAACTGCCCAACGAGGGACTCACCGCCGTTAAACGTATCGCCGAAGGACTCGAAAATCACGGAGACGTACCCTCTTTGTTCCAGAAAATCAAACAGCTCTCCTCCCACGATTTCCGAAGACTCGAAGAGCAAATCGACGTAGAACTGGGCACCAAAAAAGCCGTCGGCGAATACATCATCGACAATTTCTACAAAAACCCCGAATCCATCATGCAATATGTTGCCTCCCACGGCTTCTCCGAGATTGCCGTCGAGGTCTTCGATATTCTCTGGCAATCCAAGGACGGCGTCATGCCCGTCTCCAGCATTCGCACCGCACACGGCGGAAGCGAATTTGAAGTCGAACAGGCCCTGTGGGAACTCTTCCGCGGCATGGCCCTGTTCGAAATGTTTCGATACGACGCGGAAGATCGCCTGATACGTCGGGCAGGCTTACTCACCGAGCTTCGACAATTACGTGACCAACAAGACAACGCGGATTCGAAAAAGACCGCACTAAAATCGCTCAAAGGATCTCCAGGAGACAGCTCATGCCGTGAGCTTGAAATGACCGAGGTCTTGTGTCAACTGGTCGCCACCATTGCAGCGAAACCCGTCCGTCTGCGCGGCGACGGCGAACTCTTCCGCGAAGATTTCCGTCGCCTGAGCGATTGCATTCCTCAAAATGCAAACCCCTCCCTCGCCGCATCTCTCTGGGCCGCCGAAGGCATCGGTTGGCTCGAGCGAATTGACAACGAACTCTACGCAGGCGAATTGGACGCACTCATCAAAGTCGATTATGTTGATCGGCACCAGCAACTATGCGAATGGTTGCTCAATACCGGCGACGAACTTACCGCGCGACGTCTTCTCACCCAACGACTCGACGATCTCGAAGAAACCGCATGGTATCCCATCCGCGATTTCATTCAATACGCTATCGCCAAACACGAAGAACTCGATCCACCCATCCTCAAACTGCAAAACGGCGAATACCAATACGTCAGCCCTGGCATCGCCTCAAATCTCACCACCATCCTGGAACGCTCCCTCGAAGAATCGCTCTACTGGCTGGGATTGATCGAAACAGCAAGCGACGGATTCGACGATTACTTCCGCGTGACACCGCTGGGACGCACCATTCTCGGCCAGCAGAATCTCGACGCACTACGCGACAACCATGCCAAAGCCAATCGTGAAATCGTTGTGCAACCCAATTTCGATATCGTCGTACCCAGCAAAGACATGGATGCCCTGCTCACCGTGCCCCTTGACCAGTTTGCCACACGCCAATCCACCGGCCAGGCCACCGTCTACCTACTCACAAAAGAATCCTTCACGCAGGCCCTGCAAGACGGCCACGACGGAGACGGCTTCGTCGATTTCCTGCTCTCCTACAACCGGGGCGGCACATTACCAGCCAACGTAATGATGACCCTCGAAGACTGGCGCGGCGGACTCCGTCACCTGCGCATCCGAACCATTCAAGTACTCGAAGTCGACGACGCACTCGTCATGGCCGACCTTCAGCACCGTCGTAAATTCAAGAAATTCCTCAAACCAATCGACCCTAATCAATTCATCGAATACTCCGATGTGGACGTCGAAGACCTCACCAAGCAATTGGAAAAAGACGGATTTATCGTCATCTCGGATGATCCCCCCGAATAAACCTCCCCGGGATACCTCACTGCGCTGCAATGTAGACCATCACCCGACCAATTTGTTATGCTCACCGCAGGGAATGGGGGCCTGACCGCTCCACTAAAACCAGTGAGGAACTCCGTGTACCCAATCGCCGCGTTAATAGAATTCCCCGAACCCAGCGCAATGGCGTTGTGGGGTCTCGCAATCGCTGTCCTGCTCCTCATCGCCATATTCTATGGCAACGTATACTTCAAGCGCACCACACAGACCAGGAATCTCGAAAGAGTCCAATCCAACGCAATCGACGACATCTACGAGGACAAAAAGCTCAGTGACGAAGAAATACGCCTGATGAACGAAGTCCTGGATCGCCACGTGCAGGACAACCCTTTGCGTTCCGTCACCACACGCGACGGATTCGGAGAGTGCGTACGTCGGGAAATTGATCGCGTCAATGAGTTTGGCGCACCGGGAGATGTCCAGATACTTGGCGTGAAACTCAGAGACATTCGCACCGCATTAGGTCTCGATTACGTACCCATCGGAAAACCAATTTACTCCTCCAGAGAATTACACATAGGACAGATTATCAGCATCACCCCGAAGGAGGAAACGAATGCCAAGAAAACCCGAATGGAACTTCGCAACATCGATGAAGCCTATCTTTACCTTTCTCCCGAAAAACGCGGTGCGCCCCTAAAATTCGTTGACGGAACTCAGGTGCAATGCGAACTTTGGCGCGACGAAGACGGGTGCTACACTTTCGATTCCCGCATCGTCTACTACGGTACCGAACATGCCGAATGGAGGCTCGCACACAATGCGGCAAAGATGGCACGAACACAGGCCCGTGAACATTTCAGGATGCCCTTCCAACAGACCGCGACCATCGGAATCCTCAACGCATCCAAAGATGAGGACATCACGTACCTCAGCCAAAGCCGTGACGTCGCACAACTGCGCGGCAAAATTACCAGCCTTAGCGCCGGAGGTTGCGCAATCGTCTTCCAGCAACCTATCGCCCGGAACATTCTGCTGCGCGTCGAAATTGAACTCCCCGATCATCCCCCAATCTCCGTCGTGGCCAAAATCGTGGCGACAAGCAATATCTCCGGCGGGCGATGCCTGATTCGCACCCGTTTTCTCGATATTTCCGAGGAAGAACGCGACCTCATTTCACGCCATCTGCTCCACAAACAACAAGAAAATCTCGCAACAAAACTCCCCTAAAAAGGCAATTTCACTTTAGATGTTCAAGAACGCACTAAGCCACGTACAACACAACTACCAAGCCCTTCTCATTTACGTGGGCATCACGGCCGGCTACTACGCACTTAAATTGGGCATCGAGACCTGGCCCGGGCTTGACTTTTCCCAAGACAACATGGAAACAATCGAAACACTCTATCTCGTGGTCAGTGGCCTTGTCTCTTCTGCCGTATACGCCGTCGCCCAGACAATCGCATTTTTAAAAATGGGCGAGAATATCGAAAGACCCGTCTGGAAGGCATCAAGCAAACCCGGTGCCTTCGTGCGATTCTGGGCCTTCTGGTTCTCCATCAATCTCATCATCCTCTCCACGCTACTCATCATCGCTATCCTGCCCATGGAGTCAAGCACTCAAGCGTCGCTCCACCTGTTCTGGCGTTTCGGCCAAACCGTTCTGCTGCCCTTTGGGGCCACTACCATGTTCTACGGCAGCACCACTCGAAACGAAATGAAACTGGCCGGATACAGCATGATTGCCCAACTGCCTGCCTACGCATTGATCTGTTTTATCGGCCTGTGTGTTGAAGTAACCCTGGTCGGGATGCAAGACGGCCTACCCACTCAGGCCCTACCAGCACTCGCAATCATCGACAGCTATGCCGCCTGCTTTATCTTCGCCTACAGCTGGGAAATCTGCCGCAAACACCGCGAAGAAGAAGAAAACATGGACGATCTCGATTTCTAGGGCCCCATCATGAGTGAGACAACCCACACGATTCCCTACGGCGACCAACAACTACCCGTCAATCTGCCCGGCGCGACCTACCTCGACACCCTCGACATCCACCCCAGCGAAGCCATCAACGATTGTGCCACTACACTCAAAGACGCGCTTCAATCCCCCATAGGCATGCATGACCACGCACTCGCCGATTTCTCTCCGGAAAGCACCGTCGCCATCGTCGTATCAGACTCGTTTCGACAAACACGCATCGCTCGCTTGTTGCCGACCCTCATCGAATCCCTGACCGCGCGCGCCATCCCCATCGAAAATATCACGATCACCTTCTCTACCGGCACCCATCGCGGACCAACCGACTCCGAAGCCACCGCAATTCTCAGCCACGACATCGCGCAACAATTCCACGGTCGCCTATTCAACCACGATGCCACCGACACAGCCAATCTTGTCGCAATCGGAGAAACGTCACGCGGCACCCAGGTGTCCGTCAACAAACGCGTCCACGAATCCGACCGCATCATCCTCACCGGCAGCGTCGTCCTGCATTACTTCGGCGGATTCGGCGGCGGTCGTAAATCAATGGTACCCGGTCTCGCATCAATCGAGACGATTGCCCAGAACCACGCCATGAATCTGCACCCCACCAACGACACCCTCGACCCCCGCGTCGCCATCGGTCAATGCGAAGGAAACCCCGTCGCCGAAGACATGCTGGAAGCCACGAAACTCTCCCACGTCGATTTCATCATCAACACCGTGATCGATCGCGACAACGAAATCATCGGACTCTTCGTCGGCGATCTGGAAGCCGCCCACGAACTGGCCTGCACCTTCGCCCAGAAAACATTTGTTGCCCCGATCCAGAAAAAGGCCGATCTCGTCATCGCCGCATCCCCCACCTCCAAAAATTTCGTGCAGACCCATAAAGCCCTCTTCAATGCCTATCAAGCAATCCATCCCCAAGGACGCATCATCTTGCTCGCCCCATGCCCCGAAGGCCTCGGCGGCGAACAATTCGAGAAATGGCTTCGACTTGGCGATAGAGCCTCCATCATCAGCGCCCTCCGCAAACAAAGCGAAATAAACGGCCAGACCGCCCTCTCCACGCGCGAAAAAGCCCCGCTTAGCTACCTCGTATCAACCCTATCCCAACAAAACGTCGAGTTACTCGGAGCCCATCACGCCGACTCGCTCGATACAGCGATACTGGCGGCATTAAGCGGTCTCGCCGCGCAGGGCATCAAAAACCCCACCTGGCGCCTGATGCCCTCGGCCGCCTATACCGTGCCTCTTCACACCCTCTAAATCCTTTATCGACGGTCAGTTGACTCAGATTCCACTCCTTTGTTACACTATGCGCCGTTCCGTGTTGCTTTGAAGGTTGTCGTCCCGTGGGTAAATTTGAGATTCCGATTGTAAGTATCCCAAGGAAATCCCCGCTCGCCGTTGACGAAGTGGCCGACGCCGTCGATTTGATTGGCCAAGATACCGACCCCGGTTTTCTCACCCGTATTCGAATCAACGGAGAATTGTCCGCAATTCATAAAGATTTTCTGTTTCAAGGGAGCGTCACCGGGATTTTCGAATGCCCCTGCGATCGATGCCTCGAACACGCTGAGGTGAATGCATCCGTTGGAGTTGCGTGGCTGTTCGAGCCCGACGTAACACCGGACGCGCTCGAAGAATTTGCGAAGTCTGACGATACGGATGAAGAAGAGATGGAGAATGAAGACGGCGAAACCCTTGATGGCGAAACCCTTGATGAGGAAGAAGCCGGACAGATACGGTACTACAATGGTGATTGTGTCAACCTCGCCCCCCATGCGTTGGAGGAAATGGTGATGGCCGCACCAACCAAGTTTTACTGTGGCGACGAGTGCAAAGGCTTGTGTCCACAATGCGGAATAAATTTGAACACCACGTCGTGTGCGTGTGTAGATGAAAACAAAGAAACGAACAACTCAGGACTCAACGCATTGAAGGATTTATATCCCGATTTGCCATCCAATACTTCGGAGGAATGAACCGTGCCAGTCCCAAAACGTAAAACGGGAAAAACCAAACGCAACATGCGTCGCTCCCACCATGCCATGAAGGCACCCAATCTCACCGAATGCCAGAGCTGCGGCGATCGCATCGTGCAACATCGCGTATGCCCCAAGTGTGGTTATTACAACACGCGCACGGTCCTCAACGTAGACGACGACTAGTCAAATCCACGTCAGACCGATCCGGGAGAGCCGATGCGAATCGTAGTGGATGCTATGGGGGCCGACAACGCACCTTTTCCAGAAGTGGAAGGGGCGGTCGAAGCCAGCTTGCTTGACGACATGGAGATTATCCTTGTCGGGGACGAAGCTGTACTCACCGCCGAACTCGCCAAACACACCAAACACGGCAATATCCGTATCGTACATGCCTCAGAACGCATCGAGATGCACGACACCCCGATGATCGCTATCCGAAAAAAGAAAGGCTCCTCTCTGCACGTCGGACTGCGTCTTCTCAAAGAGGGGAAAGCCGACGCCTTCCTCAGCGCAGGCAATACCGGTGCCGTCATGATGGGTTCGCGCGTAATCCTCGGCCCAATCCAAGGCGTAGCACGTTCCGCCATCTGCCAATCCCTGCCCACCATGGACGGCAGTCGCGTCGTCATCCTCGATCTCGGAGCCAACGTCGACTGCACCGCCGAACACCTCTCTCAATTCGCTGAAATGGGCCAAGTATTTGCGGAACTCACCCTCGGCATCGAAAACCCCAAGGTCGGCCTCATCAACATCGGCGAAGAGCAAGCCAAAGGCAACGACATCGCCAAAACGGTTCATCGCAACCTCACCGCCGCCGAACACATCAACTTCATCGGCAACGTAGAACCCAAAGCCCTCTTCACTGGTAGCGTTGACGTCGTCGTGTGCGACGGATTTATCGGCAACATCATCCTCAAGACCACCGAATCCGTAGCAAGCCTCATGAAACAAATCATCAAGGAAGAACTCAAAAGTACATGGCTCTCCAAGCTCGGAGCACTGCTCAGCATCGGGGCATACAAAAACGTCAAAAAACGTTCCGATCCCAATGAACAGGTCGGCGCACACTTGCTCGGCGTCAACGGTATCGTCGTCATCCTCCACGGCTCCTGCACCGCCGTCGGCATCAAAAACGCCCTGCTCGGCACACGCGAAGACTTCAAACTCGGCCTTAATCAGCACATCCGTACCGGCATCGAAGAACTCCGCGGTGATGTCGAACGAATCGCCCAATCCGAGTCCAACGAGTGAGTTTGGCCTTTTTATTCCCCGGCCAGGGCAGCCAAACACCCGGCATGCTCAAAGATTTCTACGAAACGTCCCCACTAGCCCGCGCCGCTATTGATGAGGCCACAGCCATTCTCGGTGAAGACTTCCTCGACACCATGTTCAATGGCCCCGACGACGCACTACGCGACACACGTATGGCCCAACCCGCACTCGTCACCGCTGGCATCGCCATCGCCGCGCACCTGAAGTCCCTGAACATCTCCCCCGCCCTCTGCGCCGGACACAGCATCGGAGAAATCGCGGCCCTCGCAGTAGCCGAAGTATTCTCTCCCGTAGATGCGATTCGTATCACACAAGAACGCGCACGCCTCATGGCCGAAGAATCCCCTGAAGGCACCATGGCCGCGGTAATAGGTCTCGCACCAGACGCGATAGAAAATGCCTTGCCCGGGGGCGCAGAGATCGCCAATTTCAATGGCCCCCAACAAACCATCATCTCGGGGACCATCGAAGGCATCGAGGCAGCAAAGGATACCTTGAAGGAAGTCGGAGCCAAAAGCGTCATCCCACTCAACGTATCAGGCCCCTTCCACTCATCCTGCATGAACGCTGCATCGGAAAAATTCAAACACTTCCTCGATGATTTCACTTTCACCGCACCCACCTGTACCTTCGTATCCTCAGTAACCGGCAAAGAAGAGTCTGACGCCGACACAATCAAACAGCTCCTGTGGAAACAACTCTACTCCCCCGTACGATGGACCGAAACCATGGAAACCATCGGAGCCGTGGACGCGCTCGAAGCTGGACCCGGAAACGTGTTGCAGGGCATCGCACGTCGTATCGAAAACGCGCCATCCATCTCAGCATCCAGCACACTTGACGACATCGCGTCGATTCAGACAAACTAGACACAACATCTAACCAAACGGGGTACCCATGAGCCAATTCACCGATAAAGTCGTACTCGTCACCGGAGGCACCCGCGGCATCGGATGCGCCTGCGCCGAAGCCTTCGCTAAAGAAGGCGCCAATGTCGCCATCTGCGGCCGCAGTCAGGATTCCACCGAACAAGCGGCCGCCGAACTCAGCCAAGCCACCAACGGCACCGTAAAAGGATACGCCTGCGACATCGGCAACTCCGGAGCCGTCAACGCGCTCATCAAATCCATCGCCGAAGACCTCGGCCCCATCACTATCCTCATCAACAACGCCGGCATCACCAAAGACGGCCTCATCATGCGCATGAAAGACGAAGCCTGGTCCCAAGTATTCCAGACCAACCTCGACGGCACCTTCTACACCTGCCGCGCCGCATCCCGAGGCATGATGAAAGAACGCTTCGGACGCATCATCAACCTCTCCTCCATCGTCGGCATCCGCGGACAAGCCGGACAAACCAACTACTCCGCCGCCAAAGCAGGCGTCATCGGATTCTCTAAAGCCCTCGCACAAGAACTCGCCTCCCGAAACATCACCGTCAACGTCATCGCACCCGGATACATCCAAACCGACATGACCGCCGACCTCGGCGAAGAAGCCCACGAAGCATTCCTCAAACAAATCCCGGCAAAACGCGCCGGCACCCCCGAAGACATCGCCCAAGCCGCACTCTTCCTAGCCTCAGACGGCGCCGCCTACATAACAGGCCACGTCCTAAGCATAGACGGCGGTTTGGGAATGTAACCTCCCCTCTTCGCAAACTACGAACATAGAGGTTACCCGAAGATCGAGAACCTTTGTACTGCAACACGATCAATCTCACATCGAAAAGTGCTCGACGTTACCTAAACACCTGAGGCGAACTGAAAAGGAAAGGTACGATGATACATCCCTTAATATTCGCTGCTCCCTGTGCCGTGTTTGAGATAGTAACGTTCTATTGGTGGCATTGGCCATATAGACACTTGTTACCTGAGCGATTTCGCAAGCTTCTACTTTTCAAGGGATTCATGAAAGGAATCACCCTTGTGATCCTTACCTGTTTAGTTGCGCTGTATTCCCTACCACTCGCCTGGCTATACGCCATCGCCCACACCTTGTTTGGTATCGCATTCCACGTGCTCTGGTGTCGAAAACGAGCCATCAATCCGATTACGGTTCAACCCCGAAGGGAATATGTACTGGCGACGACAGCTTGGGTAGATCGACTTGTGAAATTGGAAGAGGCTAGGCAAAACGCAAAGAATTGACCTCCAATACCCCGACAAACGACAGGACAATCGCGGCGGCTATCCACAGCTACCGATCTTGGATGGATTAGGTGCCACTCAATCCGTGTCAATGCCTTTTCTATTTGCCTTGATCGCGGACGGCCTTCCGCGAGGAACAACTATGAAGATGACAAGCTTCCTTGAAAGAATGGGGTGGCGCCAATAAAACTGATTTACCCTTTGAACGAAAAAGCCCGGCCTGCGTCTCCACAGGCCGGGCGAAAATTCTCATCACCATCCTGAAATGCTTTGGCATTTCCCGGCTTTTCTTTGGTTACTTTCTTTTCTCGAAAAGAAAGTAACTAGCGGTCACCGATTGCAGGTACCGGTCGTTCCTTCGGGCCGGTGTAGATGCTGAGCGGACGGTAGATGCGGTTGTCTTCGGTTTGTTCGATGATGTGCGCGGCCCAGCCGGTGACACGGGACGCTACGAAGAGCGGCGTGTAGAGGTCAAGCGGGAGATCCAGCAGGAAGTAGGTCAATCCGCAGGGATAATCCACGTTGGGGAAGATTTTCTTCTCATTGACCATTGGTTCCTTGATGGCGTCGTAGATAGCCATCCAGTTTTGTGCGCCCTTTTGTTCGGTCAGCTTCCGCAGTTCCGCTTCCAGGATTACCGCGCGGTGATCGCCGTTTTTATAGACGCGGTGGCCGAAGCCCATGACCTTGTCCTTACGCTCAAACGCCGTGCTCAACCATTCACCCGCTTCTTCAGGCGTCTTGAACCGTTGCAGCATTTCCATCGCGGCTTCATTCGCACCACCGTGCAACGGACCCTTCAGCGCGCCAATCGCTCCGACTATCGAAGATGTCATGTCAGACATCGTCGACGTAATCACGCGTCCGGTAAACGTCGATGCATTAAAATCATGTTCCGCATAGAGTACCAGCGTAAGATCAATCAAACGTTCCGCCAATGCATCCGGCACTTCACCATGCGACTGATACAGAATCTGTGCGGCATGCGACAAGCCCGGTTTCGGGTCCAGCGGCTCATTACCATTCAGCAAACGATAGCGTGCAGCGATAATCCCGGCTATTTGCGCCGTCAACCAGATGGCCCGCTGACGTTGCGTATCGGAATCTTCACCATCGGTCGGGTCAAAATGCCCCGCATACGAAACCATGCTCCGCAACACATCCATCATCGGCGTATCATTCGGAATCTTGCGCAACGCATCAATAATCGCGCCATTCAGAGGACGATATTTTTCCAGCGACGCGTTCAGCTCATCAAGCTGAACCTGATTCGGCAAATACCCAAACAGCAGCAGATACGCGACTTCTTCAAAGGTCGAGTTCTGCGCCAAGTCTTCAATCGCATATCCACGATACAGCAACACACCCTGATCCACACACGCGATAGACGTTTCACCGGCGATCACTCCGGCCAATCCCGGACTAAATGTTTGTTCTTCTGACATATCTTTCTCTCTCCTTCTTGGTATGAATCAATGAAACTTAAACTAACCAATGGGTGTATCGACTTTTCCGCCGTACCCCAATAAATCATACAATTCCTGACGCGTCTGCATTTGGTCGAGTGCCCCTTCGTTCGAGCCCGTCTCCTTGATAATCTGTAACACATTCTCCATCGCCTTCATCGCGGTGCGCTGTAAGGTGACAGGGAAAATAACCATGTTGTACCCCATCGCGCCGAACTCATCAACCGACAGATACGGCGTCGTTCCAAATTCCGTCATGTTCGCGAGCAGATAAGTATCCAGTTCCTTCGCGACCCGTTCGAATTCCTCGGCACTGCGCAGCCCTTCCGGAAAAATCGCGTCCGCACCCGCTTCCAAATACATCTGCGAGCGGCGAATCGTCTCATCCAGGTCAACCACGCCACGCGCATCACACCGCGCCATGACAATGAAGTCGTCCGACGTCTTCGCGTTCACCGCAGCTTCAATCTTCACGCAAAAATCTTCCGCAGGCACCAATTCCTTGCCAGCGAGATGGCCGCAACGTTTTGGGAACACCTGGTCTTCGAGATGAATCGCGCTTACGCCAGCCTGTTCCAATACCTGCACCGTGCGCGCCGTATTCTCTGCTTCACCATACCCGGTATCCGCATCAGCCAATATAGGAATCGTCGTCGTGCGCGCAATCGCCGCAGAATGGGCCTCCGACTCCGAAAGCGTCGACAACCCCGTATCCGGCATGCCTACGACACTATTCGCCAGAACCGCGCCCGATAAATACATCGCCTTGAAACCCATTTGCTCAATCAACTGTGCACTCAGCGCATTAATGGCACCCGGCATAGACACACATCCCGCGTCCAGCAAAGCACGAAAAGCAGCTGATCGTTCGGCAGAAGAAAGCACGTTACTATTCCCTTTGAAAATACTCGAACAGAGGCCTAACAGAGGCTTATAGGATGCCAATCTACCATAGGCAATGTCAAGAAGAGGGCCAATATCCATTGACAAAACCAATACTAGGTATTGGGCGTTATTGCCCTATTCGTTTCCTAGGGTGATACCAATCCGAACTGTCGATAGTGGTGGTTATTGTGTACGCCATGCGCGTGCGCCCAACGTCGAAGCGGCACATGGCCGAGCAACGGATGAATGTGTTTCTCCTTAAGATGGGCGGCGCAATACAATACGAAGTCCTGCATTGCGTTCAACAGTTTCCCCTGTTCCTCGGAAAAACTCCCAACGTCATCCGAGATAAACATCGGTAACGACTTCAATTTACCCTTCTTCCAGATAGTGAATAAATCGAAGAAAATCCACCCCGCCACATCCCGAATAATCGGAGGCGCGATCAACGTCATCTCATTATCCGGATCATCCAGCGAGAGCTCAATCGTACGCCGCAGATGCCACATCATCGGTTCCACCGACATCTCCCCCCACAACCGATCCGTATCCGCCCTCAACGCCTGCACGTTCTCCTGATGATACGCAAGATTCTCTAGGGTCAAATCTAAAATCGCCACAGTGCAGCCTCCCTACTCGATTAGACTTCCGGATTATGAATGACTTTCTTCCAACGCGACGCCTTCACCGATGAAAACAGTCCCGCCGTGACATACGGGTCATTCTCCATATACGCCTCCAGCGCCGCATCATCTTCACAGTCAATAATAATGACGCTTCCGTTCATCGTCTCGCCATCTTCGGCAAAGGTCGGTCCTGCGGTAAATACGTTAAAATCCGCAATATAATCAAGATGCGCCTGACGGTTCGCCATGCGAATCTCAAGACTGTCCGGTTTATCCTCACACTGTATACAGTAAAGCATGTTCTCTCCTTCGTTGAGATTGCTCCTTTGTCAGCCCAGACTCTAACACAGCGATCTGGTGTTCGCATAACACCCCAATTGTATGAAACTACGAAGTATGATAGTCTGGTAAACTTTCCAAAGCGACAACACGACCGGAGTAACCAAGCCACCATGGGGCTCACCATAGAATCCTGCGAGATACCCGATATTCTCGAAGTCACCTCAGACCTCTTTCCCGATGACCGCGGCTATTTCACCGAATTTCACAACGAGGCCGCTCTTCGTGATTCCGGGTTTGAGCATACCTTCGTCCAGGACAACCTCAGCCGCTCCTCCAAAGGTGTGCTCCGGGGACTCCACTATCAGCTCAATCCCCACGCCCAAGGCAAACTCGTCCGCTGCATCACCGGAGCCATCTTCGACGTCGCCGTAGACATTCGCCAGGGATCCCCCACCTATGGCCAACATGTCACACGCGAACTCAGCGCCGATCAAGGCAACGCATTATGGGTGCCCGAAGGATTCGCCCATGGTTTTCTTTCCCTGCAGGATGATACCTTCGTCATGTACAAATGCACGGCTGGCTGGGCCAACGGGGTCGAACGAACCATTCGCTACGACGATCCCGCTCTGGAAATCACATGGCCATCGGAACCCACGCTCGTAAACGCCAAAGATCTCGACGGAAAAACACTATCCGAAACCGAAAACAACTTCACTTTCAAATCATAACGAACAAGGATATAGCCCTATGAAAGGCATCGTGCTCTCCGGCGGCGCAGGATCGCGACTCCACCCGCTCACCCAAGTCATCAGCAAACAGTTACTACCCATCTACGACAAACCGATGATTTACTATCCGCTCAGCACGCTGATGCTCTCGGGTATACGCGACATACTCCTGATTTCCACACCCGAAGATCTCCCCCTCTTCAAGCGACTCTTCGGCGATGGCCATCAACTCGGCATCAAGATGTCCTACGAAGAACAAGCCAAGCCGGAAGGCCTCGCCCAAGCCTTCACGATCGGCGAAGAATTCCTTGCCGGAGAAGCCGCATGCCTCATTCTCGGTGACAATATTTTCTACGGACACCGCATGACCGAGACTCTCGTCGGCGGCTCCATGCTCACCGAAGGCGCGCTCATCTTCGGTTACTACGTCAGCGACCCCGAACGTTACGGCGTCGTTGAGTTCGATGAAGCGGGCAAAGCCGTCGGCCTCGAAGAAAAACCCGAGCACCCCAAAAGTCACTACGCAATCCCCGGACTTTACTTCTACGATTCAGACGTCGTCGAAATCGCCAAAAAACTCAAACCCAGCCCCCGCGGCGAATACGAAATCACCGACCTAAATCGCGTCTATCTCGAGCAAGAACGCCTGCATGTGCAAGTGCTCGGACGCGGCACTGCCTGGCTCGATACCGGCACCAATCGCAGCCTCATGGAAGCCTCCCAATTCGTGCAATCAATCGAAGAACGCCAAGGTCTCAAAATCGCCTGTCTCGAAGAAATCGCTCTCCTGCAAGGCTGGATCAACGCCAAAGACGTAGAATCCATCGCCACCGGCATGGGAAAAAGCGCCTATGGGGCCTACCTCAACCAACTGATCACTCGCTATAAAAACGAGGGGATCATTCCCGAGTAAACCACATAATCCCTCAGCCCATGGAACTTCTCAGATGAATTTCGCATCTACTATCTAGTAAGGTACCCAATCACAACGAATTCAAGGGGGTTTCACCCGTGCGACAAAGCCATTTCCGCTGTACCGCTCTACTGCTCACCGTCATACTCGCCTTTAACAGCCAAGCACAAGACGTCGAACCCTGCGCTGCCTTCCCAGGAGCCTTTGACAACTATGAAGACTTCGTATTCACGAAGCTTGATGCCGACGGAGATCTCGACGATGATGGACTCCCCGAACAAGCCTCACTCGCGCTGATCGAAGCCGTCGCCTGCATCGATACCACCTCCGATATGAATGATGCGACATTCAACGCCTACAACATGAACCTTGCCGTCTTCGATCTGGAAGTCGACGTTAATCACCTGCTTCCCTATCGCAACACCATTGCCCTGCTCATGCTGATCGGGGCCGACGTGCAAGTCCAACTCAATGCAGCATTGCATGGCGTACTTCTTGGTACCTACGAAATCGTGCAATGTGACGGGGCCGAATGCACACCCGACCCCATTCCAGAAGTCGACGCATCCGTAGCCCTAATAACACGTTCCGTTGTAACCCGTGCCACAAACGAACCCTACTCAGGCAGCGGTAACCTCGATCAAGACGGCACGGATAACGCCACTGAATATTCCAACGTGATAAGCCAGGGAGGTCGCACCCACGACTTCGTCGTAGCCGCCACCAGTCCCAATCTCAACGGTACCGAAGAAATTCGCAATCCCGGCGGTTCTAGCAGAGGCGGATGCTTCGTGGCAACCGCCGCATACGGCACGCCACTCGCCAGTGAAATCGATACCCTGCGCATCTGGCGCGACGGCATGTTACTCGACAACGCATTGGGAACCGCATTCGTGGACACCTACTACCGACTCAGCCCTGCACTGGCCGATGTGATCGCCACGCGCCCCGTACTAAAGAACAGTGCACGAATCGTTCTCTATCCCGTCGTGTGGACGCTTCAATTCCCCGCGCTCGGCCTCGCCACTATTCTTATAGCCCTTGCATTTACAGGTTATTTCATCCTGAAAATATTCATTAAGAGCACGAAACGAGGAGTACAACGATAAAATAGCGAAGGTTCTTGATGTTTGAAATGGAACTGTTTAATATAAAACGTATATTATACTCCCAAACAGTATTCACACAGACGGAGCCGACATGCCCAACAAGCCAGATTCCAGTTCATTCTCTCCCATTGCGCGTATATATGACGCAACCGTGCTCAAATATCCGCTCATTGTTCTACTGTTAACCGTCATTTTGACTGGCTTTTTCGCCTATTACTCACGCGACTTTCGATTGGATGCCTCCAGCGACGCCATTGTCCTCGAATCCGATCCCGACCTTCGGTATTACGATGATACCCGCGATTTATTCGGCTCCGACGACTACATCATCATCACAGTAACTCCACCCGACGGTCTAAGCCTCATGGACGACGAAGTCCTTACCCCCCTCAAGGCCATGGTTGCCGAATTCGAAGCCCTGGACGACGTAAAATCCGTCACCAGCATCCTAAACGTCCCCCTGTTTCACAGCCCCGACATTCCGCTCATGAAACTTTTGGGCAGTTTTCTAGTAGGCGACCCCGCATACCGAACTCTCGAAGAAGATGCCGAGCGGGACAAAGTGCTCGCCGAACTGACCACGAGCCCCCTTTACAGCAACTACCTCATCGCCAAGGACGGCACGACGACGGCCGTGCAAGTAACGTACAACGATCACCCAGAAGAATTCAGAGAACTACTTGCCAAGCGTACCGCGCTCAAGGATAAACGAAGAACCGAAGCGGGTCTCACATCCGAAGAGAAATCCGATCTCGCCAAAATCGAAACAGAATACAAACCGATGTACGAAGACCTAATCGCGCAAAACAGCGAATCAATCGTAGCGACACGTGAAATCGTAGCCCGATACGGGCACATGGGCGATCTCCACATCGGCGGCGTCCCGATGATCATGGCCGACATTATCAGTTACGTTGAACAGGACATGCGCACCTTCGGGGTCAGCATCATCATCCTCGTGCTCATCGTACTTACCCTTCTCTTCCGTAATGTCCGGTGGGTGATACTCCCAACTCTCGTGTGTATTCTCACCGTTCTCTTTATGTTCGGTTACCTCGGATTCACACGCTGGAACGCAACCATCGTCACCTCCAATTTCCCATCCCTCCTCTTCGTAATAGCCCTGGCCGACGTACTCCACGTCGTCGTTCACTACCGCGAACTACACTCGCGCAACCCCAAAACCTCAAAACGCGAACTCATCCTTCAATCCGCTCGCGACGTCGCCGTACCGTGTTTCTACACCTCCGTGACCACCATCGTGGGATTCGGTAGCCTCATCGTCAGCGGTATTCGCCCCGTAATGGATTTCGGTATCATGATGGCCATCGGGGTTGGACTCGCCTACACCATCTGCTTCGTATTCTTCCCGGCCGCACTCATGCTCTTCCCAAAAGGCGATCCCCCTCCTCAAAAGCTCGGCGAGCTCAAAGATTCACCCCTCATGTTCTTCGCACGATTCTCCGAAAAAAACCGTATACTCATCTACGTTGTGAGCATTGCTGTATTTCTGATCGGCCTTATCGGTGCACAAAGAATTCTCGTCGAAAACAGATTTATCGATTACTTCGCCAAGGACACCCCTATCTATCAAGGGATGACCGTTATTGATAGAGAACTCGGCGGCACTACCCCGCTCGAAGTCGTATTGGTCGCGGACGAAGACGGCTACTGGATTAAGCAGGAAAATCTCGACAAACTCGCCGAAATTCACACATGGCTCGCCGACCTCCCCCAGACCGGAAAGGCCATTTCTCCTCACACACTCATCCAAATGCTGGAAAAAACGTATGAAGGAAAGCCTATTCCATTGCCCTTACTAATAAGAATCCTCGACGGGCTGCCAGACGACATCAGCCAAACAGTCGTCTCACCCTACCTCACCGAAGATCGCCGTCAGGTGCGTATCTCAATGCGGGCGAAGGAATCAGACACGTCCCTCAACCGCAAAGACCTAATCGCGACCATTGACGAGTACTTCGCAACCGACCCCGTATTCGACGGGATCGAACCCCACGTCACAGGAATCTTCGTCCTCTACAACAATCTACTCCAAAGCCTTTTTACCAGCCAGATTAAATCCATTGCCACCGTATTCTTCATCATCTGGCTCATGTTCGTGGGCCTCTTCCGTTCAATCCGCATTGCCACCATAGCCATCATCCCCAACATTCTCCCGGTTACCCTAATCCTTGGCATCCTCGGATGGACCGGAACCCCGCTCGACCTGATGACCATCATGACCGCCGCCATCACACTCGGCATCGCGGTCGATTTTGCCATTCACTACATTCACCGCTTCAAACACGAGTTCGCAGATAACGGCAGTTACACCGAATCCATGTACCGCACCCACAACTCCATCGGTCGTGCGATGTTCTTCACCACAATTTGTATCATCGCCGGATTCTCACTGCTCACCATGTCCAATTTCATACCCAGCATCTACTTCGGAATCTTCACATCACTCGCCATCACTGTCGCCTTCCTCGCCTCCGTCACCCTGCTACCGCTCCTGCTCATCGCCTGGAAGCCTTTGGGCCCCGAAGGCAACGGTACCGCTACCGACTAGCAGTCTCACATGGTACGCGTATCCGACATAAAATTACCCTTCGACCACGCCGAGGATGACCTCCGCTCCGCGTTAATCGAACGACTTGGCATCCCAGGCGGAGATCTGCTCGAGTACACCGTCTTCCGGCGCGCCACCGACGCCCGCAAACGAGATGCCATCTACTTCGTATACATGCTCGATGCCACGGTACGCGATGAAAACGCCTGCGCAGAACACCCTCACATCCAACCGACCCCTGACATGGAATACCCCTTCGTCATTCCACCCATAGACGCTGCCCCTGCGTCCACTACCTCCGAATCCCGCCGTCCCATCGTCGTCGGCCTTGGTCCCTCCGGCATGTTCGCCGCCCTGTTACTCGCGCAGATGGGCCTGTGCCCAATCGTCATCGAACGCGGCAAAAAAGCCCGCGCCCGTGCACAAGATGTATTCGGATTCTGGCGCAAGAACGAATTCAATCCCAGTTCCAACGTGCAATTCGGCGAAGGCGGCGCCGGAACCTTCTCCGATGGCAAACTCACCACCCGCATCAAAAACGAAAACAACCGCGTACGTAAAGTCCTCTACGAAATGGCCAAAGCCGGTGCCCCCGAAGAAATTAGGCATCTCGCGAAACCCCACATCGGCACCTACAAAATCATCCGCGTCGTACGTGCACTGCGCGCCGAAATCATCCGACTCGGCGGCGAAGTTAGATTCGAGACCCAAGTCACGGATCTCCACATCGATCATGGTCACATTCGCGGGGTTCGGCTCAGCACAGGCGAACAATTGGATACCGACCACCTCATCGTCGCCATCGGTCACAGCGCGCGCGACACCTTCAAGATGCTCTACGACCGCGGCGTACACTTCGATGCCAAACCCTTCTCCATCGGCGTGCGCATCGAACACCCCCAGTCGCTCATCGATCAATCCCAATTCGGGAAATTTTCAGGCGACAAACGACTCGGAGCCGCCGACTACAAACTCGTGCACCATTGCAGCAACGGCCGCGGTGCCTACAGCTTCTGCATGTGCCCCGGCGGCACCGTAATCGCCTCCGCTTCTGAACCCGGACAAGTCGTCACCAACGGCATGAGTTATTACTCCCGTAGCCTGCCCAACGCCAACAGCGCGCTGGCCATCGACATCTCCCCGGCCGATTTCGGAGACACTCACCCCCTCGCCGGCGTCGAATACCAACGAATCTGGGAAAAGAAAGCCTACGCCGCCGGTGGATCAAACTATTTCGCCCCCGTCCAACGTATCGAAGATTTCCTCGCGAAACGTCCTACCAAAGAACTCGGAGATGTGCAACCCGCCTACACCCCGGGGGTCACGCCCGCCGACCTCAGAGATTGCCTGCCCGACTACATCACCGAAGCCATGCGCGAAGCCATCCCGGCCATGGACCGAAAACTCCGCGGATACGCCATGCCAGACGCCATCCTCACGGGAATCGAAACCCGGACGTCGTCCCCCGTGCGCATCAGACGCGGCCCTGATTTCCAAAGCATCTCCATTCGCGGACTCTACCCCGCCGGTGAAGGTGCCGGATATGCCGGTGGTATAATGTCCGCCGCAGTCGACGGCATCAAAGTAGCCGAAGCCGTCGCGCGCAACCTCAACGCCATGGAGGTGGACGATGGTTCAGTCCCGGAAAAAGCGTAAAGACAAAAAGAAACTACTCGGTAGCCACCAACGCAGCTGGATATGGGGCCGCCACGCCGTTTGCGAAATCCTCGAAGCCGGACGCTGGCCCATGAGCGAATTGTACCTGAGCGATCAACTGGACCCCGGCGAGCAACAGGACGCAAAAATCCAAGCCGATGCCCTGGGCTACATGGTGCGCATTGAATCCCCGGACCGCATTCACGAACTATGCAAAACAGGTGAACACCAGGGCTATCTCGCCAAAATGCTCGATTATCCCTACGCCGATCTCGAGGAAATACTGGCCAAACTCCAGACCAACACAAAAACCAATCCGATTCCGATATTCGTGATGCTCGACGGCATTCAAGACCCCTACAACTTCGGCGCGATCGTGCGCTCCGCAGAAGTCCTCGGCATCAACGGCTTCGTCATCAGCGACACCAATCAAGTCGGCGTCACCAGCATGGTCGCCCGCAGTTCCGCCGGCGCCGTCAACCATTTGCCCATCGTGCGCACCGAAAATCTCCTCGCCGCCATAGAGACCCTCAAAAAATCTGGCGTGTCCGTCATTGGTGCATCCGAAAAAGGCGCCACCCCCCTCGACGAACATAATTTCGACTCACCAACACTACTCATTCTCGGCAACGAAGGTAGTGGAATTTGCGAAGACCTGCTCAAACAATGCGATACCCGGTTAAGCATCGCCCAAACAGGAAAAGTCGGATCCTTGAATGTTGCGGCGGCCGCAGCCATCCTATTCCACGAAGCCAGACGCCCACGCGGCTAATCCTCTTCCTCCAGCATCGCTTCCCCCATCCTGACAATCGCCGCACGCACCTCCCCTTCCGAATTCCACGGCAGAAAATGATTCTTCTCCTCCAGAATCACCGTCTCCAAAATCGACCCCTCCGGAAACATCCGTTCCATGTACGCCACATTCGCATACGGCACCAGCATGTCATCCGGCGCATGAAGTATCGTGACCAAACACTCAACCTGACTCAATAATGGTTCAAGCTTTTCCAATTCCGACCGCATCGGTTTCAATTCGCGATTCGAATTCCGAAGCCCTTGCGGCACAAGATACGCCGTCGCTTTCCAATCCAACAATCGATTGTACCAATGCCATTTTTCCTCATCCGGATCCAACGATCCCGCCAGAATCACAATCCCCGAAACCCGCTCCGGATACTGCGCCGCCACCTGAGCAATAATCGGCCCGCCCAACGAATGACCAATCAAAATAGGCCATTGCCCTCCTTGTTCCACCAAGAACGGCTCCAACGCCGCCGCATGATCCGCCAATGAATAAGCAGGTATTTTCGGCGAAGTCTGCCCGAAACCCGGACGATCAACCGAGATCGATTCATATCCTTCCATTGGATTGAGCAAGTATCGCTCGAAGGCCCCGGCATCGCCCGGCGTCCCATGTACATAAATGAGCCGCGGCAAATCCGGGTCACTGACTGACTCCATCAAATAGCTGACCATCCACTGCGTTTCCGTATCCTGAATCGCCCGTGTGATGCCCGGATTTTCTTCGCCACCATTGTTGAAACGATCCCACACCTGCCAAAAAATCACATCCCCGGCAACAAGCAGCGAAAAAATAATCAGTACCACTTTCAAAATCCAGCGCTTCAATCCGAGGTCTCCCGTAATCCCACGACACACGATTTCAACTCCGCCGCCAATATTTTCCTATCAGAAGACCTTTCCGTCGCGACCACATCGCCAAAAGTAATCGTCACCCTCACACCGCGCATCCCCAGCAATCCAAACAGATGCGAAACAAACACATGGTCCTTCCAATACGCCACGTTCTCGTCAATATCAATCGCTCCATCCGCAGACGACCAGCGTATCCCCACCGGCATCGTCGCGATGCCCGTATCAATCGCCGACTGCAACAGCGATCCGTGAAATGGCAACACATCCCCCCCGCCCGAAGTAGTCCCCTCCAGAAATACGCACACCGAATGCCCCGCCAGAAGCCGAGCGCCGATTCGCTCGTTGACCTCCTGAATCGCCCGACGATTCCCGCGCGGAATCGACAGCTGCCGAGCTGCCACGAAGATATGCCCAATCACAGGCCACGTCTCCACTTCTGCTTTCGAGACGAAAAAAGTCCGAGCCACGCTGCCCAACGCCAATATGTCAATATACCCGATATGATTCGGCACCAGCAGAAGTGGCTTCTCCGGAACATCGCCGTGTACCGTGACATCCACCTTCAGCAACGCAATACAAGACTTCATCCACGCACACGACCTCGATTCCGCCCAAACCAACTGCTCTTCGTTGCTCAGACCACGAGCCTTCCACCGATAGTGAGCATAATGAGCCGCAGTGAACGCGACCAGCCGAGCCGACCTCCACGACGCAAGCAAGCGATTCGGCTTCTGCGTCACACGCGTCTCTCCGGCGCTATCCAAGACGCTCATTTTACGATGTCGAGCTGTGAAAATTTAATGTCGCGCGCATCAATAATCACCAGAAAGTCTACCGTTCCAAACGCGCGGTCAATTGCCGGCTCAGAAATCACCTTGGCCCCCAAATGAAGGTATGTTCGAAACAATTTCGGAAGAGGGATAGCGTCGCCTATTTCGGGGTCCAATTCTCGTGCAGCATCGCCACACCCATAGGCCTCCAGCGCAGACAAGTAAACAGAATCATCGAGATACCCCTTTTCGCGAATCGTTTTCAGCGCGCGCCACCCGTCATCCGGGTCCTGTGTCGTCAATGAACAACACCCAAAAAGATAATGCTGATCATACAGATTCATGTACGTACCGATACCCTGCCACAACCCGATAATCGCGCGCATCGAGCGATGTTCCGAAGCCAGACACGCCCGTCCCGATTCGAGGGCTCTGTCCAAACGCGACGCCATGCCCGACAGATCATATTCCATTGACGAGTAAAATCCGATTCCTGCCTCCGCTTGTTTCGCCGTCTGAATCCGATACGTCCCGACCACGGTATGGCCCTTCAGCTCAATCAAAATCAAATGCGTCATCTGCGCATCATAGTCATCGCGATCCAGACCCGTCGCCGTCGAAGAATCCAGCCCCTCATCCAGTTCCAGATTAAACACTTCATAACGAAGCCGTAGCGCGCACTCCACCGCGTAATCCGACCGCGCAAAACCCACGCAATAGCGGTCCTTGTCCCCGACCGGTAACGAGAGCACATCCACCTCGCCCCAGAGTGACGAAAAATCGTCCACAGAACGCAGCGGCTTCATGCTCAACGAGCGATCCGCAGAGGTTGCTTCAGTCATGTTGTTCTTCTCCCATTAAGACACACTCAATGCGCCGTCGGATAATGACGCGCCACACGATGATACTGCCAAACATCCTTCAAAAACGCGATGGGACGCATGGGGGCATGCCCTTCAGCCCGATTCTTGTCGCCAATCTCAAACAATACCCTGAACTGCTCGAACAAGGTCGCATACGCATCGGTAATGGTCGCATTCGGATCCCAAATATGCGTCGCCTCGGCACCGGCGCCATTAATTTCAATGATATGAAAATTCTCGCCCCGTCCCAACGATTCCTCATCCTGATAGCGAACATCAAAGCGTCCAAAATAAAAATCCGGTATCTCCTGTGCAATCGCGTCAATGCGTTCAACAAGCGCATCCGCCAACAACGCCGACCCATCACGAAAAATACAGCCCTGCTTGTGATTGCCGGCAAACACCAGCGGAAAATACTCGCCATCAGGCAACACCTCCACCAAGCGGTCAAAATGCCGCTGCTCAAACATCGAGGCCTTTATAGACGCACGCGGATCAGCCAAAATCAGTTCGTTCAGTGTATGCATACCATCGCCCAGCACACCCGGAAAATCCTTCGCCGTAACCGACGTAATCATCCCTTTGTCCTGACCAGGCACGCGATGATACAAGAGCCCGACCTCAGATTCATGCGGCGATCGTTTCTGCAAACACACAGACGCGCCCTTCGGATACGCCTGTAAATAATCACTCAGCTCCGCATCATTATCGATCGGACGCACACCAACTCCGCGCTGACCCTCATCCGGTTTCGCAACGATCGGGTAGTCAATTTCCGCACGCGCCAACGCCTCCTTCGCGGCAGTTAGCAGTTCTGAGGAATCCATCCCTTCCATCGGCACATCCAACCGCGCATGCGGCGCAACCCAATCCCGAATCGACTCCGGCAACATGTCCAGAATGTCACACTTCGACTCACGAATCATGCCGCCAGAATAAATAGACGGATTCGCCGCTGTAGGAAGCATGAGACTTCTGTACTTCAACGAGAGCCATCCATAATATACCGCAACGGGAAAATAGAATATAATCGGATGAAGAAATTCGAAATTCGAGGCCACCGCCCCTTCCGAATCTCCAGCCGCTTCCTCCTCTTTCATCCGGGCCATTATGCGATGTTGCATAAAAATGATCCACGCGATCAGGGCAAACACCGCAGGCCACTTCAACTGACCCAACAACGGCAACACGAACCCACCCAGCGTGGCAATCGCGCTCAACGCAATAAACACCCATACCAACGAGGCCAACAAAGCTATCGGCAGATACCGCATCGGAGAAGCTTGAGCAATGCCCGCCGCAAGATTCGCCGGCAACCTCAGCCCAGGCACAAAACGCGATATGAAAACCGACGCCACAAGGTTACGCTCAAACCAGCCCCGCGCATTGTCCAGTCTGCGTTGCGAGACCCATCCCCACGCGACCGTTTTCGGACCCACCGCGCGCCCAATCGCGTACAATCCCCAATCGCCGATGCCAATGCCCAGCGAAAGCCCGACCAACGCCGTCATATAAAACATGTGATCTTCCGCCACCAGAACGGCGCACATAAGCAATGTCGGATCTTCCAGGACAAACGTACTCACCGCAGCAAGCGCCCCCTGCAGCCACGGCGTCTCCGACAAACGAATCAACGCGTCTTCAAACCAGGCTTCCACGAAGCTATCCGTCCGCATCCCGCGCGATGACGGCTTCCGACTCCAACAGCAACGTTTCCACCACATCAGGGTGCAAGGTGTCGGGATGCGGATCGGACCAATACCGAAGCGTCAACTCGCCCTCCGCAGAAGGAATCTCCACCTGCGTCACACTTCGCGTCGCTGACCAACTCCGTTTCATCAACGGCGACCAGTCCTCTCGACCCTCCTCTTGAATCAAATGAAATTTCGGCAGGTGATCAACCATTTGCTGCCCGGACTTTTTCCAATCCTCGAACAATTCCTCGCGCCACGCCTTCACTTCCTTACTATCCCAACCCGAAGACGACCGCAACGTCCATTCCGTGCGCACATCTTGTTCAATCAACTCACCCTGCCGCAGCCACGTCAAACACTTCCCAATACCCCCGCCGAAAATCAGCAAGTTGAATGAAGGATACTGCTCCGGATCAAGTTCCGTTGTCGCCCAGGCAATGGCCCGATCCACATCGCCACATTCCAACACCGCAGGGATAATCTCCCCCCGACTGCGATAACGACCCGTCGTATCCGGCAACAAGCTCTCCCCCGGCAAATAGGCGTTCAATAAACAGGCCACCACGCCAAAATTACTCGCACCCATCCAGGTACCGCCCTTTTCACCATCATGCGGCGCGATCCACTGCCCACCACCCGGAATCGCATGAATCACCGGCGGCGTTTCCGGCGCACGATTCAACGCTTCATCCCGGTTCATCGTTGCCAATAATCGGCCCGACTCAAGCTGTACCGTCAACGTACACATGGTGGTATCGATTCCCTTCAGAGATGAACGGCTTAGCCGACTGCGACATTCCGATACGCTGCGGTAGAAAAGGCAAGGCCAATATTTGGCGACAATTCAACGCCACCCTGTTGGCAATAGAGGTTAATCATCGAAAGATGATGAATCATGTGACTAGAAATAAAGGTCAATTCACGCGCAGCACTCGAAGGGACTTCAATCTGAGCTTCGCCGATTGCGGGCAGCTGACGCACACGAACGGAGCGATCAATCTGACCCTCGCTCAATCCCGCCAAAGCATTCACTGCCTCCGTCAAAGCATCGCTCATTTCAGCGCGAGACAACTCCAGGCGTTCATCACGAGCGCGCGCATCATAATCAATCTCGCCCTGCTCAAGCCCCGCCAAAAAACAATGCACATGTTCGAGACCATGCCGAAGATGGCAACCGATCGAGTCATGGCTGTTACTCTTGTCCACATAAAGCGTGTCAGGAATTACCGCGACGGCCCGTGTACACCGCTCCAACACCTCAATGCATCCCACAACAGTCGGATGAACGCCTCGCTTGGCTACCATAAATGATCTCCCTATTTCGTACAATTCGAGTGTAACACACTTCTCAAAGACCGATAAAAAATTGACCTGCTGAAACATTACGCAACACCTACTCGTTTACATTCCTAAAAGGCTTCTAGTGGTGTCATAAAAGTGAAAGGACCCCCGTATTTATGCTATGATCGGGATTATTCGTAGTTAGTTATTTCGACCAATAAATACCCCCTGCGGTGTCAAACACCGGCAAAAGGAGCACCATTCCCATGAAAAAAACGGCAATTCTGGCCTGTTCGCTAGCAATCACATTCACATTCTCCGCATGTTCCGAGGATGCCACCGAAAAATCCGAGCTTCCACTCCCCGAGGACGCCACCGAAATACTCGAACTTGAGCTGCCCGAGCCCTATTTCGGCGGAACGCCCCTGGACTATTTCGGAGCCAATCTTGAAGATCCCAATTACAAGAAACGGCCCGATTTCATGGTCCCCGCAGGCGTTACAAACGTAGCCAAAGGCAAAACGGTTAGCGCCAGCACCGCCAAGCCTGAATTCGGCGAATTTTCCTTCCTCGTCGATGGCGACAAATCCTACGAACAAAAGAGTCTTCTCGGTCTCGCCGCTGGCGGACAATGGATTCAGGTTGATCTCGGTTCCGTTCACACACTCTATGCCCTGATGCTCTGGCACTTCCACGAAGGCGACCGCGTCTACTTCGATGTCATCGTAACCTCCGCCGACGATGCCGAGTTCACCAAGAATCTGCAGACCATCTTCAACAACGATCACGACAACACCTCTGAAAAGGGCGCCGGCAAGGACAAAGAGTACATCGAATCCTACAAAGCCAAATTCGTGGACACCAAAGGCGTTACCGGACGGTACGTACGCTTCTACACCAAAGGAAACACCTCAGACGATTTCAATCACTACGTCGAAGTCGAAGTCTTCGGTAAACCTGAGAAGTAACAATCGCGGTGACGCAACTCACTTCAATACAAATCAAAGCGCTCATTGTCCTGGTGGCAATGGGCGCTTTTTTCATTCGACTGCCCGAGCTCGACCTGCGCCCCATGCACGGCGATGAAGCCAACCAGGCCCACAAAACCGGCATCCTCATCGAAGAGGGAACATACATCTACGATCCCCACGACCACCACGGCCCCACCCTCTACTACCTCGCCCGAATCGCAGCCTCCCTATCCGGACAAGACTCCTACGCCCAAACCAACGAGACCACCTACCGCATCGTGCCCGTCATCTTCGGTACCCTGCTCATTCTCGTCACATTGCTGCTCTACCCCGCCCTATCGCCTTTAACGCTCCTCTACTCAGCACTCATCGTCGCGGTATCCCCCGCTTTCATATTCTATAGCCGCTACTACATCCAGGAAACGCTCCTGGTATTCTTCACCCTTACCACAATCGGCTTCGGCTACCGATACCTGCGCAACCCACGTCTCTCAACGGCCATCGGACTCGGGGCCTCCCTGAGCCTCATGCACGCCACTAAAGAAACCGCCATCATCGCCTACATCGCCATGGCCGCGGGACTCGTCGCAACAGGCTGGATCTACCGGGAGTCGCGACTCATATCCGATTTTAAGAAAAAAACCTCGCGCAACCATCTCATCGCGGGACTCGCTATCGCCCTCGCCATCAACATCCTGCTCTTCACGGCCTTCTTCAGCAACCTGCGCGGCCCTCTCGACTCCATCCTCACCTACGGAAACTATCTCAAACGTGCCGACGGTGCAGGCTTACATGACAAACCCTGGCATTACTACCTGCACCTACTCTTCTACACCAACAAAGGCCCCCAATACTGGTTCAGCGAAGGATTCGTTGCCGGACTCGGCCTCATCGGCATTGCCCTAAACATCTGGCTTGCCCGGCGCAAGAAAGTCTCCCCTCTAACCCTGTTCCTCAGCGTCTATACCCTCGCGATGATCATCATCTACGCCCTTATCCCTTACAAAACCCCCTGGTCCATGCTCAGCTTTTACCACGGCCTCGCCCTCGTCGCCGCCATCACTTGTGCGAACCTCACCGCCTCAATTAAACCCCTCCCCATGAAAGCCACCGCAGTCATCATCATACTCGCCGCCATCATCCACCTTTCCTACCAGGGCCACATCGTCAACCGCGTCATCCCCGCCGATCCCCGCAACCCCTACGTCTACGCACACACCTCCACGGCCTTCATGAAAATGCCCCAACGCGTCGACGACATTCGCGCAGTCCATCCCAATCCCGAAGAGATGCGTGTCTACATCATTCAACCCGACGCCGACTACTGGCCGCTCCCCTTTTACCTGCGCAAACATCCCAACGTAGGATTTTTCTCCACCGTGCCCGAAAATCCCGACGCCGACATCATCATTGCGGCCCCCTCAACACGCACAGTGCTCGCCGAACGATTGAAAGACACTTACTTCACAGAAACCGGCGGTCTTCGCCCCTCAGTACTGCGCCACGTGTATATTCGACAAGATCTCTGGGATGCCTACATGGTCGATCGGCAATAACTAGCGATACTGCCCCAACGACGCGCGCCCACGAATAATCAGCACCTCGCGAATCATGTCCAGCGAATCAAAAATGGCATGCACCCGCGTATCCAGCGAGTTCAGCCACCGTATCGGTACGTCCGCAATTCGATAGCCAAGCTTCCCCGCAATATACAACATCTCGCAATCCGCACCGAAGCCATCCGATCGCATACGACTGAAAACGGGCTCTATGCACGTCGCCCGAACGCCCTTGAATCCACACTGGGTATCCTTAAACGTGGTAAGCCCCAACAATCGCAACAGCAGGTTATAAATCCGCCCCATCGACTGACGATACAAGGGCTGACGAATCTGCACATCCGATCCCGCAATCGAACGCGACCCGATCACAATATCAAAGCCCTCTTCAAACTTCGGCCACAACTTCTCCACATCATCAATCGGTGTCGAACCATCCGCGTCATAAATCAGCACAAACTCACCCGTGCAAAGCGGCCCTCCCACCCGCGTCGCATAGCCCTTGCCACGATTCGTCTCATAGGCATGCATGCGCACATCCGGGTACCCAGCCTCAACCGTCTCAACGGTTTGGTCCGTACTCCCGTCGCTCACAACCAGAATTTCGGCCCGATACGACTGCTTTGCAAAGTATTCCTGCAAAATATCCAGCGTACCGCCAATGCGTTTTTCCTCATTATAGGCCGGTATCAAAACGCTAATCTGTATCGAATCCTCGCTCACGAAGGCCCCTTCTGCTACATCCACACCCCAAGAAAGCCGCGAATGTTCATCAAGCTTTACAAGAAGTTAAAGTTTACATAATTCCCCACCGCAAGGTACAATGAATCCTAATATTTCGACTGGCTTTGTCGATATATGAATTACTCTTGGGAAGAACGCTGCAATGACCGACAAACAATCACTACATCTGTATTCCGCCGATGATTCAAGTATTCAGCCGCGACGCCTGCCCGTTCAGGCACGCAGTCGCGAACGTGTCGAACGCATCCTCGACGCTGCCGCACAGTTGCTCACCGAACAGGGATATAACTCCGTCAAGACCAACACCATCGCCAAACGTGCCGGCGTACCCATAGGCTCCGTCTACCAATTCTTCCCCAACCGCTACGCCATTTTCAACGCGCTCGCCTCTCGATACCAGACACGCGTCGCCGAAATACTCTCCGAAAGCCTCAGCCCCGATGCCTTGCAAGATACCCCATGGGACGAAGCCCTGGCCTCGGTCATCGACGTGCTCGCCACCATGTGGCGCGAAGACTGGGCATTTCACTCCGTCTGGCTCGCCATTCAAAACACCGCAGAACTCCAGGAAGCCGATCTCCTCTTTCGCGAAGAAGTCATCGACAGCATTCTCGTCGCCTTCCTCAAACGCGTCATTCCCGGTATCGACGAGCACCAACAACAAACCATCGCACGTATCATGTTCGAAACCACCAATCTCCTGCTCGATAATTCCATGCGACGCAACGCCAAACAAGACGAATTACTCGTGGACGAACTTAAATTCCTGCTCCACAGCTACCTCTCTGCACACCTGACTTCCGCCTCCAACCTCAGCGACGAACCCCCCTACTAGGACTCACCCATGCCCGACGCATCCCAACTCCCCTTTCTCCTCCAACTTCTGGAGGACCCTTCCCCCATGGTACAGCGCGCTGTACGCGAAGAACTCAGCGAATTCGGTGATGACCTCGGACACCAGATTGAATCCATCTCCGATTACGTCCGCCCAGAACATGTCGCCGTACTACGCGCTGCACGTCTCGATCAGCGACGCAACCAACTACTCACCGTATGGCCCTCCTGGTTCCCCATCGAAAACGATTACATTCAGCTCGAAACCGCTCTGGAGCTGCTCTCAACCTACCTGCGTCCCAACACCAACATCGGAACACTCACCAATGGATTAAACCTGCTAGCCAATGAATTCCGCGCCATCCACACCAATGCCGACAGCTACGATCTCGCCAAATTCCTCTTTGAAACAAAGGGCTTCAAAGGCAGCCAGTCCAAATATTACAGTCCCGAACGAAGCAACCTGCTCGAAACCATGCGCACCCACTCCGGCAACCCCATCAGCCTCACCTGCATCTTCATGCTCGTCGGCTACCGTGTCGGCATCACCGTACACGGATGCAATTTCCCCGGACATTTCCTCGCCATGGCCGAAGTAGGCCACGAACTCGTTCTCATCGACTGCTTCAACGAAGGCCGCATCATCACTCCATCCGCTTTCAAGCCAGATACCTCAACCATGCCCATCGCGCGACTCGAAGAGTTGTTACAGGAACCCGCCAACGCAGAAACCATCGTCCGGCGCATCCTCAACAACCTCGTCAACTCATACACGCTCGAAGGCGACGACTCACGACGCAACCTCATACAAGAATTGCTCGACCTGCAGCGCAAGTGGATGATGTCCCCCGACGTCGTACGTTAGTCCTGAACGAAATTCTCCCCGTCGAACCGAAAACCCTCTTCAGTAAATCCGTCGAAGTCTTTCAGCGATTTCACGTCGTTCTCAATCAGAAAGCGCACGAAACGCCCCTTGATCGCTTTGCCGAAATGGCCCGCCGATTTCTTGCCCCCCTGCACTTTGAAATCCACATGCACCGCCGCCTCATACCCATGCGCCTTCGCATAAGACTGCGACAGCAGCGACACTACCGGCCCGCCCTTCGCAATCACGCCGATTCGCGCAGTATTCTTCTTCATCCAATACCGCGCCAGCCAGGAATTCATCGGCATCTTATACTCGGGTATCCGTGTGGCTCCCGAAATCACGCCGAACAATCCCGACACCACATACAACCGCGTACACGCCCGTTTTTTTGCCTTCAAGGTCGCGTAATCCAGATGCGTAAACACTACTCCCGTATAGCGCTCCAATGCCGGGACACAGCCTGCCTTCGCGATGGCCAGATTCCGTTTTCGCCACGCCAAAGCCTTCTCCGCATTCTTCACACCCACAAATTTACCAACATCCCCCTCAGGCAATGCACGCAAGTGTTTGAGTACCCCCTGACTATCCCCATAAAGCCCCGGATTCCATTTCTTGAAAGCCCTCGTACCCGCGACATCCGATTTCCCCTCACTCGGCGGCAACAATACAATCATACTTCCTCTAAACCTATCCGCATGCCAGCCAGTTGCGCCAAAGCCATTACCGTAAGCAGTAATAAAAAGTATCCTACAACCAATCCATATTGAGCCATCGCAAAACCCTTGTATTTCTCCGGCTCGCGACGCAGGTCGCGTTTCCCCAGATGTCCAAACAAAATCGCAACAGGAAAAAGCAAATAGAGAACAGTTAGGATCTGCAACAATTGAGCTCCGAAAAATCCCAAGATCGCAACATTCGCCGCAGCAAAGCTGATCACCGCGTTCCGGGAGTTACGCTTCTCACTCCCCGCCGCCGCCTTCACCAATATGTTCTTCTCATCATCCATAATCTGAGACACCAATCATGCCAAAAGAAACGCCCCGGACACAAAGTCCGAGGCGTTGTAGTTCGAATTGTATCGTGGCGCTAAGCGTTCTTTTGTTCCAGGTGCAATTCACGCTTTTCGGACCAGGCACGAAGGTAATTAACCACCGGCGTGGCCACAAACAGCGACGAATACGTACCCACCAGCACTCCCGCAATCAATGCCAGCGCGAAGTCGTTAATCTCGGGTCCACCAAAGATAAACAAAATAATCACAACAAACAAGGTCGTCAACGAGGTCAGCAATGTCCGGCTCAGCGTACGGTTCACGCTCGTGTTCAACATATCGACGAAGTTCATGCCGCGCGACTTGTTCAATGCCAGATCTTCACGTACCCGGTCAAACACAACAATGGTATCGTTCAACGAATAACCAATAATCGTCAACAACGCCGCGACCACCGGTATCGAAATCTCCCGCTGGAACAACGCCAGAATCCCGATCACAATCAGCACGTCATGCACCAACGCCACAACAGCGCCCACCGCAAACTTCCACTCAAAACGGAACCAGAGATAGAGAATAATAAAGAACAGCGCAAAGAAAATGGCATTAAACGCATCACGACGTAGTTGCGCGCCAACTGCAGGGCCAACCGTTTCCGAGCGTAAGACCTCCACCTTCTCGTTAATATCATTGGAGCTCACCGTGGACAACGCAGCAAGCGCTACCTGTACAGCGTCGGAAACCGAGGACCCGGCGGTAGCTTTCCCGGTCTCAGTGACCACTTCTGCTGTCTCTCCATCCTCTACAGGCGCTTCGGCTTCAGGAACTTCGCTCTGATCACCAATACGAATCAGAAAACGATTGCCTTCCGCCGAGTCAGCGTCACGCGACTCCTGAACGATTGGAGATATAAAGTCAGCCTCATTCAAGGCCGTGCGAACCGCATTCACACCGATAGGCTCGTCAGACTTGATCGACACCCGTATGCTCGTACCATTCGTAAAGTCCACACCAAAGTTGTCCTTGCCACGGGATGCAAAAATAACGACACCAACAAGGATCACCGCGATACTGACCATCGCTGCGATACGGCGTCTACCCAGAATTTCAAATCTCGGCTCGCTTTTCAAAATACTAAGCATCGTAAAATTAGAAACCAGCTTCTTCTCGGCGATAAACTCAATGAATGCGCGCGTCACGACCAGAGCCGCGAATACACTGCTACACACGCCGATGCTCAATGCGACCGCGAAGCCCTGTACCGGCCCTGTACCAAACTGGGTCAGCACCATCGCCGCGATAAGCGTTGTCACGTTGGCATCCCAAATCGCCGATGAAGCGCGCGCATAGCCGCCTTCAATCGATGCCACCAGTGATTTCCCCTGCTGAAGTTCCTCGCGAATACGTTCAAAAATAAGCACGTTGGCATCCACCGCCATACCAATCGTCAATATCAATCCCGCAATACCCGGCAGCGTCAATGTCGTGTTGAAATACGCAAAAGCGCCCAGAATAATCGTCGCGTTAATCAGCAGAGAAGCCACCGCGACCAATCCAGCGATGTGATAATAAATAACCATGAATACAATGACGAGGGCCAAACCAATCACCGAAGAGGTCACGCCCTGCCTGGCCGATTCGCCACCAATCGTCGGCCCTACAATACCCGCGTAATCCTCGCGAGGCGTAACCGGCATTGAGCCCGAATTCAACGATATCGCGAGATCCTTCGCCTCGTCACCCGTAAACGTTCCCGAAATCGATCCACTCGCGCCAATGGCTTCGTTAATATTCGGCGCAGACATTACATTGCCGTCCAGCACAATCGCCAGGCTGCGTCCAACATTGTCCGCCGTCAACTGACGAAATATCGGGGCCGATTCAGCATTAAACTCGAAAAGAATCATCCATCGGCCTGGACTCTCCGGATCCGGACGCGCCACGGAAGATTTAATGCCCTCACCCGTCATGCCTATCTCTGATTCTAGAACATATATCGAATAATTGGCTTCCTTGTCATAATCAGGAGGCGGGGGGCTAAATTCGATAATACGACCACCAGGAATCAAACCCGGCACATCAGCAGCCTGTTCAATCAACTCACGAACACGATCAATATCGTCCTGAGAAACACTGTAGTACGGGTTGTTGTACGTACGATTCTGAAGAAAAGGGATTAATTCATTCTCGAAATGGCGGTCAATATTGACTAGGATCTGCGTCGATTCATCGGGCCCAACGCCAATGTGAAACTCAAGCCGCGCCGCTCCAAAAATGAGCTCTTTGGCACGTTTGATATCCGATTGCCCCGGAAGCTGAATTTCGACCTGCTTGGGTCCCAAAGCCTGAATGGTAGGCTCCTGAGCATCAAACTGTTCTATTCGATTGCGAATGGTCGCCAGGAAAATGTCCTGAACATCTGAATCCGTAAGGCCGCGCTCGATCGCCTCTTCATTCAATTCATCGAAACCCACAACCATGTGGATACCGCCCTGAAGATCGATACCCAGCGTGATCGACTGCTTGTTATCGAATTCGCTCCAGCGTTGGATTTTCCACTTGTAACGCTGAAAAATACTGACTTCCATACCTGCGCGATCGTAATCTTCCTGAGCCCAGCGTTCGACGCGAGCGTCTTTCTCATCTTTCTCCAGCGAGTACCACCCTACAGTAGGCACCACATTCACCACCGCAACCACAAGGACTGCAATGATTAACAAACTTCGATAAAAATGGTTCTTCATTAAGTTACTCCGGTGAAGCCTTCAAGGCGTTCAATTCGTCGTTGATTACTCTTTCGCCTCTTTCGGCACCACATGCCCAATCGACGTGCGAAGAATTTCCAGTTTAACCATGGGGTCATCACTGACCTTCACGATGACGCTCTTCTCATGCAATTTCACAATCGTACCGCATAGGCCGCCCGAGCTGATCACGTCGTCACCCTTCGAAAGGGCCTCCAGCATATTCTTGCGCTCAGTATCCCGCTTGCGCTGCGGCGAAATTACCAGCATCCAGAAAATACCGCCTATCAGGAAGATTGGAAGAAACTGTATAAACGGGCCCAAACCTCCACCCGACTCACCAGCAGGCGCTTCCTGCACAATATGTATCCACTCGATCCACACGGTTCTAACTCCTTAAAATACTGGGGATTACTCGTCGCCTTCGGCGTAGTCGGCCAGAAAGGCGCGCTTGAATTCGAGGAAGTTCCCGTCCAAAATCGCCTGACGGCAATTAGCCGCCAAGTCTATCATAAAGTAGAGGTTATGTAAAGTATTCAGCCGGATTCCGAGGATTTCCCCGCACCGAAATAGGTGGCTCAAATACGCCCGCGTGTACCGTGTACACACCGGACATGCACACTTTGCGTCCAGCGGCCCGAAATCCGTCTTATGTCTGGCATTTCGGATGTTCACCTTGCCCGAAGACGTGAATAAACTGCCATTTCGCGCGTTCCGCGTAGGCATCACACAATCAAACATGTCCACGCCCCGCTCAATCGCGCCCAGCAGGTCGTCCGGCGGTCCAACCCCCATCAAATACCGCGGCTTATCCGCAGGCAGCTTCGGCGCACACCACTCCACCACCTCCAGCATCTGCTCCTTCGATTCCCCCACGCTCACCCCGCCAATCGCATAGCCCGGAAAATCGATGTCCACCGTGCCCGCCACACTCTCCAGACGCAAATCTTCAAACACATTGCCCTGCACGATGCCGAACAAGGCCTGATTGTCCACTTCCCGCTCCAGAAGCCGACTCTTGCACCGTCTCGCCCAGTCCAGCGTCATCCGCAACGATTTTCCGGCCTCGTCATGCGTCGCAGGATGCCCCGTGCACTCATCAAAACACATCATAATGTCCGCGCCAATCGAAATCTGCACATCCGTCGCCCGCTCCGGCGTCATCAAATGTTTTGTGCCATCCAGATGACTCCGAAACTCAACCCCTTCCGCAGTCACCTTATTCAAATCCGAAAGACTAAAGACCTGAAACCCGCCCGAGTCCGTCAAAATCGGTTTGTCCCACTGCATGAAATTATGCAACCCGCCAGCCTGCTCCATAATTTCTGTACCCGGCCGCAAAAAAAGATGATACGCATTGCCCAAAATGATCTGCGCATGAATCGTTTCCAGATCATCCACCGACAAGGTCTTCACCGTCGCCTGCGTACCCACCGGCATGAAAATCGGCGTCAACACCTCGCCATGCGGCAAGCTCACCGTACCCGCACGTGCCCCGCAGTTCGGGTCACTCGCCTCTACTGTAAATGATAATGCCGACATGCCTTCAAAACCTCCCGAAATTACAATACCGTTTTGCGCTGTATGTCAATCAACCCTACAGCCCTCATACTTCCAATTTCCGCTTCCTCGCGGGTACTCCCCGTTGCCACGGCGTAACCCAGGGCATCACGACTCACCACATCGATCACATGCCCCAGACTCACGCCGACCCGCGCGTTAAGATGCACATCGTGTACCCCCGGTACCTTCGAAGCAGCATCGACTCCGTCAAACCCTTCCACAATGCCTGAGCGACTATAGAGCCACTTCAGTGATACGAATCCGCTCTTCATCCCAACGGCCTCGCAAGCAACTCCGATTGCGCCACACTGATTCTTCCAATAGTCTTCGCCACCAGCAAGCGCAAATACATCCACCGGCATCACCTGATTAAACCATCCCAAATCAACTTCGGTCACCATCGGTTCATTTCCAAGTAGACATTCAATACGAAACGCGCCGTCACGCACATCCAACGCCTCCACCACCCTAATGGCCAGATCCCTCAACTGCAACCGCTGCTCGTCATTCACACGACTTGGACACGAGAGTCCCATCGCAAACTGGAACACATCACTTTGACACTGAACATCAACAATGTCCTGAAAAACAATCTTCCCCTCGTGCGCCATACCCAGCACCCAATGTACCGAGGCCCTGAACAGCGTTTCAATCACCACCGTCGAGTGTTCGCCAAGCGCGGCAAGTTGATGATAGGCAAGTCCCGCATCGGCGGCGAATTGAACGTATCGACAATAGGGACCCGCTCGAAGAATTAGAGAGGTGCCCGCTGCCTCAGGCTCACGCAGGTCATCGATAGAGGACGCGCAATAGTACACAGGAACAGAAATCTCATGCGCTATGCAACGCTGCCGCAACTCTTCCGGATCAACAATCCCTCTAAACGAAAGGCTCCTCTGATCCGACAACACCAGACAGCAATCCTCAGTGGCCCGCTCTCCATCGACGTCGAGATGCACACTCGTTCGCGTCTCGAAAAAACGATTGAGGGTTTCATGCTGCGGCGAGGAATACAGTGTCAGCTCTTGACTCACAACCTATTTCCCAATGCAAAACGAGTTGAAAATATGCCCTAAGACTTCATCCGGAGTCGTCTCGCCGGTGATCTCGCCCAGTGCCGCCAGCGCGTCATCCATGTCAATGCTCATGAATTCCGGAGACGTATCGTAATTGCCTTGAAGCCGCTTAAGCGCCTCAATACCACGTCGCAAACTGTCCTTCTGATGCGCCCGCGTGATCATGCCCTGATCCGGCATAAATTCCTTGCCATCGCGCAACAAAACACCCAGCGCATGCTCCATCTCCGCCAAACCCGTCTCTTCCACGGCCGACACTTCGCAAACAGCGGTCACCTCGTCACGATAGTCCGACAAATCTGCAGATATCCCCAAATCAATCTTGTTCGCGATCAACATCGTAGGCACCTTCGCCGATAGTGCCTCGTCCAGAATGCGCCGATCTTCTTCAGACAACGGAGCCGATGCGTCCACAACAAACAAGACCACATCACTTTCCGACAACGCCACCCGCGCGCGATCCACCCCGATGCGTTCCACGTCATCATCCGTCTCGCGAATCCCGGCCATGTCCACCAGCTTCACCGCAATACCCTCGATACTGATCACTTCTTCCAACACATCGCGCGTCGTTCCCGCATGATGCGTCACGATGGCCCGTGCATCGCGCAACAACGCATTAAATAAACTCGACTTGCCCACATTCGGCTTGCCCGCAATCACCGCCGATGCCCCTTCGCGATACAAACGCCCCGCATCCGCATTCGCAAACAGAGACTCCATGCCCGCAAGCACCCCGTCGATTCTTGCTTTCAACTCAGGCGTGATCAGCTCAGGTAGATCGTCATCAGGAAAATCGACCGCCGCCTCAATATGCGCCTTGGCCAGCACCAGATCTTCACGAAACGCATGCAGTGTTTTTGACAATGCCCCCCGTGCCGCAGCCGATGCCGCCTTCAATCCCGCCTGGGTCATCGCCTGAATACGGTCCATCACCGCCTCAGCCTGCACCAAATCGATGCGCCCATTCATAAATGCCCGCTGCGTGAATTCACCCGGGCCCGCCAACCGTGCGCCGGCCTCCAACACTGCGGACAATATCGCTTGAAGAGGAGCCGCACCGCCATGCCCATTGATTTCAACGACATCTTCGGCCGTGTAACTATGCGGACCGCGCATCACATGCACGAGCACCTCATCAACGGCCTCCTCGTTCACGCAAAACTCACCGTAATACACTTGGCGCGCGTCGCCGGAAATGTCCTTGCCCGTGGCCGACACGAAATAACCCCGCACCACATCCACCGCAGTCGGCCCGCTCACACGCACGATTCCAATCCCCCCCGCACCCGGAGGCGTAGAGATTGCCGCTATCGTATCGGCATCAGACTGCATGATCGGTCTCGCTGGTTAGCCGCAAAGAGTTTTCAGGTACGGGATCGCGCGCTAGTCTTCGTCTTTCGCAGCGTCATCACCATCGGAATCAACCGTAGCAACGGCCTCGCCATCCTCGACCACTTCATCCGTCGTTTCGTCAGTCGTTTCGTCAGTCGTTTCGTCGGTCGTTTCGTCGGTCGTTTCGTCAGTCGTTTCGTCGGTCGTTTCGTCGGTCGATTCGTCAGTCGATTCGTCAGTCGATTCATCATCTGATTCGTCATCTGATTCGTCAACCACTTCGTCAACCGACTCATCGCTCACATCAGACTCAACAACTTCCGATTCAGTAGGCTCAGCATCACTATCGGACGCTGCATCATCGTCGGAATCCTTGGACTCCACCTGGCCTTCATTGTTCGGCACAATCACCACACGTCGCAATGTCGATCCGCCCAAGCTAAACGTGCGAATTTCCTCGTCGTCTTCAAGAATCAGATGCACAATACGGCGTTCGTGGGCGTCCAGCGGTTTGATACGCATGCTGCGACCCGTTTCCTTGGCACGCGCCGCCATCGACAAGGCCATTTCTTCCAGCGTCTCGCGACGACGTTTCACATAGCCCTCAACATCAACGACAAGGCGATCCACAACATCATCCTCTTCACCCTTGAGGATGATACGGTTCATAATGAACTGCAACGCTTCCAGGTTACGACCCTTGCGCCCGATCAATATCGCCGAATCTTCAGTCGCCACATCCAATACCAGATCCATCTCTTTGTTCAACGAACTGGTCACCGTCGACTCCATGCCCATATTGCTAATGATTTCCTGCAACAACACCGCAGCATCCTTACCCAACGCCTCTGCCGCTACCGTATCGATAGGCGTCGTACGTTCGCGACGTTTCGGACGTGACTGCTTCTCCTGTTTAGGCTTACGCTCGCGCTGCGGACGCTTCTGATCGCGATTCTCATTTCGATTCTCTTTGCGATTGTTATTGCGTTTCGAACGATCTCCCCGTTGCCCACCTTCGTTACGTTGGCCCCGGCCTTCGGATTTTTTCTCCGAACGGTTTTCGTTACGATTGCGATTACGACTCGGGCGTTCTTCACCCTTCTCACTCGCACTCGGCTCAGCACGATTGCCATCCACTTCCCGATTCCCGCGATTCTCGTTCTGGCCACGACCTCGCCCATCGCGATTCTGGCGATCACCCCGACCACGGCTCCGGTTACGATTGCGATTCTGGCCCCGTCCATAATCAATCGGGCGTGCTTTGCGATTCTCCGGGTCTTTCCCGCCAAAATCCTCGTCGATCATGCGGTTCCCTATATTGTCCGCCTCGTCGGCATAGCTGCCATCGTCCGACAGATGTTCTGCACGCACAATAACTTCTACCTCGCGGGCACCAATACCCAAAAATCCCTTACTACCTTCATCCCTGATTTCGATTTCCACTTCGTGCAGTTCGCAGCCAAGCTTATCGAGTGCCTTCTGTATCGCACCCTGCCGTGTCGCTGCTGATGATTTTACCTGTCGCATGATTCTTCTCTCCTGTTTCAGGCCAACACTGTGGCCAAGTCTGTGGCGATTGAAAATTGAATCGGTTGGCCAAAGAAGGGCCTCAGATTGTTACCGATTCACGCAGTTTTCTCTTGTTAACGCTATTTCTTCTTCTTCTTTTTATTGCGCCGTTCTTCTTTCGCCTGCTCTCGTTTACGTTCCTGTGCGCGCGTATAAAAATGCTGTTTGCGCTTTTTCCGAACGTCCTCCACTGTTTTTTTCTTCTTCTTTTTCACTTTAGCCGGAGCCGAATCGGATTCAGGATCCTTGCTCCGGTTAATGACCTGTTGTTGCACAATTCCTAGCACCGTACTGGTCAAAACATATAAATTGATGCCCGCCGAAAACGGATACGACACCACCCCGAAAAATATCGGCATGATCCGCATCATCATCTGCTGCTGCGGATTCTGCATCGCGCTCGACGAGTTCATCCGCATACTGAACACCATCGCAACCACCATCAAAAGCGGAAGGATATTCAGGTACTCGATATACTGCCCGACAAACGGAACACCGGACAGAAACGGAAGATGGATCAACCGGTCCGGGAACGATAAATCATCAATCCACAGGAACGTTGCACCGCGCATCTCAAAGGCGTTCATGATCATGCGATACAACGCAATAAATATCGGCATCTGCAAAAACATCGGCAAACAACCACCCAGCGGATTCACCCCACGCTCGCGAAACATCTCCATTTGCGCCTGCGCGAAGGCCTGTTTATCCTCCTGGCTATCCCCGTATTTTTCCTTCAGTTCCTTCAATTCCGGCTGCAGTGCCTGCATCGCCTTCATCGAACGCATACTCTTCAACGTCAACGGCAACATCACCAGCCGCACCACCAACGTCAAAAGGATGATCGAAACACCATAATTTCCAAAAAATCCATACCACCAATTCAGATTCGTCAGCAGCAACTTCGCAAACCAATCCAGAAAGTTAGGATAATCAAAAAACGTAAGCGCATTCGGCAAGGTCGGCCACGCCTTCGTCAATTCACTCAGATGCATCGGCCCCAGATAGACTTGGAACGAAGTCGAATGCGTCTCATTCGCAGCCACTTCAAAACGCGGCACCGTCACGCCGAATCGAACGTCTTCCTGCGTACCCGATACCCAGCCGTCTACCGTGCCTTCATCGCCGCCATTGCGAAACGCCGCCAAAAAATACTTCGTGCGATGCCCAATCCAGTCCACATCCGACATGCGACGACTTTCGGCCATATTACCCGCCTTGGGCAGGTCATTCAGATACTGCTTCTCCGGCTCAGGCTCACCCTCCGGATTCCACAACACCGACGGCTTGAACAAACGCCCACTGCTCGGCGCATTCACCCCCGGTCCCCAATTCAGCGTATACGCCGGCTCCAAATCAAGCCCCAACAAACGCGAACGCGTCTCCAAATTGCGATACGAAATATCCACATTCAACACATGTGATTTCTCGCTGAACGAAAACGTCTTCGTCACTTCCAGCGAATCCGGCAAGGTCAAACGGAAGGTGATCGAATCAAGCGTCGTTTCCTGCACCTCGAAACGGCGAATATCCAGCGCGTCCCGAATGTCGCTATGCGTAAATCGCAACCCGAAGGGATACACCATATCCGTATCCGGCTTGAACTCTTCCTCGACCGGAATCATCTGGAAGGTTTCTTCCACACCGTTGCTCAGCTTGATGTTCGCCTGCTTCAGACGCGCCCCAATTTTCGTGAACACCAGACGTAACTCATCGTCCTCAATAACCACTTCGTCCTCAAACGCATCCTTAATCGAAGGCACTTCAGGAAGGTTCGGCCACTGTACAGGCGCGTCAGGGTTCGCCGCATTTGCAGAAGAGTCCGGCAACGCACTCGAAGGAGAAGAATCGGCCCGAGCCTGTTCCGTCTCGGCCACACTCTCTTGCCCGGGCTCAACAACGGGCGGCTTGGGCGCCATGAAATACATCCAGCCCATCACCACAGCACCTATCAGCAGCATCGCACGCATCTGACGGCGCATCATATCTTTATCGTGATCATCATCCAGCATTCGGATCTCCAGTCATCGGCGCAAAAACATGCGACCCAACAACGGCACGGTTTACCAGAAACGATCTAGCCTGATTCGGCTCAAGGTACAGGATCATAACCTCCCTTATTGAACGGATGGCATCGGGCAATTCGGCATGCGCCCAACCATACGCCCTTGAAAGGCCCATACTTGGCTATCGCATCGATCGTGTACTGCGAGCAAGAAGGTTCGAAGCGGCAACAACCGCCCGTAAGCGCAACCAACACCGGGGATAACGTCTTCTGATACAAACGCACACATCCGATTATCAGTCTAGTCACGCAACACACCTCCAACCTCGAACAAATGCGCTATCGCGTCATGACACTCCTCATAACTCAGCGTTGCCGCCCGAGGACGCGCCACAATCACCATGCGAATTCCACTGTCCAATCGGGGACGATGATGTCGATACACTTCGCGGATATACCGCTTCACCCGATTGCGAACGACAGAGTTTCCGACACGGCGCGATACCGCCAGTCCGAACTTTCGTTCCTGCCCCTCATCCCGCACCAGATAGAAGATAAACTGCCGTCGGACCGTCTTGTGGCCCTCGTCATAAATCTGCAGATACTCGCTTCGTCGAAGAACATGTTCACTTCGTGGAAACTGATACTGGCCCGGCATAAATAGGCTCTTAAGTTGCTCGTCGCACACCGAAACCACCGTTCCGATGTTTCTGGTTCTACCAGTTAAAATTTCAATTCAACACGTTGACCGCAACTTACACGGACAAACGTTTACGCCCGCGAGCACGCCGACGACGAATCACATTACGGCCGCCAACAGTGGCCATACGCGCGCGGAACCCATGGGTCCGTTTCCGCTTGATGTTGGACGGTTGATAAGTCCTTTTCACTGATCTCTCCTTAAATAGTTGAACACACGATCACACGGCGAACTCATATCACCGGGATCAAAAACAAACCAAAGAATGCAGCGGAACGCGAAGATGGCGTAAGAGTCTATCCGCTAACGATTTCGGAATGATACGGCATTTCCCGCAATCAATCAACTTTTACGTATTTTGGGGTCAGTCTCCAGGTGTCAAATGCTGCTCCCTCTATCCCCTAAAGTATTATAAAACAGTTACTTACGCCTATTCCGCCTGAGGAACACCAACCAGATATGTACCAGGTACAGGCATGCCCGGCACTTTATTCGTGCCGATTTCCCATGAGTACCCCTCCCCACCAACCTCTTCCGCCATGGCCAGCATCTCCTCCGGCGTATACATCCTAAGACACGAAACGATGCCATCAATCATAATCAGTGGCGCCGCCACAGGGAACAGATACGTCCAGAACAAGCGCGACCAACGGAAGGGTTTTACAAACGGTGTCACCAAGAGAACGATCAGCGGAATGAAAATCATCAGAACGATCCCCACTGCGGATCGTTCCGTGAATTCAACGACCGCGATTCCTTCACGCCGCTCTACCGCATCCTGCAAAATTCGTTTACAATCTTCCGGCCCAAAATGGTGGAAGGAAGAAAAAAGCGTTCTAAACCCGCGTACGTTGTCGGGTACATGCAACATATCCACCGACTCATTCAGAAAAGTAATGGAATCCCCGTGTTGCGCACACACAGTTTCGAAGGCCGCAGCGTTCGGATGCAAGTCAGTGAGCACTACCTTCAAGTCCTCGCCCAATTCCTCCGAAACCAATCCCTGCAAACGACCCCACGGACCCGCACCGCCCGATCCCAAATCAATCACCCGATTCGTGCCGCATTTCCGAATCGCCTTAGCGAGAATCGGTGCCATTGAATCATGAATCTTGCCTATCGCCTCAACATGTGCCAAATAATCGGTCGCCGCATCACGCAACGACGTAGGCACCCAGGGTTGCTCGTGAAACTCTATCAAGTGAAACCGTCTCACAAACTCGTTTCCTTCTATCCGGATTAGTCCCCCGCCTTACGCTTTACCTTTCGCAAAATGCCCGAAAAACTCAGCAACGATTGCTCGCCCGTCGTCACCAATCCACGCACAAACAGCATACGCCCCGTCTCATGGATCACTTCGCCCTTCGCTTCAAGCAGATCGCCAATATCCGCGGAAGCAATGAACTCGCTGGTAAACGAAATTGTCACAGCACCGATGTCCATCAACTGCTCACGCGGAATCACGAACAGCGCGTAGTCCGCGAAAGTCATCAACACACCACCATGCACGTTACCCTGCCCGTTCATGTGCTTTTCTTCCAACATCAAGCGACTGACATACTCATCACCAACCTTCTTGTAATACATCGGCCCGCAGAGGTCCTCGAAATGATCCCTACCGATCCAATTTTCCCAACCCGCATGCCACGACGCTTCTTCACTCATAAAAATGCACTCCAAAATCCCGACTTCTAAACGTAAAGTATACCGCGCGCCAAGGGAGCAATGGCAATCCGCATTTTGACAACACCACTCACTTTTCAGCACAATCCCACACTTCAACCCGCAATCTACCCCATCAGGAGCACTCCCCATGTCCACCCCAGACCTCGCAATCCCCTCACTCTTCTCCGTCAAAGGCAAAGTCGCCGTCGTTACCGGCGGTTCACGCGGCATCGGACTCATGATCGCCCTGGGTTACGTGCAAAACGGCGCAAAAGTATACATCTCCTCGCGCAAAGCCGAAGTCTGCGACGCCGTAGCCGAAGAACTCTCGAAAATCGGCGAATGCATCTCGATTCCCGCAGACCTCTCCAACAAAGAAGGCTGGGAAACCCTCGTCAACGGCATCAAAGAAAACGAAGACTCCCTCGATATCCTCGTCAACAACGCCGGAGCCACCTGGGGCGAACCCTTCGACGACTTTCCCGAAGACGGCTACGACCGTACCATGGACATCAACGTGAAAGGCATCTTCTTCCTTACCCAGATGCTCATGCCCCTGCTCGAAAACGGCACCACCACCGACAATCCCGCCCGCATCATTAACATCGGCAGCATCGACGGTATCAAAGTCTCCAAAATAGACAACTTTCCCTACGGCCCCAGCAAAGCCGCCGTGCATCACCTCACCAAAGTCCTCGCCGTACGTCTCGCAGGTCGTGGTGTCACCGTCAACGCAATCGCCCCCGGCCCCTTCGAAAGCAAGATGATGCAATGGACCCTCGAAAATTTCAAAGATCAAATCGAAGACAACTGCCCCATGGGACGAATCGGGTCCACCGAAGACATGGCCGCCCTGTCCCTCTTCCTCGCATCCCCCGGTGCCAGCTACATCAACGGCACCATCATCCCTCTCGACGGCGGCATCTGCATCAACTAGAAAAAGCGCGAGCCAGAGACATCCTCTGGCTCGCGCGTGAAGTTTACTCTTTCGAATTACTACTCAGGTCGCTGTTCAACACCCGGTCGTCCTTGAGGTCTCTTAGGACCGTCCGCTTCCCGCCTGTGCTTCGGCGAATCCTCCGGCGTCAACACACCATCACCATTCGTGTCCAAGCGGTCAAAAAATGGCTCCATGCGTTTAGCCATCTCACTCTTGTCCAGCCGACCATCCCCATTCGCATCCATCTGCGAAATCATTATCTCCACACCGGTCCGATCCCCAGGTCGTCTAGAACCTTCTCCACGCTCCGGCTGCGATCCCCTGCGAGGCGGCCCATCACCCGCTTCCGGTCCTCGACGATCATCACGCGGTCCACGCTCCGGCCCACGACGCGCCTGTTCACGCATCGCCGAAGCCTCACGTTTATCAATCGTATCATCGCCATTGCGATCCAATCGCGCAAACATCCGCGTCATCCGATCCGGTGTCTCATCCAATTGCAATTTTCCGTCACCATTCAAATCAAAACGCTCAATCACCGCATCAAAGCCTTGACCTTGTCCGCGTTCAGGTCGGTCCCAATGCTCCGGTCGCTGCCCACGTTCAGGACGATCACTCTGCCCCTCTGGCCGTGCCCCGCTTTCAGGCCGCTCTCCGCGCTGTGGTCGCTCGCCACGCGCACGCATTTCCAGACCCTTCTCCGCTTCAGCGATACTCAACGCGCCATCGTTATCGCTATCAAGAATTTCCAGCAAGTGTTTCGGAAAACGCTCCGGCATTTCTGACGATTGCAAGATACCATCGCCGTTCGCATCATGCTTTTGAATGATTTCCGACAACGGCGGTCGTTCCCGGCCTTCACCATCCCCATGCGGACCACGCGCTCCACGTTCCTGGGCAACCGCACTCGCCCCCACAAGCATCGCCCCACAAATCCCCATCAATATGAATCGTCTGGTTTTCATGTCCAGTCTCCTATACGACATCCCTGCGTTTCAGGGCTTCAAGAGCCTCAACCGCTCCTACCTCAAGAGTGGAAAAATCTGTCCCGGCGGTTACACAAATCCTGAAATTCCCGGAGGCGCGATGAATTGCCGGCGCACTATTTCGTATATGAAGCGGGAATTTTAAGTTTTTCAATTCGAGTATGACCTGGCGGCAATACGATCTCACTCACCATTCGATACCCAAGCTCCGGTTGTTCAATCACTACCGTATAGTTCCCCGGAGCTAGATCCTCAAAGGAATACCTACCCGATTCATTCGTCACCTGATAAAAATCATGATCGAACACATACACCCAGCCCCGCATCCAGCGATGAATGTCGCAAGTCAAATAAATAGGTTTTCCGTCCGGATGTAACTCAAACGTCGTTTCGTAATCGTGATCCCCCGTTGTCATCACATTGAACATTGAGCGATCATCATCCGACATCGCACGAACATTATGATTGTGTCCATCCTCATTCGTAAACCGAACAGTCTGCCCGGCCCGCACAGCAATCACGTCAGGAACGAAAGTAAAATCGATCTGCTCTATCAACACTTCCGTGCTCTCGTCATCAGAAGAAGCCGTCAAAGCTCTCCCGTCAACGGACTCAAGATACACCACCACATTCGCCAGTCCTTTTGTATCCGGATCAACTTGTAACAGATCACGCAGCATCCCCGCGTCATCCCGCTCCGGATTCTTCGGCATTACATCATCAAAGTGAATCCAGCCTTCGATGGTACCTGTGCCCTGCGGCTCGCCATTCTTATCCCCGGACGTTTCCGTTCCGCCGCATCCCGCCAACACGAACAGCGTCACGACAAGAAATCGTCTCATTTCCCGTACTCGTTCAGTTTATTGCGCAACGTTCGCACCGAAATATCCAACATGCCCGCCGCCTGCGTCTTATTATCCCCGCACGCCTCCAGCGTCGCAAAAATCAAGTCACGCTCCACCTCAGCCACCGTCATGCCCGCGCGAATACCACCCGCATCGACACCCACACCCGTGGTACCATCCAACAACACGAAATCACTCGACTGCAACTCGCTGCCCTCCGACAACACCACCGCGCGCTCCACACTGTTCTGCAATTCACGCACATTGCCCGGCCATTCATACGCCCGCGATCCGCCGCATCCAGCTCACTCTTCACACCATCCCACTCCTTCTTGAGGATGGTATATTCAGCCGCCAAATCATCCGTATTGAGCCCACTCCTGGAAAGTTTATCGGATAACCCATCGAGGGCTGACTCATCATCACCAGAGGTTTTAAGCAACGCAATAAACGCCTCTAGCGTCTCCCGAATCCCCGAAAAACAGGCAAGCTCGCGCGTCAGGCAATCTTCCATACGCGCCACGATGCTATATGGATCCCCCACGCGCACTACCCCGCGTTCTGCGCTTCAGGCACCGGCTCCCCACGAAGCCGCTGCTCAAGGCGTGCTGAACTCACCTTCGTCTCCGCTTCCGAAGACCACGGCGAACTCGAATCCGCCACCCGATTGTACAACACGATACTCGCTTCATAATCAGCCAGTTGATACTGCGCATTCGCCAACTGAAACATACTCCACAGCTGCCGCTCAGAGAGCGCCAAAGGCGGGGCGTCCTCATCGATATTCAACACCTGGGATTCCAACGCCAGTTCATAGGCCGTCACCGCACCACGATAATCCTCACGGTTAAAAAGAAAATTCCCCCACGTAATCGCCGCCTTTTCCAAACGCGGACGCTCCATCGCAAACTCACGCTGCTCAAGCCGACGCGCCAGTTCAGAAACGATGTCACGCGCTCCTTGCGGGCGGTTTAATGTCAGATACGCTTCCAACAAGGTCTGCACACCCTCACTCGTGCGATGCTCAGGATACCCCAAATGCGCCTGCTTCAAATACGCCAGTCCCTCACGCAAATCACGACGCATCGTCCCCATACCAAGCGCATTCAAAAACGCATATGCAATCGGAGCATCCAACTGCTGCACCTCGATCCCCGCAGCCACAACCAGCGCGTCATCCGTAGCACCGGATTCAAACAAATGAATCGCCGATACCGCCAACACCTCCGGCTCACTACTCAAAATCGCCGCTTCGCTATACGCCTCGGCCGCCTTGGTCATCAAATTCATGCGTGTATACAACTCACCCAGCGCATTGAGCGCAGGCAGCTTTCGCGACGAGCTGTTCGCCGCGTAAACCACACCTTCCAGCCGTTGTATCGCTTCAGACACCTCACCTTCATCAAAGAGTAAACGCGATAACGCAACATTACCCAACAAGCCCTGCCGCGTCTTCGGATATCTCTCCGAGAGTTGATAGAAGGTATTTCGCGCCTCTATTGTCGCCCCCGATTCTGCAAACAATCGACCCGCAGACAACATCAATTCCGGATCATTTGCCCCGGCCCAATGCGCCGCCAATAAAGCACGCCCCGCCTCAAGCGCGTCACCATACAAAGCCAACAATTCGCCCGCATTACGCAGAACAGCCGGATTGTCAGGATAGGCCTGAACCGTGCGCGTGCCATACCGTACCGCCTCGTGCGTGCTACCCAATTCCGCCAACACCTGAGACATTTCTACCTGCGCCAATGGCATCACATCCGACTCAGGGAAAAAATCAATCAGCCCCTGCAAGACATTCTTCGCCTCGTCCAATCGACCCGTCGCTCGATAGGCTTTCGCAAGCAACAGCGTCACCCCGTCGTTTCCCTCAACAGTCGACGCATTCGAAAGGCGATCCTCAAGCCCCCGGATCGCCTGCTCATATTCCCCCGAATCAAATGCCAACTGACCCAAACGCGAAAACGCCTCCGCGCCAATTTCGTTCGTTACATTATCTTGTGCAACCGCGATGTACTTCACACGGGCGCCCTCAAGGTCGCCCGACGCAACCAACGCATCCCCCAGAATCAACCGTCCCCGACTCGCCTCAACCGTCCCCGGATATTCCCGACGCAATTGTTGCAGATACTGCGCCGCCGTTAGTGCCCGATCCGTTTTCAGTTCCAACGTCCCCGCGGCCAGCAAAATCTGAGGATGAAACACAGGCTTCTGTTCCGTTTTCAACAGTTCACGCAACTCCACGCGCGCGGCCAGCAAATTGCCCTCTTTCTCATACAAGTTCGACTTCCAAAAAAGCGCTTCGTTTCGCTTGGCATGCAACGGTGCTGTATCCACAAGAAAATCTATATCGGAATGCAAACGATTCGCCGTTGCCAAAGAAGCAGTATCACCCAAACCCTTGATTTCCGCCTCAAGCTGAACATACTGACCCTCCTGATAAAGCGGGCTCGTCGTTTCCGACTCCGAAAGGGCCTTCTCCATCACGAACGTCGCCTCAATATAATCCTCGCTTTCAATCAACAACTCCGCCGTCGCAATGGCCCGCCGCAAATGACTGTCGTCATCAAGCACAATAGACGTGTAATACGAAACCGGACGAAACTCAAAAGTGGAGAGCACCAGAAAAGCCGACAACGCCATGATGATACCTGCGGCAGCAGCCGTAACCGACCGCAACGGCTGCTCCCGAACAAGCTGAACCGCCGCCGCCGGGATCGCCGGAAAATCGTCGCCCCATTTCGGCTCCAACTCGGACGTATCCTCAGATTCAGAATCCCCCTCCGCAGAGACAGCCTCCGACTCAACCGCCGCTTCTTCTACAGGCTCGTCTACTGCATCTTCAGTAGCTTCTTCATGATCCGCCCCGGCCACAACATTTTCAACGCCAACTTCCTGCAATAATTCCTCATTCACAGGCTCTTCCGAGGACGTCGCAACCTCGCTCGACTCATCCCCTGATGCCGCATCCTCACCCACGGACTCGACGATCGCCTGATCTGTAGTATCCAACACTATCTCCGTCGTCAGTTCATCCTCAGAACCACCATCCAGACGATCTTCCATATCCTCCGCGTTCAACGCCTCCAGCCCATCACCCGACGCAAGCAACGAGTCCGCATCTTCCGCCACAATCGTCTTGAGTTCGTCTTCCATCAAGTCGGAAAGAGGATCGTTCGTCTCCAAAACCTCCGAAGTCGCGTCATCCCCACCCGCAGCTGCAGCCGCTATCAATCCATCGAGGTCATCCTCGTGCGGCGAACCCGAAGCATCAAAAGGTTCCTCGGCCCCCGACTCTTCGGTCTCTTCAGAGA
>JAYGCN010000101.1:0-1800 GCA_046583315.1 Candidatus Hydrogenedentota bacterium
TCCGCGCGTCGGTATACAATGATCGGCAGACAATGGAGTGGCTACTTGCGAAGAAGGAGTGGATATGCCTGAACAGTGGGACGTTGACCAGATACCGGATCAATCAGGAAAGACAGTCGTTGTTACGGGCGCCAATAGTGGCATTGGCTATGAGGCAGCCAAGGTCCTCGCCGCGAAGGGTGCTCAGGTCATATTCGCCTGCAGGAATATGGACAAGGCGAAGGCCGCAGTCGCTTCACTTCACGAAGAGGTGTCTGACGCAAACGTCGATGTCATGGAACTGAACCTCGCGAGTCTGGACTCGATTCGTTCCTTCGCCGATGCGTACAGAGCGCGCTTCGATTCCCTGCATGTCTTGTGCAACAACGCCGGAGTCATGGCGCTTCCGAAAAGAACCACCGATGACGGCTTCGAAATGCAGCTCGGTACAAACCATTTCGGGCATTTTGCGCTCACAGGTCTGTTGCTTGAACCCTTGCTGAACGCGGGCGATGCGCGGGTGGTCAGCGTGTCGAGTATCGCACACCGTACCGGCAAGATGAATTTCGATGACCTCCAAAGCGAGCAGAAATATCAAAAGTGGGTTGCTTACGGGCAGAGTAAACTTGCCAACCTACTGTTCATCTTCGAGTTGAACCGGCGCGCGGCGGCAGCAAAAGCAGACCTCATTGCCGCTGCCGCCCATCCTGGTTATGCTGCGACAAAGCTCCAGTCCGCCGGACCGGAAATGTCCGGATCAGCCGTCTCGAAATTGTTCTGGGCATTCGCAAACCAGACTTTCGCGCAAAGTCAGCATGCGGGCTCATGGCCCACCCTGTTTGCCGTGACCGACCCGAGCGTCAGAGGTGGCGACTACATCGGCCCCAGCGCTATGATGGAAGCACGCGGACTGCCCAAAAAGGTAGATTCAAACAACCGCTCGAAAAAGACGGATGATTGGAAACGACTCTGGGACATCTCCGAAGAATTAACCAGCGTATCTTACGAGTTTCCTTCAGTCTAGCCCGGGAAGCGATGCGTAGATGCCTCTCTCGATCAGATCCTCAGCTGCCTTGCGGCGAGGTCGAGCATGATTTCTTCGGAGCCGCCGCCGATGGCGTTTACGCGGACTTCGCGGTAGATGCGTTCCACGCGTTCGCCGCGCATGTAGGAGGCGCCGCCGATGATTTGGCTGGCTTCGCGGGCGCAGAATTCCATGCAGCGGGTGGCTTGCACTTTGAGCAGGGCGAGCTCCGCGACGGGGGAATCACCGGCCTCGACACGCGCCCGGCATTGGTCGAGAAAGGCCTGAGTGGCAAGAATATGACGAGCCATTTCGGAGAATTTGTGGCGGATGACTTGGTGATCGGCGAGGCGTTTGCCGAAGGTTTCGCGATGGCGCGCCCAGGAGAGGGCATCTTCGAAACACACGCGTGAATGCGCGACGCAGTTGGTGACCATGCCGAGGCGTTCGCCGTTGAAGTTGTACATGATGCCGGCGAAACCCTGGCCTTCCTGGCCGATGAGATTTTCTTTGGGCACGTGCACGTTGTCGAAGTAGAGTGTGGCGGTGTCGGAACAAAGCCAGCCTTGTTTCTTGAGTGAGGTACGTGAGTACCCTTCGGCGTCGGTCTCCATGAGCAACAGCGAGATTCCGCCGTGGCCCTCGCCACCGGTCCGCACGGCAGTGGTCACGTAATTGGCGCGCATGCCTCCGGTGATAAAAGTTTTGGACCCGTTGACGACGTAGTGATCGCCGACGAGGGTGGCTTTCGTTTTGAGATTGGCGACATCGGATCCGCCGGAGGGTTCGGTAATGCC
>JAYGCN010000122.1:0-6713 GCA_046583315.1 Candidatus Hydrogenedentota bacterium
TCCTTTCAACTCGATGCCAGGCAGGTTGGTGGATGGCATTGCAGAATTAACAAATCATCATCGTTAGAATCGTCCACCGCTGCGGTTGGTGGTTCTAGTGAAACGAAAGCGGAATTCAGTGTCTACAACTCAGAATACCTCCAAATCGATCGTTGCTTCTGTGGCATCTCATGAACAGGAGTTGCTCGCGAAACTTGAAGCTTCGACGGAAGAAGCACGCGAAATCGTCGATCAAGCGCGCGCCAATGCACGCACCTCTCAGCAGAATTCAGAATCGAAATTGAATGACGACATGGCAGAGATTCGCTGTGAAAAAGATGAGGTGCGCGAAGCGCAACTTCAAGCGACCGTTTCCGCCGCCGAAGAACGTCTGGCGGATGTGCGTACGAATGCTGCAAGTCAAGTGGATGCGATAGCGCAAGAAGTGCTGTCCTTGTTTATACCTAAAGGTGGGAATTAATCGATGATCGCCTCAATGTCCCGCGTTGAATTGGTTTGCCTGCGTTCGATTCGCGCCGAATTGGTGCGCACGTTGCAGGATCAGGGTTTGCTGCATCTGGATGAAGTATCCACTGAACTCGAGGAAGCTCCCGAGTTTCTCAGTCGCGTCGCTCTCGAAAGCGAAGAGCAGGAATTGCTGACCGCGACCGAAGAAGCAGAACGTGCCCTGTCCGAAGTGGCCCCGCTTCTCACGATAGAGCCGAGCGCCTTTGATGTGCAGGCCGCTACGGACAAACTGGCCGGCCTTGAGCAATCCGAATTATTTGAACACGTTCAACAGTGGGCCGACTCCCTGCGCGAAACGACACGCAAACGTCTCGCCACACAAGACACGCTCGATGTGTTGCGCAACTACCAAACCGTACTTGAGCAAGTCGCTCCGTCACTGGGTGCGGACGTGAAACTCGGCAAAGGCACGCGCGCGTTGGTGTTGTCCGGAGAAGTGACCCGTGCAGCCGCTCGTATCGAAGAACGTTTCGACAACGAGTTCGGTTCCGACTACACCTTCTACAAGAATCAAACATCCAGCAAGCAGCTCGTTGGATTACTTACCTTCCCCGAAGACAAGGCCGAAACGGTCAGCAAAATTCTGAATCAGGAAGGCGTCGCGCCGATGGACATGAGCGCCGATGATTATTCCGATTTGACCGCGCGCGAAGTGCTCGACAAAATCAAGACGACCCTCAGCAACGCGACGACAGAATTGGGCAGCCTTGAAGGTGAAGCCAATACCATTTCCAGCCAGATCGGCGCGGAAGTTCTTGCAGCCCGTAGCATCGTCACCAATGCGCTGGCCCGCCTTCGCGCCACGAACCAATTTGCCGAAAGCAAAATGATTGCGGTCATTCAAGGTTGGACACCGAGCGACGAATTCGACGCCTTGAAATCAACGATTGAAAAAGACTTTCCTGGGCAGGTTGATGTGAACGAAGTGGATCTGGGCGACACGCATCACGTATCCGTTCCGACACAGCTTCGGAATCACAAATTAATCAGACCTTTCGAAGTGTGCATGAGTATTTTCAGACCGCCTTCCTACGGCACGATTGACCCGACTGCGATGGTCGCCGTGGCTTTTATCCTGTTCTACGGATTTATTCTGGGCGACTTCGTTTATGGTCTCGTGATTATCGGCCTCGCCAAGTATCTTGGTCGCAGGTTCGGGCATATCCCCGCGATTAAGGACGTCGAAACCATCGGTACCTACATGGGGATTTCCGGCGCCGTGTTCGGGGTACTCTATGGTGAGTACGCCGGTGATTTATTGATGCGAATATGGCCCGGCGTTCCCTTACTCTTCCATCGCGCACACGAAACCACGCAACTGCTCATCTTCGCCGTGTATGCCGGCATCTTCCATATAATTCTCGGTCTGGTTATCGGCATAAAAGAGAACTTCAGCCATGGGCACAAGGATCATGCACTCGAAAAACTCGGCATGTTACTCGGTCTCGTGGCGCTCATTATCCAGGCCTTCGCATTCTTCGATGTCGCACCCTTTAACGCATCACTCTTTGGACCCCTCTGCGCCGTAATGGGCCTTGCTGGTGTCGTACTTATTTTCTACGCGATGGGCATGATGGGATTCATCGGCGTCATAGAAGTCATGTCGCTGGGCGGAAACGTGTTGTCCTACGCGCGTCTTATGGCACTCGGTGTGGCTTCCTTCGTGCTGGCCGATATCGCCAACACGCTACCCGACATGATGGGAATTATCGGCTATCCAATGGCCATTGGGCTCCACGTCATGAACATTGGAATCGGAATTGCTAGTCCAACGATCCACTCGTTGCGTCTTAATTTTGTAGAATTTTTACCGAAGTTCTATTCACCTGAAGGCACGGGATTCACCCCCTTCAAAAAGGAGACAGTATCGTGAAAAGAAGTTTAATCGCAAAAATTGCACTCATGGCAATGGTCGTAATGGTCGCAATGTTCGCGTTCGCACCGGTAACCTTTGCTCAAGAGCATGGTGAAGATGGAGCAGAAGCAGCTGATACGGATGGTGACGGCGGCCTTGGTGCCGGACTCATCGCTATTGGTGCTGGTCTTGCCGTTGGCCTTGCTGGTCTTGGTACCGGTAATGCGCAGGCAGGTGTTGGTGCCGGTGGTACAGGTGCTATCGCTGAGAAGCCTGAAGTATTCACCAATGTGTTGATCCTCTTCGCTATTCCTGAAACCATCGTTATCCTTGGTTTCGTAGTCGCGTTCTTGTTGCTCAACAACATCTAACCTTTCGATTCTAGAATTAGGAGTGCTCCTATGGGCTCTGCCTTATTAGAGACCATGACCGCGCAGGTCACGGAAGAATGCGAAGGGAACCGTGCCGCAGCACAGCAGGAAGCGAATGCCATCAAGGCGGACGCCGAGAGCGAAAGTGCCGCGCAACGGGATACCGTTCAAGCAGGGACCGATGCCGAAATGGAACGGCTTGATGAACGCTGGCGCCAGATGGCTCACGCCGAAGCGTCCCGTGCCGATTTGATGGTGAAAAACGATGCCGTCAAAGCGATCATGGAAAAAGTGCAAGCCGAAGTTCGCGCGATCGTTGCCGGCGGGGAATTTCCCGGCCTTCTCGACGCCTTATTGACCTCACTTCAGAGTGAGATCAACGAAAGTGTCGTCGTGGTTGGACCTGAATCGCATGTCGATCACATCAAAGGCTGGCTCGCCAGTAACGGACACGCTGGCGTGACCGTACAAGGCTCGGCTGAGATGTGGGATGGCGTTGCGGTACAAGATGCCGAACGGACCTATCGTATTTCCAACACCCTAAGCGGTCGTTATGGTCGTGTGGAACAGGATGCACGTCGGTTGTGCATGGTGAAATTATTCGGAAATTCATCCGCGGAAGGAGCGCAATAATATGGCTGCAAATACATTTGCTGCTTATATCAATGCACGCGTTCGCGCGATGAAAAGCTCGCTGATGGAGTCATCCGAACTGGATGCGCTGCTCGACAGTGCGGGTCCGGATGCCATGGCCGAGCTGTTGCTGACCTCCAGTTACGAAGTCGAAATGGCCGAAGCCATGACCCGATATCAGGGTGCCGACGCCGTTGAAGATGGTGTCACGCGAAACTTGATCAATACCTTCGCCAAGCTGCGTCGCATGTGTCGCGGCGATCTCGAAACGATCGTGGATATCTTTATCAGTCGCTGGGATCTCTCAGGTGTGAAAGCGCTATTGCGCAATCGCCACCACGGCCTGGATGCGGAAACAGGTGAGTCCTCAATATTCCCGAGTCCCTCGATGTCGCCGGCCCTCGTAAGCGATCTTGCATCGCGCGATTCGGTGGAAGCGTTGGTACGCGGATTGATCGCGTGGAACGCTTCGTTGTGCGGTAAGCTGGAAGACAAGCTGGCCGAATATCAGGAATCCGGAAACTTGCGGGTACTCGAAGAAGCCCTCGATTACAACTATTTCGTATCCAATATTCGTCGACTCGAAGGCACACAATCCAAGGATGCCCAGTTCGTGCGCGGCGTGTTGCGCATGGAAATTGATCGTATCAATATTCGTCGTTTATTTGAACCCCGTTCACCGGGCGTTGAAGCCGAAGACGTACTTCGCGAACTGCTTCCCAAGGGAACACTGTCCGACGATGCCTTACGCGCAATTGCCTCGGCCACGACACCCGAACGCGCCGTCGAAGCATTGGCCAATACACCTTACGGTGCATTGGGCGACGCGCTGGCCGTATATGCGCAGACCGGTCAGTTTTCACGACTCGAACGTGCTTTTGAATTGGGCATACTCGGCAAACTGAAAAGTGCTTCACAGCAGAACGCGCTGAGTATCGCCGTGCTGATGCGTTACGCATGGCTCAAGTACAACGAAGTAATGAACATTCGCATGATTGCACGCGGCGCGGCAGTACACCTGCCCAAATCGCGCATACAGGAGGAAGTGGTCTATGTCTAAAGTACTTGCATTGGCCACTGGCGGCACCGCCTTGAATCTGTTGTTGACCGGAGTCTCGGTTGAAGAACCTGCGGATGTCAAAGAAGCTGAATCACGCCTCGACGAATTGCTGCAAGGCGGCGTCGACGTGTTAATTATAGAAGAGAAATTGCGAGACGCTTTTGGCGTCCGCACGCTCGAACGCCTGGCGAACCATGCAGGCGACCCCTTAATTGTATATTGCCCGGCATTTGATGAAGAGGACTCGGACGTAGATGCGTACCTGTCTTCCATTATCAAACCCGCTGTTGGCTTTGAAATCCGGTTAGCGTAACCGAGACCAAACTCTGAGACAAGATTGGAGTACGAAAAAATGCCTGGAATAACTGGTAAACTGGTGAGAATTTCCGGTCCGATGATCGCGGCCAACGAAATGTTGGGTGTGACCATGGGGGAAATTGTCCGCGTGGGTAAATTGGGCCTGATGGGCGAGGTTATCCGTATTGACGGTGACGTTGCTTTTGCACAGGTCTATGAAGATACCTCGGGCATGTACCTGGGTGAACCCGTCGAAGCGCAGGGACTGCCCCTGTCTATCGATTTGGGACCCGGACTGCTCGGACAAACCTACGACGGAATTCAGCGTCCGCTGATTGATCTGCAAAAATCCTCCGGTGACTTCATCGAACGTGGATTGTCTGCAGAGCCCTTAGACAACGAAAAAAAGTGGACCTTCACACCTTCCGTATCAGTCGGTGACGAAGTAACCGGTGGTGATTTCCTCGGAAAAGTTCCCGAGACCGAACACCTCGATCATTTCATCATGGTGCCCCCGGGCAAGTCTGGCAAAATCGTCAGCATCGCCGCTGAGGGTGACTACACTTGCCGCCAAGAAATTGCCACCTTGGACGACGGCACCTCACTGTCCATGGTTCACCCTTGGCCCGTGAAACGTTCACGCCCAAGTAAACGCAACCTTCCTTCCAATACACCGTTCATCACCGGACAGCGCGTGCTCGACATGCTCTTCCCGGTTGCACTCGGTGGTTCGGCTATCGTGCCGGGCGGCTTTGGTGCTGGTAAGACGGTTGTGGAACAGCAGATTTCAAAATTCTGCAACGCTGATATCATCATTTATGTGGGTTGCGGTGAGCGCGGCAACGAAATGGCTGACGTGCTCGACGAATTCCCCAGCTTGACTGACCCGAAAACGGGTGGTCCTCTGATGAATCGTACCGTGCTCGTGGTGAACACCTCGAACATGCCGGTGGCCGCGCGTGAAGCTTCCGTGTACACCGGAATGACCCTCGCCGAATACTACCGCGACATGGGCTACTCAGTAGCCATGATGGCTGACTCCACCTCTCGCTGGGCAGAGGCCCTTCGCGAAATATCCTCTCGCCTTGAAGAAATGCCCGGTGAAGAAGGATACCCGACCTACCTCTCCGCACGTATCGCTGAATTCTACGAACGCACCGGACGTGTCGAATGTCTCGGTTCGGAAGCTCCAGACGGTGAAGAAGCCCGCTCCGGTTCAGTGACTATTGTTGGTGCCGTATCCCCTCCAGGGGGTGACTTCTCCGAGCCGGTCACGCAGAACTCGATGCGTGTTGCGGGTGGACTCTGGGCCTTAGATGCCTCCTTGGCCTATTCCCGACACTATCCTTCTGTAAACTGGAACATGAGTTACTCGCTCTATTTCAATGACCTCGACGATTGGTTCAAAGAAAACGCGCCGAAAGGTTGGACCGAACGTCGCCAGGAAGCCGTTGACCTGTTGCAGAAAGACTCCGAACTGCAGGAAATCGTGCAACTCGTCGGACCAGATGCCTTACAGGAGCAGGAGCGCCTCGTGCTGGAACTTTCCCGTATGGTGAAAGAAGTATTCCTTCAGCAGAATGCCTTCTCCGAAGACGATGCCTACAGTTCGCTGGAAAAAACCGGTGGACTGCTCGCCGCGCTCATGAGCTTCTACGACGAATGCCGTGCAGCGCTAGAAGGTGGTGTACAACTGGAAACCATCCTCGATAGTCCCGTTCGTGAATCCGTTTCGCGTCTGCGCGAAGTGAATTCAGACGGATTCATGGATACGCAAGTTGTCGTGGTCGATGAAATGAAAGCAGCTCTCCAAAAAATGATTGAAGAAGCTGAATAAGTTATAGATTTAACGTAAAGACTGCCGCTCGGTACGCGCGGATACTCAAACCAGGGTCAATCCCTGAAGGAGTGAACACAATGACAGAATCCGAAATGCTCCAAAAGGAGTACTGGGATCTCAAGTATATTTCCGGACCCCTCGTGTTCCTGG
>JAYGCN010000142.1:0-9759 GCA_046583315.1 Candidatus Hydrogenedentota bacterium
TTAATAGATCGTGTAGCATTCATGCGGCTTCGCTGAGGTCACAAAGCCAAGTTTGAGCAACTCGCGGTGAATCTTCGGTGCTCTCCAGAACGGATTGGCGTCGGCCATTTGCAGTACGAGGGACTTTACATCGGGATCCAGTGTCGTTTTTAGTTTCGCTTAAATAACACAAGCTGATAACGAAGAATCAGGTTCTCTGCGGTGAGAGTGGCGAGTAAATTGAGTCTCCGAAAGACTGTCCGTCCCGAATACTCGTACTTCTTTAAACGTAACGACTTAGGGTGATGTTCTTCATCGCCAAAAATCGCTGACAGAGCCAAAAGCACGATACGCCAAGGCTATTATTTCTAAGGGAAATTGCAAGACTAGCATACTTTCGAGTAATACAATCCTTAGAATCCAATCGACATTTCGTTTGATTTTCACGTAACATAGAATATACAATCTAATTTATGAATATATATTCTATTTTTTAGGATTGATTATGAGTACAGAAATGGCTATAGGCCGACGTGACCGAAACCGGATTCGAAATCGCAACGAGATTCTGGAAGCGGCACAAAAGGAGTTCTCCAAAAACGGTTACCACGACACATCGATTCAGGCAATCGCAATTCGAGCGGGTTTCGCTGTGGGAACCCTCTATCAACTCTTTGGCACCAAGGAAAACCTCTATCGCGAATTACTGGTGGATTACGCGGAACAGGCTCGAGTTCAATTTGCTGATGCACTCAGTACTGGCAAGACCGCATACGAGCGATTGGTGAACTACGTGCGAGCGAAAGGTGACCTTTTCGAGGATCGGATTCCACTTGCGCGCCTGATCCTGATGGAGACGATGGGCACGGGAGTGTTGTTCAAGTCTGGCCCCAAACCGGAACTCAATTTGATGTATGACGTGTGGCACAAAATATTGGCGGATATCTTCGAAGAGGGAATCGAATCGGGGGAGTTTCGCCCAGTGGATGCCATGGGTGCAGCGGTGGCGCTGGAAGGGATGACGAACCAGTTCATCTATCACTGGCAACAGGAGCCGGACACGTTTCAGTATGACCGCGCGGTCGAGCAAATCGAAGAACTGTTTCTGAAAGCGCTTCGGACATAATACGAGGACTCGAACTAAAGGAGAAGAATGAAATGGCAACGGCAACTCAGATACAAGTGACAACCCCACCGATGGTAGGCGGACGTGAACCCCTCATCGGTCATGCACGAAAATTTATGAGCGACCCGGTTAACTTTCTGATGGATTGTTATCGGGAGTATGGCGAGATATTCCGTCTGCGCCTGGGCAATCGCGAACATGTCGTGATGCTGGGCCCTGAGTTTAACAAGTTCTTTTTCGCACAGACGGACAAGCTCCTTTCGATTCGTGAAGGTTACCCTTTCTTTCTGAAAATGTTTAGCAAGGATTTCTATTTTTTTGCTCCACACGACGACTACATGATGCAACGCGAAATCGTTATGCCTCGTTTCAAGGGAAATGCAATGCGTTCGTACGTATCGTTAATGGCGCAAGAAACCGAGGATCTGGCTGAGGAGCTTGGCGAATCCGGCGAGTTCGATCTCATCCCCACCCTTGGTCCGCTGGTCATGAACATCGCCGCGCACGCCTTTCTGGGTTCCGATTTTCGCGGCAAACTGAATGATGGATTCTTTGAAGATTTTCGCGATTTCTCCGGCGGGATGGAGGTGATTTGGCCCTTGTGGATGCCGCTACCGCATCTGCGCAAAAGTCGTGCCGCCCGTAAAAAACTAAATGGAATTTTGAGCAAGTGGGTTGATTATCGTATTGAAAACCCGATGGATCCTCCGGACTTCTTCCAAGACCTTATAGGTGCGAAATTGTCCAATGGCGAACCTCTGTCACGTGAACTCATCATCAATATTATTCTGCTGCTCGTGTGGGCGGGGCACGAAACGACGGCTGGTCAGATCTCGTGGGCGTTAATCGACTTGCTTCAGCACCCCGACTATCTGAATACTGTTCGCGCACAGACGGACTCTACAATGGGCGATCGCCCCTTTGGTGAGATGGAGTGGGAGGACGCACGCGCACTAACGAACATCGAAATTGCCGTCAAAGAAAGCGAACGGCTGCATCCCGTAGCCTATGTACTGATGCGGAAGGCGCAAGAAGATCTGGAGGTCGGTGGGTATCGAATCCCGAAAGGCACTTACCTGTTCGCCGCGCCCGCTGTATCCCACCGCATGCCTGACGTTTTTCCCGACCCCCATGCTTACAAACCATCCCGATTCGCGCCTGGCACTGGCGAGGGAACTGCTGAGACGAATCGATTGATTGGTTTCGGCGGAGGACTCCACCGCTGCGCGGGCGTCAATTTTGCGCGACTTGAAATGAAGATCATTCTTACTATGCTCGCCCGTCGCTACGATATGGAACTCATCGACGCGCCACGTCCTATCAGTGGTACCATGACGCACTGGCCCGCCCAGCCCTGCCGCGTCCGATACTCAGCCCGCTCCGATTCTGACCGAGCACATGACAAACAACGCGCCGCCGCGCTTGAATCCCTCCAGGCGGCGACCGTCATTACTTCAGCAGAGGATCCTTTCACAATTAGTGAAGATGATGACGGTGCTGGAAAAACAGGAGGGTGCCCGTTTCACGGCGGTTAAGAAATTTTTCAATCCAACCGTGGAGTGCGTGGAAATGAATCTGCGGCGAATTCATCGTAGAATATCGGGTGGTTACGGCTTACCGCAGCCCTTGGCAGAACGCATATTCCGAGAGGCTCAACGGTAGCATTCGCCGAGAGTGCCTGGATAGGGTCATTGTCTTCAATGAGCGACATCTTCGCCGAGTTCTGAAAGATTACTTCGAGTACTACAATCGCTATCGCGTTCATCAATCCTTGGAGATGGACGCGCCAGAAGGCAGGAAGGTCAATTTCCCAGAAGAAGGCAGAGTAGTTGCCATTCCTCACGTCGGAGGATTACACCATCACTATGAGAGGAAAGCGGCATGAACCCTGAAAACAAAAGCGGATCAGTTTTCAGGATGCACAACTAAGTTTGCAAATCCCAAAATTTTCAGCGATCGACTCGGGTGAGCCATGAGCCCGGCAGGTACATTGCAGAGTCGATGATCGAAATGAATGTTTTCACGACGGGTTCAAATTGGTCTCTGGCTACTTTATCGATGGTGTCGTCGCCGAGAAAGAGGTATTCGGGACCTGAGATAAAGGAGTAACTTGGAATTCCTTTCAGGTAATAACTCTGCGTTTCGCCGAACATGGTGAGGGCGCCTTTACGGGGGATGATGGTATTGTGCAGGTTATGTTGTTTGATAGAGCGTACCGTTGCGTCGTAGAGCAATTGATTCGGGGGGGTGAACAGAACCCTGGGTTCGATTTCACCAGTATCGTGGTATCCGTCTTTATCGGCTGCAAATTTTTGGGCGATGTGCTCTATGCCTATGGCCAAAACGGTATTGTCCATGACTTCCGGGTTTTGATTGGCGAAGATGTTCGCGCCCATCGGATAGTTCCAGTCATAGTGGCTTCCATCGAACACAAACACGAGTTCTTTTTGCCGGAAGTTCGAGGGGACCTTGGAAAAGTATTTGGCAAGACCTAATACCGAGCTTATTCCTGAGCCGTCTTGAACGGCACCAGCGAATCCAGCATCGTGGTGGGTATTTACGATGATCGTATCCTTCTTTTGGCCGGGCAGGGTCGCAACAATATTTGCGGAGGTCGATTTTCGAACTTCACCTTGTATGACGACGCTGGCTTGAATCGGATTTTTCGATTTTTCAATCTGAGCGAGCAAGGCTTCGCCGTCGTATTTTCCGAGGTACAGGCCGGGAATTCGAGTCTGCACCATGGCCGAGGGATCTGGATAAAACTTGTTGGTGCCAGTGTCGTAGTCCTTCAAGATGGCGATCATCGCCGTCGCGCCCTGATCGGATGCCTGGTAGTAACTGACAGGGAAATTCGAGGGGATTGCGCCTGCTTTTCCGCCGAAGGTTCCTGTGGCGAGGGTTCCGTTTGGGTCGTGGATAAAATCGGAGATGAGTGGCGCCGCGGCGCCGGGCACGCTTTGACCGCGTACCTCAAAGACGACAACTTTGCCGGTGAAGTCTGTATCGCGTGGAATACTTTCGCCGACGAATACCAATTCTCCCGAGACGCCGGGTCGGGGGGCGAATCCTGCGCCGCGCATAAAGTAGGCGGGGATCGACTCGCCTTTTACATCGAGGTTCCATTTTTCATAATGGCGGTATTCAAGGTCATACTGTTGCTCTTCGACGTCGGCAATGCCGAAGGATTTTAAGCGGTTCACGATGTATGCACGTACAGCATGATCGCCCTCGGTTCCCATCCTGCGAAATTCAGGGTAGCCTTCGGTTATCGCTACGATATCTTCTACCCAGCCGAACATTTCATCGTTGGTGGGAACATGTGGCTTGGAACGCTCGATTCCCTGGGCGAATACGGTACTGAATCCAAAGTGCAAACCCATGAAAATCAATATTGCAGCGCGCCTGACATTGTGAATACATCGGTTTGTCATCGTCTCGTTTCCTTGCAGTATTGCCTTCCGGCGGAAGACGACTATGGTTTCGATCCTACGGATAGTCCGCCAACAGATCCCATTCTCGAGTGTACACATTTGCAGAAACTGAATCCCATTATTGTACGGCAGGATAGACCTCTCCTTCGAAAACGACGCCCCAAACGGAAATGTCTTTGAGGCCGATGGCACCGACTTCGTAGGGATCCTCTTCAAGCACGGCGAAATCGGCCCGCTTTCCGGAAACGATTGAACCGACTTCGTGTTCGAGGCCGATGACGTAGGCGGCGTCAATCGTTATTGCGCGAAGCGCCGCGTCGAGCGAAAGTCTTTCCGAAGGCGCCATGACGCTTCCTTCCATATTGATACGGTTCGCCGCAATCCACGCAAGAAAGAGCGGCTCAGCTGGAGCCATCGTTAAGTCGGAGTGTAGTGCCACAACAGTGCCCTGGCGTTCGAGCGTGCCGAGCATAACCATCCGGGACGCACGATCGTAGCCCATGCCGTGCTTCGCGTAGATGTCACTGAGCACATAAAGATAGTTCGGCTGTGCGGACACAAGCGCGCCCAACGCATGCACGCGACGAGCCTGGGTGCTTGTTGCATACCCGAAGTGTTCCAGCGTGAAACGATGGTTCGGCCTGGGGGATTCACGCTGGAGCGTCTCAAGTGTGTTGAGTACAACATCCAAACCCTCGTCGCCGTTCACATGGCAATGGATTTCGAAGTCTGCATTCCAGAATACCCGGGCGATTTCTTCCAGCTCCGCAGGTTCCGTCAGCCATTTTCCTTTGTGCCCGTCGCTGTAGCCGGGCGGATTCAATCTCATGTATTGGGCGAAAAATGCTCCGTCCGCAAGAAGTTTGATTCGGTTATTCAGGAATACCCTATGGCCCTGTTGCTTGGCCTGTTGTTCGTGAAGGTAGTCGACGACCGCTTCAGCGGATCCCATACCCGCGATCATGGATTTCACGTTCGGCACAAGAACGACACGTGCGGGCGAGTCGCTTCGCTCGAAGGTCTGACGGATGAGTCCCGCTTCGACGTTGTACGGCGCGAAAATGCCCGTCGCCATGTCCGCGATCGTTGTGACTCCATTTGATCGCAACATTTGCTGCAGCATTTTCATTCCTTTGCCGAGATGACTGGGAGCCAGGATGGTTGACTGAAGGCGTGGAAGCACAATCGCCAGAGCCGTCTCTGAAAATTGACCGGCCGTGAAATTAGCATGAAGCGGATCTACTCCAGGTACATCGAGAGCTTTTGTTAACTCCTCCTCCGTCTCGAACCCGAGAAACGCCATCGCCGCCGAATTGACAATGATTTCGTGAAAGGATCTCTGCCACACGATGACGATCCTCTCGGAATCGATCTGATCAAGCGCATTGCGATCCAGCTCGCCGTGCCACAATTCGTGGTAGCCCCACGTGATAAACGGTTTGTCTTTCGGAGCTGCCGCGACGAGTTCTACGAGTCGGTCTCGATAGGCCTCGGGGGTACGAACGCCCTTTATCTGACCCGTCGGAAGTGTCCAGTCCTCGGGGGTGATGAATTCTGTCGGGAGAAGAACGGCTCCCAACAGCGGGTGCAGATGCGGGTCGATAAGACCCGGCAACAGAACCTTGTCACGAAACTTCGTGTCCAAGCGGTATTCGTATCCGTCGAGCCATACTGACAACTCATCCAGCGATTTGCCAACACCGAGAATGCGTCCATCCTCTACCGCGACATACCGCGCATTGGGAAATGACGGATCCATCGTAACGATTTTTCTCGCCTCGAATACGACGCGCTCGGAAGCGTTGGTAGAAGGGATGCAGGACAGAGCAATGATCCCGAAGAGTGATACGAACGTTCGACAGTACACCGGTTTTCTCATTGGTCATCACCTTTACGATAGACGCTGCGTCCGCCCACGATCGTTTCCAGGACTTCGATGTCCTTGATTCTGGTGGGATAGAGTCGCGGATCCTCGGAGAGTATGACGAGGTCCGCATATTTTCCGACTTCGATCGATCCTTTTACGTCTTCCTCAAAATTCTGGTAGGCGGCATTGATCGTTGTTGCGCGGAGCGCCTCCATGACGCTGATACGTTGATTTTCACCGATGATGACTCCTCCGGTAGATATACGATTGACGGTCGCCCAGACTAATTTCAGGGGCTCCATCGGTACGACGGGGGTATCACAGTGGATAGTGAAGCGGAGTCCACGTTCCAGCGCTGATTTTCCTGGACTCATGCGAGCGGCTCGTTCGGGTCCCATGAAAATGGCGGAATGGCGATCGCCCCAGTAGTAGGTGTGCAGTGAGAAAAACGAAGGGATGATGCCCAGATCTTTCATCCTATCCAGCTGGTCATCTTGAGCCATCTGCGAATGAATAATGATCGGACGCGCGTCTGTAGCCGGATACGTTTCTTGAGCTTTCGCGATCGCGTGGAGAATGTCATCAATCGCGGCATCACCATTGCCGTGTATGGCGACCTGGTGATCATTCTTATACAGAAGAGTGACCAGTTTAGTGAGTTCGTCACGTGACATGCGTGGGTATCCGCGGTAGTCCGTGTCGCCTTTATAGGGTTCATGATAGGGTTCTCTAAGATAGCCGGTATACCCTTGAATCGAGCCGTCTGCGACTATCTTGGTGGCCCCGATATGCAGCATGTCTGAGTCGAGAGGTTCGATGGAGAATTTTCCTGCGATGATCGCCTCGGTCACATCGGCATTGGGGTACACGTTGATACGAATAGGCATTAGGCCCCGTCGGACGGCTTCTTGCAGTACCGGGATGGTTGCTTTATCAGCTGCTCCGCTTTGCGCCGTTGTCACGCCGGCCTGGGCATAGGTACGGGCTCCCTGATTCACACCGTCCAGGTTCTGTTCCAGCGTCGGTTGAGGAACTCTGCCATACACGAGAAAAAAGGCGGGGCCCTCTTCGAGCAATCCGTTCGGCTCGTCCGAGTTCTCTTCGAGGTGAATTACCCCTCCGGAAGGCTGAGGAGTGTCCCCTGTGACTCCAGCGATTTCCAGTGCCCTTGAATTGGCCACGGCGAAGTGGAGCGACACATGAAACAGAAGAATGGGATGATCCGTGGAGGCGGCATCCAGATCGTGGCGCGTGGGATGCCGGTTTTCTGAAAGCAGTGTATCGTCATATCCCAGACCGATAATCCAGTCTCCTGGCGGAGTTGTCTTTGCGCGTTTGGAAACGCGGGCGATCAAATCAGAGATGTTCTCTATATCTCCGATGGGAGGGGCATTCAGATCGACTGCTATGTTTTGGTTACGTCCGGCAATAAGGAAGTGGCTGTGCGCGTCTATAAATCCCGGGAGCATCGTCCTGCCATCGAGATCGACGACGCGGGTATTAGGTCCAATGTGAGCACGAACCTTTGCGTTGTCTCCGACTGCGTGAATTAGCCCGTCCGTAACCGCGACGGCTTGAGCGACGGCGTCATTATCCTCCATCGTGAGAACAATTCCATTCACGTAGGCGGTGTCCGCATCGGTCGCAAAGGAGTGCCAGTGTATCGTTAGTGTCACCGCGAACGATGCCATCGCGAAAAGCGAAAATCTTCTAATCATAAGTGTTTTACCTTTGGCGCTCTTTGCCTTTGAATCCGTATTGACAGGGGTGTCACATGCTCTCACAGCAAACCTGTTTAGATCAAACCTTCACCGTATGGTGCAGTATTGAAGCCAATCCGTCCAAAAACGTCGTACGCCTGAAAAATTTGCGGTACACCGATTGGATGTCAACACAACCGATTCAAGGCGTGTTGGATTTATCAGGTCTTGATTTTTTGTTGGTATTTTATTAATTCACGCCTTATTCTCGGCGCTAAGACGAACAGGCCAATGACATTCGGTAGTGCTACAACGAAAACCATCGCGTCGGAGAAATCCAACACCGCGTCGAGCTGTATGGTACACCCGAGGACAACAAACAGGCAGAAAATCGTCTTAAACAAATTCTCCGACGGCCTGGAATCTCCGAACAAGTACGTCCACCCTTTGAGCCCATAGTAAGACCACGATATCATTGTTGAAAAGGCAAACAGAATTGCAATAATGGACAGCGGCAGAACGGACCAGCTGATTGTGCTTTCGAACGCTTTCGAGGTAAGAGCGATACCTTGGATTCCCGACCCGGCCAATCCGGGTTCATATACTGTCGTCAGTATGACGAGTGACGTCATCGTGCATATTAAAACAGTATCAATGAACGGTTCGAGCAAACCGACGTATCCTTCAGTGACAGGCTCCTGAGTACGGACTGCCGAATGCGCGATCGCAGCCGATCCGATACCGGCTTCGTTGGAGAATACCGCTCGTTGAAACCCAAGGATCATGACTCCGATCGTTCCTCCTGCGACCGCACTCGGTGAGAACGCTTCGGAAAAAATGGCACCGATAGCCCAGGGTACTTTATCGTAGTTCATCAAAATGATCGCAGTGGAAAACAGGGTGTACATGAGCGCCATCAGCGGTACCAGCTTACTCGTAACGCGTGCAATCCCTTTTAGCCCACCAATAATGACGAAACCGAGCGCGATTGCCATCACAGTTCCAAACAACCATCCTTTATCTGCAAATGCGCTCGATTCGCCCCCGGTGATAACAACAAACTGCTCGAAGGCCTGATTTGATTGGAACATATTTCCAATCCCCAGACACCCCAATACCATCGCAAATGCATAGAATAGTCCTAGTGGCTTGGCCAGGATCCGCAGTCGGGTATCGGCAAGACCGTGCTCAAGATAATACATGGGGCCGCCGGATACTACTCCGTCTGCATTGATCTTACGGTACATGACCCCGGCGACGCATTCGATAAACTTTGTTGACATGCCGAACAGGCCCGCCATAATGAGCCAGAAAGTCGCGCCCGGGCCACCCAATGAAATGACAATCGCGACGCCACCGATATTACCGATGCCAACCGTCCCTGCCAACGCCGTCGCCAATGCCTGAAAATGGCTTACTTCCCCGGCATCCTCCTCGGAGCTGTATTTGCCTCGTACCAAATTGATTGCGTGGACAAAACCCGTCACGTTAATGAACCGGAAGTAGAACGTAAAAAAAACCGCACTCCCCATCAACCAGAGAACAATGAGTGGGACTCCAGTGTCGAATACATCAATTTCGAAAAAAATAAACGTACTAAGCGCGTCGGATAGCGGTTGGACAGCCCTATTGATCGATTCGTCGATATTCACT
>JAYGCN010000164.1:0-2090 GCA_046583315.1 Candidatus Hydrogenedentota bacterium
GGCACGGATTTGATGCCCTTCATTTCCAAAGACGGTAAACCGACCAGTGAAGCGCCCCACCAACACCTCTTCTGGCGCGGCGGACACTATCAGGTCGCCATGACCGACGGCTGGAAAATGCACAAGGCCGACCGACCAAACAAAGTGTGGCTCTTCAACATGAACGACGACCCCACCGAACAAAACAACGTCGCCCAACACCACCCCGAACGCGTCGCCTCCATGCTAAAACTGCTCGACCAACACAACGCCACCCAAATCGAACCCGCCTGGCCAGCCCTGCTCGAAGCTCCCACCCCCATCGACAGAACCGCCGAAGATCCCCGCGACCCCAACGAAGAATACGTCTACTGGCCAAATTGATTTGACTACAACTCAGGCTTCAACACGATTTCAACATGCTCGCTTGCGAAACCCTTCCACCAGTCGCTGTGCTCATATCCTTCCCGACGAGCCTGCATCTGAATTTCCGTATCAGGAAGATTCTTCAAATAAATCATGCCCTCCGAATCAGTCCTCAACCGAATTCCGGTGTCCAGATAATCTTCAATACTAAACAGAAATAATACATCCGAAAGCGGGCGACCTTCTTCGTCCACAACCTTCACGGACATCTGCAACGTATACGCCACCAAGTATACGTCGTCCAGTGCCGCAGACTCGTCCTTCGCCACACGAATCCAATCCCCTTCATCAGCACTCCACGCATTGCCCCCAACTATAATCTTGTGCTCGCCCAACGCCTGCACCTCAACACTGAATCGCCCATCGTCATCGGTCCTACCCAGCTTTGTTGGGCCATACTGACGCATATCTTCGCCTTGCTTGTACTTCCGGCTCCCCGATACCCGGACACCCGCTATCGGCTCGCCATCCTCGTCCAAAGCACGACCCGCTACTGTACCAAACCCAATCTCCGCGTAGTCGATCCCACCGGACTTGAAAGCACCCTCTTTCGGAAGATCGGGTACTACGAAATGCCCCGAAGCATCCACGGAAACTCCAAAGAGTCCAGGAAATGCATCCGCACCCTCCAAGGAATAGCTGCCGAAACCAAAAGCATAGGGCTGTCTAGGTGTCGGAATGCGGACATGCATCGTGTCCACCTGCATTGCAGAAAGATCGTAACCCTCTGGAAGCAGGAACTGACCCGGCACGGTCTTTGATTCCACCATCTCAATCCTGGCGTCATCGACCAGCGGCGTGATCCCATCACGATTAATATGAGTCCAGATACCGACGCGCTGATTCGGCAAAACCGCATACGCAACATGGACTACGGTTCCCCCCTCAGGTCCAACAAAAGATTCAAAACTCACATAACCCTCCGAGTCACTCGTCAACGGACCATCGCTCTGATAAACCTGCGACGCAAATCGGTCAATACCCGAAATCAGGGGCGGGCCATCCACGTGACTCTGAAATACATATACCTGCACACCGACCAACGGTTCCCCCGCGTCATCCGCGCATTGAAGGCGAATTTCCTTCGATTCCGATAGAGGTTCAACAAACGTCGGAAGCGCATCATCAGTTTTCGGCGATTCATCGGCCTGCGCAACAGCAAACTCAAGCCTCGGCCTTCGACCTCAACGGCCGCAGATGCAGGTTCGACCGTCATCGCCGAAACTGCCGGAGAACTAATGCCCTCCGCAATCGGCTCCACCACTTTCCGGTTGAGTGCAACAAATGCGAGTATTGATATACCAGCAATTACGCCTACGGCGGACACCTTCCGCAACATCGGTACCGTCCTGGCGTGTGATCGAAACACGCCTCGCAAGACTGCCTTGCCCATCGCCTCCGCCAAACTCGCAGGCGCGGCGTGAGACATCCCGGTCGCCATCATGCCAGACAACGCTGCGGCTGGTACTACGACTCCGCGCGACTTCATCCTGCGTTCCAACAGTCCAAGTCCTTTCTGAATGCGACTACTGACGGTTGTTCGCGGAATTCCCATGCGTTCGGCGACCTCGACCTGCGTGTGACCTTCCGAATAATGAGCGACAATTACCGCACGGCAGGCATCCGGCAAGGCGTTCAGTTCAGCATCCAATATTTCATTGATGTCATCCCAGGCAGCAACTTCA
>JAYGCN010000169.1:0-2118 GCA_046583315.1 Candidatus Hydrogenedentota bacterium
CAGTCCCCGACTGAAACGCGTGCGCACGGCGTTTTCCTTCAGTCCAGTTAGGGAAGCGATCTCAGCTTTCGACTTCTCTTCGACCAGTCCTTTCAGCAATAAACGGCGATTCATATCATGTTCGCGCACGCTCATTGAATACAATTCCATGATCATGTCACAATAGCGTTGTGTATCGTGTTAAATCGATCTCAATCGAGACGATCCGTCGGAAGTTACGAGCCACATCCGGATGAATGTACAGTACACGAGCACCCGTTCATTACCAGGGTTACAGAAGGCTACAAATCATTTTTACATTTTTCGATATCTTGACCAGTTCTGCGTCAGCCGATGGGCCCGCGTCGTTCATGGGGTCCTTTCCAATCAAGGCGCTACAACTGCTGCCTGCTCAAGCCGCTTCTGCGACGGAGGCTCTGCAACCCAGCTCGTCGCCAGGAAGTTTAGTGGTCACTGTGGCAATTGTCCTCGTCATCGTCATTTCTGGTGCACTCGTCGTTCGTGCCGCGCGGTATTAGCGGTTGCGTCGAGAAGTCGTGCGCTAATTCGATTTGAGCTGACACCGCGCCTCGTCCAACCTTCTTAACGAATGTCCATACGGCTAGCGCTTAGGCGAGGTACTATGCCTCGTCTTCGAGTAACGCTTTCCGGGAGACAGCCCGTACTTTGCGCGCCCACGGCTTGCTATCCGAGGGAAGCAACTCCACGTACCCCCCTGCAGCCTGAACAATCGCGGCTCCTGCGGCAACGTCCCACAGCATGACATCTTCTTCCACACAGGCATCCACGCACCCACTGGCCACCCAGGCCAACGACATCGCAGCGGATCCTAGAAAACGAACTTTCTTGTAGGATTGAACATAACGAACAAAGTCGAGGACCGCATCGGACGAATAATCCCGGCTCACAGGAAACCCCGTAGATATCACGGCGTCGCATCTTGTTTCCACATCAGAAACAGACATTTCTTTCCCGTTCAGGAAAGCGCCCTGCCACATGATGCCGGTATACAGATCATCGCGATTGAAATCGTAGATGACGCCGAGGATGGGTTCATCGCCTTGCATCAATCCGATCGATACACAACAGATCGGAATCCCGCGTTTGAAATTCATCGTGCCGTCCAGGGGATCGACAATCCACATCGGGCCTCCACTCTGGGTATCGCCGTGCTCGCCACTCTCTTCGGCGAGCACGGGATAATCGCTGGAGGACAGTGCATCGAGAATAACGTTCTCGGCATCCTGATCGGCTTGGAGCTTGATGTCCTTGCCCTTCGCACTCAGGACCGCGCGCGCGCCGGACATCGCATCCAGCAACAACTGTCCAGCTGCTTTTGCGGCGTTGACGGCACGGTCCAGCTCAGCATCCCAAGTCATCACACTTCTCGATTGGCGTATTGTTTCTCGTAGTATTCCTTGAACTCGCCACTCTTGATAGGGCGCCACCACCATTCGTTGTCGCGGTACCAGTCCACGGTTTTCTGAATGCCTTCATCCCAGTCCATGGTCGGGCTCCAGCCGAGTGCGTGCAAGTTGCTCGCGTCAATGGAATAGCGAAAATCGTGTCCCGGGCGATCTTTTACGAGCTGGATTGAGGACTCGTCTTTGCCGAGCAACTCGAGCAGTCGGTGGGTAAGCACGATGTTCTCGCGCTCGTTGTCGCCCGCGACGTTGTAGACTCCGCCCGATTCACCTTTGCGCAAGGCGACATCGACACCTCGGGCATGGTCGTCTACGTACAGCCAGTCGCGCACGTTGTGTTCGCCGCCGCTGTAGAGAGGCACTTTGGCGTCGTCGATAAGATTTGTGATGAACAAGGGCATGATTTTTTCGGGGTACTGGTAGGGCCCGTAGGTGTTCGAGCCGCGCGTTATCGTGACGGGGGTGCCGTAGGTATTGAAATGCGCGAGGGCAACCAGCTCGCCACCGGCTTTACTTGCGGAGTAGGGGTTTTTGGGGCCAGGCGGGTCCGTTTCGACGAACGACCCCTCGTCGATACTCCCGTATATTTCGTCGGTGGATACGAGCAGCACTTTTGAGGTGCCCAATTCTTTGGCCGCTTCGAGAATGTTATACACGCCGGTTACGTTGGTGGATATGAAATCGGTCGCGCCCA
>JAYGCN010000254.1:0-45876 GCA_046583315.1 Candidatus Hydrogenedentota bacterium
CAATATGGATTTTCGTCTTTTGGCCAATTACTAGAAGAAGCAACATCACAGGGGATACTCGATCTAGAACGAGATAAAAAATCCGGCGGATTCATTTTTAAAACACTAAGTTCTTGAGGGTGATTTTTGAAAAGTTGGGATTATCTTACCTTAATCATTCTCTTGACGCTGGTCGTGCGTTTCAACATCATTCGTGTTACGTTCGCTCCATGATATGTTCAATATCATACTGAACTTCGCCCGACGACATTTTTAACACCCTCACTCTTGATTTCCTGCTCTTTTTCGGGGATGATGCTCCTTTTGTGTGTTCGAACATCGGGAGTTTCTATGAATTGTAATGCTCGCCTAAAAGTGGACGGTTGATTCGAGTTATACTCGCTCTCTTTGAAAGGAGACGGTGTGATGACTCGGAAGAACAAGAAGTACGATGAGGATTTTAAGCTTGAGGCGGCCAAATTGGTGGTGGAGCATGGGTATTCGTGCGCAGAAGCCTCTCGGCGACTCGGGATTGCTCATCATTTGGTGGGAAACTGGATAAAGGCGTTTCGAAAATCAGGGGAATTGCCTGCGGCAGATGAACCGACTCCTGTGGCGGACGATTTGAAGGCGTTACGTGATGAAAATGCGAAGTTACGCATGGAGAATGAAATCTTAAAAAAAGCGACGGCGTACTTCGCAAAGGATGTTCTGTGAGGTACGCCTGGATGCTGGCGCATGCGATGGAGTACTCAATTTGTATGATGTCCCGTGTTTTGAATGTAAGTAGCGGCGGATATTATGCCTGGAAGACGCGTAAGCCTTCGCGACAACAACAGCGCCGTGAAGAGCTCACGGATGCCGTCCTGACCTTTCACGCAGATACCAAAGGCGCGTATGGGTATCGCAAAGTCCACGAAGACATTGTGCAGACTTTTGAGGAGCCTTGTTGCCTGGAAACCGTGCGACGTATCATGAAAGACAAGGGCTTACGCTCAACACGGGGACGCAAATTTGTTGTGACCACGGACTCGAATCATACGATGCCGGTGGCGGAAAATATCCTCGACCGAAACTTTGAGTCCTATGCTCCGAATGAAAAGTGGGTGACGGATATTACCTTTATCCCCAAGCACCAAGGGTGGACCTACCTTGCTACCGTGATGGATTTATTTGCACGGCGTATCGTCGGCTGGGCCACTTCTAAGCGCATCGACACGGCACTCATAAGCGAGGCTTTACATAAGGCCATCAAAGAAAGACAGCCCGGCAAGGGACTATTGCACCACTCCGACCGAGGCTCCCAATACGCCTCTAAGGGATACCGAAAAACACTTAAGCAGTTCAAGATGAAATGCAGCATGAGCCGCAAAGGCAACTGCTGGGACAACGCACCCATGGAACGATTCTTCAGTAGCTTGAAAAGCGAATGGCTCCGAGATAAGATATTCCCAACCCACGAAGCGGCGACCAGTGCCATCTTCGAATACATTGAGACCTTCTATAATCCAAAACGGCGACACGCAGCCCTCGGCTACCAATCGCCCATTCAATACGAAAACAACATGAAACAACAGCAACCATTAGCAGCATAATTGCTCGGATTGATCGTCCGCTATGGATAGAGCATTACATGTTCGGGGTCTTTATCGCTCAATGCAGGCTGACGAGAGTTTCAACGTCGTAGGTTCCAGGGTGACAACGCACAATTTTTTCTGCCGAACCACAGGTAATTAGTTGACAAAATTGACTCTTTGCTCCTGTTCGACGTATAGTAAACGGTGTTGTGACAGTGGGTTAGCCCTTTGTCACGTTGATGCCTGCCGGAGAATTGCTGCTGATTATGGCCGAGCGAAGTCCACTCATCGCCGGGGAGACCCGGATTCCGCCTGCGCGCGGGTTGATTACGGCGCACAATCGTCGTGAGGCCCCTTTACGGGTTCGGCATCTGCGCCAGTGGCTTCGGTACAATCGCCAAGTGTTGAATGCGCTGAAGGTGGATGCGCTGGCGAATGGTGCGCATGTGGCGGTCGTGGAGGATTTGCTGCCGACGGCGACTGAACTGGGCTGTGCGCTGAGTCTGCGCACGGATGGCGCGTCGACTCCCCCGGACCTCGCGAAGTGGAAATCGGCGGGATTGTGGGATGTGAAGTTGTGCCCAGCATCTCTCGATGAATCTGCGCATTCGTGGCTGGATGCCTGCGCCAAAGCTGAGATACCGATTCGTCTTCAGTTGGTATTTTCAAACCTTTCCAATGCGAATCTGGATACGCTGTTCGAAGGTCTTGCTAAATCGTCAGTCACTGAACTCGATTTCGTTTACGCCGATGATTTGGCGCAAAACGGTTCTGCCAATGCGGTCGATCCTGAACAGGTCGAAGCCGTCGCGCGATTGATTCCGCAACTGGAAGCGTTGAATATCCGGGTAACGATTCGTGGCCTTGCCTTTTGCGCGCTGGACGAGTCCCTGTGGTCTCACTTGGCGAACAGTCGGCAGAACGCGCTCGACCACGCGCAAACGATTCCCACGTCGCTAACCTTGGCCCGCACAATTCACGGCTATGGCCCCGTGATCGGCGGAAAAATAATTCGCATGGTGCTCGCGCGGCATACATTGAGTCGCACGCCCGTCGATGAAATTCTGTTGCCGTTTCTTATTAAACGAAGTACTCGCTACCTCATCAATCGTCTGATACGTCGCGTCACCGAGCACATGAACGTGGCGCACAGTGTGCCCAAGGCCCTGCAACGCTCAAAGTATGAAGAAGTGTTGCAGGACATCCAGGAAGATGCGTTACGCACTGTGCCGAAGGCCTGCGAGTCGTGTCGGCTTCGACGCATCTGTGATCACGATACCGGCACCCCAAAATCGATTGAAGGCGAACTCGTCGTGTCGCCGATGCACTTTTGCATGGAGCAGCCGCTTCATTATGACGCGATTGACATGGAACGCCTTGAGGCCCACACGCCGTCGCATGAATTGGCAACGGAAGCGATGGACATTCTTACGCAACAGTCCCCTACGCGTGCGTATACGTCTGCCGATTACAAAATGGATGACGGATTTTCTGAACAGATGGAGGGTGGCCTGAAATGGTGGTCGGTCACGAACACGGAGAAACTCAGCTCGTCACTGGGGACATTTAAGCCGCCGTTTACCGTGTCGGTCGAAGTGGGCGCGGGCATCGCGGATTATATGGGATTCAGTTTCGGCCGCCATTGCGCGATTGTGTGTCCAATGGAAGCGTATCGACACACCTTGTCATTGCACGTGGATGCCGATGGACGTTATATATTGTTGCGCGACGGGAAAGCGATTCAACCCGTCGAGTTTGAAGGTTTCCATCACCTGCCACTCCATCTGGGCGACGTACTTCAGCCGCGAATTTCGTTGTGGAATATTGACGACTGCATTTTGACGCAGAGCTTGCGAGTGTGGTCGGACCCGGAGACGGATTCGCGACCGCCAGCCAAGTATTCGATTATTATCGTCAGTACGAAATTTACGCGACGGTTGCAAGCGGTGCTGCACAACATTGCGCACCAGCAGGGAATCGATTTGGCGCAACTGGAAGTGATCGTGGCGTATGTGCCGGGTCTGGATGCAACGGACGATTTGATCGACAGTATGTCGCTGAGTTTTCCGGAGTTGCGCGTGGTACGGTCGGCGTTTCCGGAGCACCATGCCAAAGCGAAGGGACTGATGATTAACGAATCCTTCAAATTGGCGCAGGGCGAATGGATCATGTTGCTGGATTCGGACACGTTATTGCCGCCGGACTATTTTTCACGCATCGAAGAAGTTGCGGACGAGGAGGTGTTCATCGCGCCGGACGGTCGACGCCTGCTTACCCGTGAGACCACGGCGCGAATCCTGATGGGCGAAATAAAACCGTGGGAATCATGGGCTGAGCTGCTCAATGATGAAGGCGAGTTTCGGCATCGTGAAACGCGCGGCATTCCCGTTGGCTTTTGCCAATGCTTTCGGGCAGAATACCTTGATAAGCACCCCTATCTGGAAATGGACCACTTTGAAATTGCGGACATGCATTTCAGCATTGACGTGCTCAAAGACATCGGCAAGGAACATCGACTCAGCGGCGCGCCGGTGTTGCATCTCGACCACGGGGGCAGTCAGTGGTATGGCACCCGGAAACACATGTAGAAGGACAGACGCGTTTTGACCCTTAAGCAACACGGACATCGCATCGCATCGACTCGAGGAATCGTGTCGACCGTAAACGCGAAAGGCGTGCCCTATCATCGCAGCGATGTCGAGCGGTGGATTCGCCTGAACCGTGTTGTGTTCAAAACGGAAAAGATCGACCTGCTGGTGAGCGCCGATACCCTTGATGATGTGGCGCACTATTGCGAGTATGCGACCACGCTCGAATCGTTTATCAGTGTGCGTAGCGATTGTTCGTTTCCCCTACCTGATATGAGGTTGTTGAATGAGTCGGGTGTGTTGGATCTAATGCTGACCCCTACCCCCCAGTCGCTGGCACGTTTGGACGAATGGCTCGAGGCGGCACGCGACGCGGATCTTCCAGTACGTCTTCAACTTCCGATACCCTTTAGTGATGACTTCGAAGCGGCGGCCCTCGCAGAACATTATGCCCAACATGGGGTGCATGTCGTTTCGGTCACGTGTCACGACCCTCTGCTGCCGAAGTTGTCGACGGGGTCGCCCGACGAAACGACGCGCTCTTACGAAATCATGGCTGCGCTCGCGGAGGCACTGGAGGCGCGGGATGTAGAGTGTTCATTGTTGCATATTCCTTTTTGTGCACTCGACGAATCGCTCTGGAAAAATGTACTCAATGAACCGCAGTTCTTTTCCGATCACCAAGGTTATTCGCGCGAATCGTGGGATATTCTGCTTCAACTGCGCAACAAGGGCCCAGTTATCGCGAAGAAGGCCCTACTAATTTGGCTGGGCCGCTACACCTTGATGGCAAACCCGATTGACGACAAACTTCTCCCCTGGCTACTGGAACATCCTTGGCTGCGTGCACGGACGATCGCATGGCATCGACTCACGCGCCACCTGCGGCTCAGTCGTTCGGTGCCAAAAGCGCGCGACATTCAATCCGACGAGGATGCACTGGCGGCGGTGTCTGAGCGGCACTCCCATAGCGACGAAACCCTCGGACGTGCCTGTAGCGCGTGTCGTCTCAAACACATTTGCAACCATCACGATCATCCTGGCGCAAAATCACTTAACGGATTCTTGCCGGTCATCATCGAAGGCGAAGTCGTCACCTACCCGATGCAGTTTGCGCTGCATCAGCCGAAATTTTACGATTCCATAGACGCGCGCCGCAGTGAATTGCCGTCCAAAATGATTTCGCTAGCCGCCCAAGCGAACGATATTCTTGAAAACTCGCCCCCGACTGTTGACGTGGATTCGTTTGACTACGAAGTGGATGGCGAATGGTGTCATCAATTGCCGGGAGGGGTTCGCTGGTATGGGTTGAGCAATACGGAGAAGATCAGCACGCCGCTCGGGACGCTTGATCCCCCATTTACGATTTCCTACAAAGCGGGCGGCGGCATTGCGGAGTATATCGGTTTTTCGTTGGGTCGTGACTGCAAACTGTTGTGCCCGATGGAGGCCTATCAACATACCATCACCCTGCACGTGGATCGAAGCGGATCGTATGTCTTGTTGCGTGACGGTCGACCGGTGCGCCCCATGCAGTTTGAGGGAAACTATTACGCGCCGACGCGATTGGGCAGCAATCTTCAGCCGCGCATCTCCATCTGGAATATTGACGAGAGCCTGGTCACGCAAAACGTGAAGATTTGGAGCGAGACCTCGGTAAAAGCCGACGACTCCAAGGAAATCGACTTCACGATCGTCACCGTATGCATTCGTTATGCACGAAGACTTCAGCTGGCCCTGCAATCCATTGCACACCAGCAAGACTTCGATCTTTCCCGCGTGGAAATTATTATCGCCTATCTCCCCGACGTGGATTCGACAGAAGACATCCTGGAATCCTTTGCGATGGCGAATCCGGAACTGACGATTCATCGTTCTACCTTTGCCGAAGACAAGGCGCAGGCAAAGGGTTTCATCATCAACGAATGCCTGGAGAAGGCCCGCGGCGAATGGGTTATGCTTCTCGACGCCGACACCTTGATTCCGCCGGATATGCTCGTCAAAGTGATGGCGCAAACGGAGGGTCAGAACTTCATCGTGCCGGACGGTCGCAAATTGTTGAGTCCAGAGGTCACCTCCGACGTGCTGCTGGGCAATCGACGTCCCTGGGAAGAGTGGGATGCGTTGCTTGGGACCGAAGGCGAGTTCCGGAATCGCGAAATGGGCGGCACACCAATCGGTTTTTGCCAGGTCGTGCGGCGATCCTGCTTCGATAAAGTGAAATATTACGAAGTCGACCATTTTGAGGGCGCGGACTGGCAGTTCTCGATCCACATGCGTGAGGAATTCGGCGACGAACTTCGGCTATCGGGCGTACCCGTGTTGCATCTCGATCACGGGGGCAGCAAATGGTATGGGACGAGCCGGCATTTCTAAGCGTCGTTAATACGCGGCCCCGTACATGCTCGCCTCGATCTCTTCTTCGAACTCAATGGCGTGGTACAGCGAGGCGTAGGCGAGTTTCACCCACATGATGGCAGGGATGATGCCGACAATCATAAGCATCAATCCGCCCAAGGTGATCGGAATACCCAACAGCCCGATCATGAACACTTTGAACGCGTGTCCATCCGTCATTTCCCAGCTTTCTTGAAGGGCGTCGATCACGTTCAATCGTCGATCCACGATCAGATACGGGGTGAATGCGAGCTTGCAGGCGAGGTAGATGCCGGGAATGATGAAAAATATGAAACCGATAGTAACGATAATTCCGACTAGAATTGTCGCCATCACCGCGTGAATGTAGTTTCTGATGAAGGCAAACATATCCACAATGTCCAGCGGATCATTACGGGCGGCACGAAGGTAGGTATAATCGACACCGTACTTGAGGGGAGCGGTGATCAAAATACCATAGAAGAAAGAAAATATAGTAGCGAAAAACGCGATACCGCCACCGAGAACGGTCGTCGCATCGTTGTCGCCTTCGCCGATGATCGCAACGCCGATGTCACCGAATAAGTTAAAAACACCAGCCGGAGCAGCTAGCAACATAGACACGATTCCGATGATAAAGAGGATCAGAAAATTTTCCCATAGCTGCCGCCACGCATTGCCGTATGCCGCCGCTATGCCAATTTCTGGAAGTGTCTGTTCCTCGTATCGCATGGCTTTGTCCGTTCACCCTTTGGAGTGTGATTTCCGCTCTATATGGTTTGGACTCGGCGAATCTACCTCTGGTTTCAAAGCGTTTTAGGCGATGAAAGATCAGTTTTTTCCGGGATTATTTGAAGGCATCGAAGGGAATCGCTTCATCCATCAGCATGACCGGAATATCGTCACGGATGATATACACGTAAGCCTGATCTTCGCGAACGAGTCCGCCATCGATCGGCGTATCAACCGCATCACCCGCTCGATTCACCACGGAACCGGCACTGATGGCCGCGTTGATTTTGTCGGTCACCGCATCATCAATGGACGACACGGGTGACTTATTTTCGGGGCACACCAGTAAATCCAGCAATTCCTGGGAAATCATAAAACTCTCTCCTTCATTCGGCATTTTCACACGCCGCTATTGTACGTGATGAGCATCCATCGGTCCAAGTTTCCACAACCTATCCGGTCAGCCCTCGCGCGATGGCCGCATATTCATCCAACTCAAGCGTCTGCGGACGACGCGACGGGTCTATTCCAGCGTCTTCAATGGCGGCCAATGCCCGGTCGGCATCATATCCCAGATTGCCGGACTTGACCAGTGAATTGCGTATCGTCTTGCGGCGCATGCTGAAGGCGACGTTGATGATTTTACGAATCAATTCTTTGTCAACATCGGGATAGAGCGGTTCGGCGCGGTTCCGAATGCGCACGATGCAGCTATCGACTTTGGGTCGCGGCTTAAAACAGCTGGCGGGTACTTTGTGCACGATATCCACTTCGGCATGCAGCCGACAGGCAAGCGCGAGTTTTCCGTAGATGGCCGAACCCACGGGCGCGACCATCCGGTGCCCCACTTCTTCTTGCACCATGACCACCATACGCTCGAAATACAGAGACGACTCCCAGAAATGGAAGAGGATCGGGGTCGTGATGTAGTAAGGAAGATTGGAAACCAGCTTGAGCTGTTTGCGATCCGGCAGAAATTCCTCGACCAATTTCTCGACTTCGTGATTGAGGATATCGCCACGAAAAAGCGTCACGTTGTTGACCGTATCAAACTGATCATGCAGGCACGGCATGAAGGAACGGTCAATCTCCACAGCAAGAACCCGGTTGGCCTGTTTGTGCAGTCGGGCGGTCAAGGCGCCGAGGCCCGCGCCCACCTCGACAACGTCATCCTCCTCGGTCAAGGCCGCCGCATCGGACATGATACGGTTGATGTTCTCGTCGAGCAGCAGATTCTGCCCAAGAGACTTTTTGAATACTATCCCGTACTGGTCGATCCAATCGCGTAACGCCATGAAAGTCCTTTCGTGTTGACAGGCTCTATTATCCCAAATTGCCGTGGACCGAATACAGGGATTTATTGCAGACGCAACCAACCCCTGATATGATAGTCGCCATGCCACAATTAATCATAGAGCAGCCGGGAGTCGCTCCATTGACGGTGGACCTGAAAGGCCCGGAAACCTCGTTTGGCCGTGCGGAGACGAATACGGTCGTGCTGATTGCCGATGAAATCTCACGCAACCACGCACGCATTCGTTTCGTACGCGAAAAAACAATTCTGGACGACCTGGAAAGCCTTAACGGCACCTATGTGAACCGTCAGCGCATCGTGGAGCGCGTACTGAACGACAACGACGAGCTGTGGTTCGGAAGCAAATGCCGCGCCGTATTCAAAGACGATTCGCAGGAGGTGCTTGATCAGCGCAAGAAGGCATCCACCATCGCCTTCGATCTTGCGAAGATCAAAAATGAGATGGACAGCGTCACCGCCTCGATGAGCATGATTCATCCGGTCGGCAAGATCGATAATGCTGCGGCAGACGTTCCTATGCCCCAAGAGCTTGATCCGGAAGTCATGGCACGGGCGTTTCGACGTCTTGATGCCTTGTACAAAGCGACCCAGTTAATCTCCTCAGAATTTGATTTGCAGAAACGGATCAGTGATGTACTCGACCTGGCGATGGAAGTGACCAATGCCGATCGTGGATTCCTGATGATGAAAGCGCTCGACTCGGACGAGCTCACGGTTCAGGTGAAACGGGATAAAGATAACGCTATCGAGTCGAGTTCGCCGAGTATGGGAATTGCCCGGCGTGCGGCCATCGATGGCGAGCCCGTGCTGATGTCCGATTCGGATGCAGATTCGGATTTCGGCGGGCGTGAAAGTATCATCATGCAGCGCATCGAAACGGCGATGTGCGTGCCGTTGCGGGTGGGTGATGACGACGTAATCGGCTCGTTGTATGTGGATGCCCAGAATACCTACGCCTCGTTTACCGAAGAAGACCTCGAACTCTTCAACGCCATGGCCAGCCAGGCCGCTATGGCCATTGAAAATGTTCGCCTCTATCAGCGGATGGTTGAGTCGGAGAAAAAACGTGCTGATCTCGGCCGTTTTTTGTCCCCTGCCGTAGTCTCCATAATTATGAATGAAGACCAGGAAATCCAGCTGGGCGGTGACAAGAAGAACGCCACCATTCTCTATTGCGACATTCGCGGGTTTACCCCTTTATCAGAAGGCCTTTCTCCAGCCGCGTTGGTCGAGTTGCTCAATGAACATTTCACGGCTATGACCGAAATTGTGTTCCGATTCAAGGGTACACTGGATAAGTATATTGGCGATGAGGTCATGGCACTGTTCGGGGCACCGTTTTCGATTGAGGACGACGCACTCATGGCGGTTCGTGCAGGCATCGCGATGCAGAAGCGAAATGCAGAGCTGAACGTGCTACGTGAACAGAACAATTTCCCCACCTTCCATATCGGTGTCGGGATCAATTCGGGGGACGTGTTTTCCGGATATATCGGCTCGCCCGAACGCCTTGACTACACGGTGATGGGCGATGTGGTGAATATCGCGTCGCGCTTATGCTCGGTGGCCAAAGGCGAACAAATTATCATCGGGAGCGAAACCAACCATCAAGTAAAAGAACATGTGATCACCGAAGCCGAAGGCGGCACTGTGTTGAAAGGCAAATCCGAATTGGTGGAAGCCTTCAAGGTCATCGGCGAGAAGTCAAACGGTTAACCAGCTCTTTCGCAAAAAAAACCGCCACACGACGATGCCCGAAAGTCCCAGCCCCCCAAGCAGAATAACCCCGTGAAGCCACCATTGCATGATGCCCCCACCGCCGCCGGAAGTCGTCGCCTCAGGAACCGCCACGGTCGCGCTCGCAGCCTCCGTTACGATTCCCGCCTCACTTGCAATTTCAAGCGATCGTTGCGCGAGATCGAACTCGGATTCCAATACCCAGAGCGGCCCGGTGTCTCCTTGAATCTCGATGCCCCCATGCGCCTTCCAGCTTTCTTTGATACGCCGACTGCGCGTATGAGTCGGTTCGGCGTAGAATTCTTCGATCTTCGTGAGGCGCAGATTCTCGATTCGCACACTTCGAATCCAAGGCTCCTCGATAGTAACTTTGAAGGTTTGCAGTTTGAGTTTATCGGGATCGACCAAAGCGTAAATCGGTACTTCGGATTCTTTCATGACAAAAACGTATGCTTCACGGGCATTCTGGGCCGCAACCGAAAGAGAAATAAGGAAGCACGTTATCAGCAGGTATGGAACTTTCATGTGCATGAGTATATAAACCTGTGAGCGAATTGACAAGTTCAGTCAAAGTCGATAAGCTTTTTGCGGAGTACACGGAAACCCTGATGAACAATCCCCTGATTCTTATATCCATTCTTGGACTCATTCTTGCCCTGGGCGGCATGACCGTGCTGACACCACGCCTGTTGTCAGAGAATAAAACGCGGCGGCAGGAACGAAAAACCTGCACCCATACATGCCCCAATTGCCAGCACGACACCTCGCTTAACCCCAATGGCATGCGCCATCTTAGTGTCACCGAGTCGGCGTTGTTGATTCGGGAAATCCCGGATGCGCCGCAACATGACCTTGCAGACATTCGCTGCAAGGCATGCCAATCGTCCCTGGTATTTCGTGTCGATCAATGGCCTCCAGGCTTTCTCGCGGTCAACGTCATCGAAGGCCACACGGCGAAGAACAGTTGCACCCAATGCCGGATACCGTTGATGCCACCTGAATTTCCCGCAGGGGCTTACGATGGGGATCACGACGCATTACAGCGATTACCCGCGCATGTGGGTCTGATCTGCTCGCGTTGCGAAGCGATCAATTGTATTTCGTGTGTGGTTGACGCGACCCGAAATCGTACGCAAGATGGCTCCCTGTTGTGCCCTCGCTGTTATCGAGGACCCGTGGACAAGGTGCATCATTTTTAACGAGATGTGTATGATAACGAGAATGAATATTTCGACAACAATAATACGAATTGCCTTGGTGGGGGTACTGGGACTGTTGCTGTCCTGCGCCTCGACGACGATGTCCAACGATGTTTCGGAAAATATTTCCGTAGCAAAGGCCTTAACACAGGACGAGACAAAACACACCGCGGAATACCTCAAACAATCGATCGGACTAATTCTGCGCGACCTGGGCACAAAAACTACCGACGGCCTGGTACTCATGAACGGGCTTGAGAATGTAACCATCGCTGAATTCCAGATCACCGAACAGACCACGGCCCAGGCCCTGTCATCGCTCTCCGAGTTGACGGGCGTATCGACCCATCTCACACCGTATTATACCTTCGTTTATGATCCCACCTATGAAACGCTGGTAACACTGCAAATCGAACAGGAATTGCCCGCGCGCTACCTGGAAACGATGGTCAATATTTCCATCGGCGCAGACACGCCTCTGTTCAGCGCCTTGGCATTGCTCGGACATTCGACCGGGCTGACCCTGGTGGCGGACAATGCCATCGGGGACGCACAATGCGGCGAGCTTTCACTCCCCAACGTCCCTCTGCCCCAGGCATTGGAGGCATTATTGCAATCGGCCCGTATTCCCCAGAGCAGCGTGGGGCTGCGTGTGCATGATGATTACTTATTTTTCTATTCCGCAGGCCATGCCTTCGCAACGAATCTGCTGAAAGAGCCCATCTCCGCCGCCGATCGACGCGCATTGGACGAATCCTGCTCGATTTCGCTGCTCGTCTATACCACCCCCGACAATCAGATTTCCAGCCAGCTAGGCGCGTCACGATTACACAGCGTGTTACCGGAGTTGTCCCTGCAATTGGGTATGCCGGTGAGAGCGACCGAAGAAATCCTGCACCTGCCTGTGAATCCGGTGGTCATGAACGACATCAGCCGCGCAACCGCGCTGGAATTGTTGATGCAACAGTGGCTCGTCCCCGCATTTCAATATCAGGTGCAAGACGGAACCGTCCTGATTTTTCGTCGCTGACGAGAAACGACGCTATCCCTGCAACGCGATGAGTTTCGTCATAAATCTGACGGCGTGCTCCTGCATTTCAATCGCAATGGATTCAACCTGCTTGCTAAAGTAACTGTGAAACGCGAGCGCCGGGATGGCAACACTCAATCCCGCGACGGTCGTGATCAACGCTTTGCTGATCCCGTCAGAGAGTACCTGCGCATCGCCCAATCCATACGCCGTGATGGCATCAAAAACCGTCACCATGCCGAGCACAGTCCCAAGCAAACCGATGAGCGGACTGATCCCCGCAACGATTTCCAGCAGCAACAATCCGCGTTCAAGTTTCTCGACTTCTTTGCGGCCCGTGGAATGGAGCATTTCAATCATTTGATGATGCTCAAGTTGACGCGAGCCGATGAGCACTTCGATAATGCGACCAAAGGGACTCGTATGACTGCGACACATCTTCACGGCTGAATCCACGGACTCTTCACCCTGATAAAGTTCGATCAGATCCAAGACGTTCTGCGGAATGGCGCGTCGTCGTCGCAAGGCAATGATTCGTTCAAAGGCCACGGCAAGACCGGATACCGAACAGATGGCCAGCGGTATCATGGGCCAGCCGCCTTGTTTTAGAAATTCGATTGATTCGTTCAGCAATGCTTGTGTTTCCTTTTCTACATGTACGAAAATCGCCACCGGATATCAACATTTCGGCTTCGATAGATTTCCGGCACTTCAAAACCCAATTCCGGGAAAGGCGCGGCATCTCGAATGGATTCTCGGCACAGTATCGCAAAGGTCATCGACGTTCCCGGATCGATAATTTCCACCGATTCTATCATGCCATCGGGTCGAATCGAACATAGAATGATAGCCTCGACACGCCGGACACTGGGATAGCGCATTCGAATAGCGCTATGCCACTCAAATTCCACGCGTTTGCGCACCTGCAACATGAATTCACCCAATTCGTGACTCTTCGCCTCGAAATTGATCACGCCGCTCTCCGATGCGCCTCCACCCTCGCGAGTCCGTCCCGCACGAAGGCTCTGCTCGATCACCCTGGGCGGTGGCGGCACTTCGGGTGCAGTCGCCCTCGCCACTTGAAAGCGTTCCCCCGGCTCCTCCTCAGGTTCGACGGGCTCGATGGGCTCTTCGGCGTCGGAATTGTCTTCGTTCTCCTGCGCAACCATCTCTTCGAGTTCAGCCAACACCGTTTCGATCACATCTTGCCCCTCAGGCTCCGGAGCAGCCTCGTTTACCTCGTCGAGCGCTTCTTCCACGGGAGCGACGGGTTCTTCAAGTGCAACAATCTCCTCCGTCGGCTGTTCCACATTGGCAGGTTCAGGCGGCAACTCGACAATCGTGGGCGTTTGTAGAATTGGCTCTGTGGGCACATGTTCTATCGCGTCGAAGTCGTCGATTACTTCCGATACCGGCGCGACACGCTCACCTGTTTCGTCCGATTCGTCGCGCGCCTTGCTGTTTTGATCGGAAATCAGATCCGTATCGGCAACTTCTTCATCGGTAGGATCGGGGGTTTCAATGATACGCTTCACCCGCTCCGGTTCCGCCTCGGGATCAGGTTCCGGCTCGGGGGCTTGCTCCAATCGAAAGACGAGTGGAGCGGGTTGTGCCTGCGCCATCGGTTTTGGTTTCGCTTCGACACGTGACTGCGCCATCCACAGCATGGCAATGTGGACGACGATCGATATCACGGTTGTCATAAGCACGCGACGTGAGTAGGTCATAGTCGTTGGCCGTTAATCTCCTACCCCAGTATACCGCGAGATGTGGAATGAAAGAAAGATTCGTTCTCGATCGGTGCCCGATCTACTACTGGGCGAGCTCCCGATTCAGTTGATATACGAAGGCCAATATTTCCGCCACGGCCTTGAATAGATGCTCGGGTATCTCCGCACTCAGATCGAGTACGGCCAAAATATTGACGAGATCGGGATCTTCGTGGATATGAATATCGTGTTCCTTGGCCAGTGTGAGAATCTTCTCCGCGATATACCCGGCACCAGTCGCGATGATTTTGGGTGCTCCCTCGCCGTCTTTGTCGTAGTGGAGCGCGACCGCTTTTTTTCCACGCGTTGGTTTCGGCGTTGAATCGCTCATGCGCTTATATCCAGCCCCGAAAGCGGTGCGAGTAGATCGGCCAGCGCAGAGAGTCTATCATGCTCTTCGGTGGTCGCCTGAACGGACACATCGGAAAAATGCCCCCTTCGGAGCCGTTCAGCAAGTGACTCAGAGGCATCCAGAATCACGCCCGCAATGGACTCCGATTCCACGTGGAATCGGCATGCGCACCAATCGTCACGATGTTTCATTTCCATCCACACATTTCCAAGCTTCGACAGTTGAAGGTCCAGAATTACGCTGCCTTCACTTTTTCCATTCTCGCCTCCCGAAGATTCGCGACCCAATATGTGAAGCTGGGCGCGCTGGATGTCTGGCCCGAGTGGCAGATTCAAGAACACATACGGCACATCCGAAGATCGCGCATTTTGCAAATGCTGTCCCGCGGATTGATCCTGCAAGACATCTACTGCGGAGCGAAAGTTTTGAATTTCAGCGTCTCCCCCGAGCAGCGATAACACTGCAGAATCATTTCGCATCAACGCGAGTAAGTGATACAGGCCTGATGACTGCGCATCGAGATTCGCGCCGGGGGACACGCCTTCGCTTGCCGCAGCATGAATCGCCGCCAGCGGTGCGCGGTGCATCTGGTCATGAACGAGCCGCACGAGGCCTTCGATGGCATCCGGACGCGCAAGATCAACTCCCTTCCCCAGCAAGGCGAGAATCCGTTGCGCAGTCTCAGGAAGAATGCCTTTCGAAGCGGCTCCCTGCAACAGATGTACGAGCGTCTCTCGGGCGTCGGAGGCCGCGGCAATCGTGTGCACCTGAAAAACGTCGAGCGCAAGACGTAGTATGGCCGCGACGGAGGGCAGTGATGCTGGCGATAATGCGCTAGCGTGTTGCACGGGCAATGATTGTAAGCCGGGGATTTCGTGGAGGAGCATCTGTAGCACCGCTGCGGGTGCCGAATTCGGAACGGCTGGCGCGGACGATGACGTACTCAGTGCTCCCGGCGTAATAATTACTTTTGGACCGTCAGGCTGGGACACAATCTGCACGGTGACCGGATCGCCATGCGCGAGAGTGGTCGATGTCGGCAAGGGAATACGCGTACCGGACAAATTAACGTGGCGTTGCGCGCCGGAACCGGTGACGTGGGCTTCTACAGGTACGCCCGATTTGATGGATTGCATAAGCTGCAACAGAGTGTCGGTCAACGCAACCGTGATCGGGGTAAAACCACCGAGATGGGACATCATTCACCTCCCGGCGCGTATCCTAGGCCTGCTTCTCACGCATGTTCAGAATGAGTTTGATCTCGCCCTTGCCTACACCCAGTTCGCGGGCAATTTCCGGGATACGCATCCCCGCATCGCTAAATTCGTAGATTCTACGTTGCACAGGCGTGAGCGATTGTTCCAAGGCATTACCGCCTGCGGTCACCTCGGCGAAATCCGCCGCCGAATCGTTCGTTTTCATATCGAGAAGCGCGCGAAACGCATCGCGCGAAGCCTCCGGGTCATCCGGCTCTAACGGTTCAGGCAACCGCGCGGGTTCAGGGGCTTCCGTCGCGCCAAAATCCACACCGGCCCAATTATCAATGAAGTCAGGTTTGCGCGTCGGTTTGCTCGCGATGGCATTCAACGGAGGCAAGGGGGCTACTTGGGTAACGTGATCGTCTTCATCATCAAAGGGAACCGGCGTACCGATGCGCGCATCCGGTTCTGGCAATTTGGTTTCGGTCGGCGCATCGGATTCTTCAACGTCGGAATCCACACCAGAATCATCCCCGCCCGGTAATTGCTCGTTAAGGTATCCCATGCGACGATTGAGACTGGCCAATTGTTCCTTGGTATCCCGAAGGAGTTCGTCGAGCTCCGTCTGCGCAACCGTGACGCTGGCCTTTAGCGCGCCAGCTGATTCGATGGTCGTGCGTACGTCGGCAACTTTTCGATCAATACTCAGGTTGAGTTGCCGCGCGAGTTCCTTTTGTTGCTCGACAGTCTCCCGCATCGATTGAAAAAGGATCATCATATTGGTGAGATCCCCGGAGGTCGCGTTCATGCCACCGCCGCCCAGGCGCGCATTGCGCAACAGAAAAAAAAGCAGAGAACAACCCGATACGATCATGACCAGCAACGAAGCCGTAATTAATGCAAAGTATGTTTCGTTCATGGCAACAACCCGGAGCCCCGTTTACAACCGCATTTGGTGTACACCGTTATACCGCGTATGCTTGGGAAAACGCAAATTATGCACATTCGGCCGTCCCTCTTGAAATCAACGCCTATATCGTTACGTCCAGATCGTGATCATCCGGATCCTGCAAAACTTCCTTCTCTTCACTGGCCGTATAGACTGTGTGCGACTGTTCGTTAGTGGGCCCTTTTTTCCGTTTTCCGCGTTTTTTCGCCGAAGGATTCTTGTTGCGCCCGTCTGCATCGATCCGCGAATGCTCGGCTTTCTCGGTCTCGTTTACCTGGGTCTCGCGAGCGTGATCGTTTTCCTTCGATTCGGTCGCCGCATGTTGTTGCGCGGCCAGCGATGAACGGCTGGCCACATCCTGCATGCGTTCGGCCATGTGTACCCGTGAAATTTCAGACAGCATGTCGATAGGCTGAGGCATATGAACCTCCGTCAGGTTTCGGCGCCCTGATTCCGTACTACCTTCTTCAGTTTCTTGATCGCTGCACTATGAATCTGACTGATTCGAGATTCCGACACGTCGAGTACCGCGCCGATCTCCTTGAGCGTCAATTCTTCGTAGTAGTATAAGTTTAACAGTTTTTGCTGCTGATCGGGAAGCGCAAGAATAGCCTGTACCAGCAGCTCCTGACGCTCCATTTCAACGACCGCCGTCTCAGGAGTGGGCGCGTCAGGGTCGCTGGTCACATCAATCTTACGGTTTTCATCGCCGTCTCCGCGGGGTAGATAATCGTCCAACGAGAGCACATGGGCCGTCTGAATTTGCGCCAGGCAGTCTTCCACTTGCTCTTCCGTCGATTCGATCTCCGAGCCTATTTCCTCGAAGGACGGTTCGTGTCCCAATTCATGACGAAGCTTGTCGCGCGCGCCGCCTACTTTGCGCGCCATCGCGCGTAACGAACGCGGTGCCCAATCCAGGGTGCGGATTTGATCAATGATGGACCCGCGAATCCGAATCGTCGCGTAAGTGGTGAACTTGACATTTTGTTGGTGATCAAATTTCTCGACCGCATCCATCAAACCCAAAACACCCCAACCGACGAGGTCGTCAAGTTCCACGCTGGAGGGTACGTGTATGGCCATGCGCCCAGCCACGTACTTGACGATGCGCATGTGTTTGATAATGAGCTGTTCGCGCGCATCATCGTCGCCCTGCTCTTTGAAGGCGACCCACTGCTCTTGTTCTGACGTTTCCTGAATCACCCCAAACTCTCAATTCGTTCCCTGGGGCTGATGATTTCTGTTATGCGCAGCCCGAATTTTTCGTCCACCACAACCACATCCCCCCGGGCGATTAGTCGTCCATTGATCAATAATTCCACCGGCTCGTCCACCAAATGACCGACCTCAAGAATTGATCCCGGCCCCATATTCAGCACATCGCCGATCGGCATTTCTATTTTACCCAGGCGTGCGGTGGCGGTTAGGTCTATCCCGAGAATCACGTCCAGATTCTCAGGAAGATTCTCCCCGGCATATCCGCCGGATTCTTGATCCGGTGTAAAGCCGCTGAGAATATCCTTCATTTCGTCATCGCTCACAAGTGCCTCGTCGGCCTCTTCGGGTGCTTCAGATGCGTTGGCAGGAACGCGCGACGCGAGTACATCGGAGGTCAATACATGGGATGTGCCTTCGAAGTGGGTATCGGCCGAGAATGTAAATAGCGAAGACATCGGACCATCTCCGTGCGAGGCCAACAACTCTCCCGCGGCCGCGACTTCCCGGATCACCACCTCGTGGCTCTCGATTTCCAAGGGCTCGCCGACAAGCCCCGCAAGTTCAGCGAGTGCGCCGGAGATCGCAATCCCGGCAATCTCTGTTAAGGTCTCAGTATCCGCATCACTCAGGGCGTCGCTTGCGGTGGCTTCGCCTGTACTCTTGAGCGAGGCTATTTTCGTGGCTTCTTCCATGGTAAACAAGAGTCCCAGTGTGCCGCCACCCGCCACGCGTGCTTCCATGGAAACGGTGTTCTCGGCCAAGAAACCGGCAAGAGCCTCCTCGTCAAGCGCATCGAAACTGCCGATTTCTGTGGAGAACGGGGTTGACAGTGCCGTCTCAAAAGCACTGGAGAGCCCCTTGAGAATACTGGTCATCAATGCTTGCGTCGCTTCTTCGTCCATTTTTCACCCCTCGCTTAATCTTGAATCAATGAAATAATCTGCACCGAACTCTGTTCACCCTTCTTGCCGGGCAACCCGGTGAATCGAGGAACACCCCCCACGCGAATGTCGATAGGCATATTGTGCTTAGACCCCAATGTCACAACATCACCCACCTGCAATCGCGCCACATCTTCCAACGACAACGTCGTTTGACCGAGAATCGGTTCAACGGCGATTTTGGAATTCACTACGCTGTGTGTCAATGCCGCACGCGTTTGCGACGCCACGGCCTTGCTCATTTCGCGCTGGAAATGCGTCTGGGAAGAAATCTGATCAAGAATCGGATTGAGCACCATCAGCGGGATGCATATATTCATCGAACCGACCGACTCGCCGATGTAGATTTTGAAGCCGAGCAGAATGACCATCTCGCTACCCTCGACAATTTGTACAATCAGTGGATCGCTTTCCTGACCCACCACTTTCATGTCCATCTCGATAAGTTTTTCCCATGCACGTTTCCAGCTATCCAGAATCATCAGCACGATACGGTAAACGATACCTTCTTCAATTTCGGTCAACTCGCGCTGTTGTGACAAGGCTACACCTTTGCCACCCAAAACGCGATCAACGATGGGGAAAACCATAGCCGGCCCCATCTCCAACACAGCGCGGCCTTCCAAAGGAGACATGTCAATCGTGGACAGCGAGGTTGGACGCGCAACCGACAGGATAAATTCGTCATACGTAAGCTGATCGATGGAGACCAGGTCAATGCGAACCATCGTACGCAAGAAGGGAGGCAATATAATTCCGATTTCCCGCGTAAACGCCTCGAAGATACTTTGCAGCCCCTTGAGTTGCTCTTTGGAAACACGTTCGGGTCTGCGGAAATCGTAGGAGGTAAAGACCGGGCCCTCAGAAGCAACTGCGGCATCGACCGCCTCGTCGATATCGCCATCGGACACGGCCGAGAGCAATAGATCGACTTCTTCTTGACTTAGTATATCAGCCATTCGACCAGGTCATCCTGTGGCAAAACACCCGTGTTTATTGACGTATTCGCAGATTGTGCAACTAGAGTATAGCACAAGGGTTGACCGTCCTCAACAAGCCCCGTACCACGAATTCGGCGTTATTGATCGCGTATCAAGACGTACCCATCAGTCGGTTCACGATACGTCGCAATCGGATACCCACGTAGCTGTCCATCATTGAAAGGGCATCCAGATCACCCCGGACTTTCTGTTGAAAGGTCTCCATCGTGTCGCTCCGGTCGATCCAGATTCTCGGAATTTCCCAGCGCGACGAAGAACTCGACACTGGACCGTAACGATTCGAAACCGCATAGGAATAGTTCGCCCGTCGAACACATTGCACGCTCACCGGGTCGTAATCCATCGCAGAGCCGAATGGATAGGCAAAGGCTTCGATCGCTTCGCCAAGATGTTCTTCGAGCAAACGGGTCGAGTCAATAATTTCCGACTCCTGGGCTGCCTCGGACAAAGAGGAAAGCCTCGCATGATTCATCGTGTGCCCCCCTATCGTCACCCCCAACCCCTTCAATTCCAAAATCTCTTCCCACGTCATCAGCCGCGCATCCTCGGTAGGCAATTCGTGATCCAAAAATCCGCCCGCACGCCCCGGCACCACAAAGACCGTTGCGGGAAATGAATACGCATTCAAGATAGGAGCCGCGTTCGTCAGATTGTCCCGAAAACCATCGTCAAAGGTTATCGCGACTCCTTCTTTAGCCGCCACCGCATCGCCCAATGAAATCACCGTCGCGTTTTCCGAGAGCCACTGCATCTGCTCTTGAAACGATTCAGGGGTCACGTTCATTTCATGGTCACGCCTGCCGATGCTGTGGTAGGTCAGCACGCGCGTCTTGTGAGGCCCACTAACCGATACCGCATTCACCCCCCGAGCAACCGATTTACTGGCCGCTTTCAATGCCGACTTCAGTCGATTACGACTCATCGCATCGCTCCGACGATTCACTTTCTTCCATCACGATTCGCCGATTGGTGCACCATCCCCAGCCATAACCCAAGGCATAAGAACAATACGCCGCGAAACGCATGAACTTGCCCGATGCCAGAGCCATCAACAAGCGAAGTGGATAGCGCGCGATCCGATATCCTGGCGTCATCCGGGGCTGAAAATTATTTTCATGCAGGGACTCATGCGTTTCGTACACCGTCTCCGGTTGAAAGCGCTGCGCATACGCCGCACCCTTGCCATTGCGGAAAAAAATCTTGAGTAATTTCCTCCAGCCATCAGGTAAAGGATGGTAGATTCGCGTGTTCGGTGCCAACACCACCCGATATCCCGCTTCCCGCAATCGCACACGCAGATCCGGGTCCAGTCCGCGCACAATGTCCTCACGCTCACGACCAACGGAATTAAACACCTCGACTCGCATCGCGCAGCAACCGTGGCACGCGAAATCACTGTCCGTGACAACATCGACGACGGGCGTGTTGAATCTCGGGAATTCCCCGGCGGCCTTTTGCTGAAATCTGGAGGATTCAGGCGGTGTTACGATGCTGGCACCCGCCATTCCAATAGATTTGTCCTCCTTCAGTATTTGGACAAGTGTCTCGAAAACATGCTCGTCAGCCAGACGACTGTCGTCATCCAGCACAATCAAGATGTCCCCTACTGCCTGGTCGGCCCCCTGATTAATGGCCTTACCCTGCGGAAATATCCCCTTCACCATACAGATCTCAAAGTCTGTATAGGTCTGCGCCGCAACACTTTCCAGCAAACCGGGCATACAACCGTCTCGATACCCGTCGCTGGACGGAATAATCACAGACACGGCGGGTCGAGAGTCTTTTTGAGAAGTGGATTGCATGACGAGACCCAATGTACCTAAAAAAGGGGCGTAATTCCATCCTATCGGACGAACAGCTCCAAGACCGGAGATCCCTTCGAAATTCAATAAAAGCAATTATAGATGAGTACACAACTATGTTGTGGAGAAGCGAAAGGAGCGTTCCTCAACGAAAATTATCCACAACACTAACAATTCGTCCTCAATCCCGTCCTCAAGATGGGTGGTAAAAGTATCATTGTGATAATAATGATGCTATTTTAAGTGTTGAGTATATCGAACGTCTCCCTAGTTGGAGATTATTATTGGACTCAAACACAATATATAGATTTCGTTATAAAAAATCTTGCATATATTGATAAGTACTGGTATCATCACGCTATATATTGATGGTTTTTATCGATTTAGTAGCACATATTGTATGTAAAAAGTACTATACGTGCGCATGGATTCATGCTCCAATATCAGCACACTTAGGGTGGGGGAACACATGTCGAACAGAAGTCTACTTGTCAGGATTCCAGCCTTTCCCTTCACTATCGATGCGCTAAGGCCCAACAGATTTCTTGCAACCCTTGCCGCACAACTTCTACATGAACAATGGATTACAACGATTTTGGATTACGGTACGGTGGAAGGATTGGAGCGTCTTGACCCGCAAGAGCCACGGACCGAATTGCATGCTGTCGCTTCGAAATCGACCTCGATTACATCGCTACTGAATCGCTGGCGAAAGACCGCCCACCCCCGGGAACATTCGAATCGTCAACACCAGATGTGGGAATCGATTGGGCGGGAGATTATCGACAGAGGGGACTTGGGTTTCGTTGTTTTTGATGTTGCACGGCGCGACGATCAGGATGCGCTCAATGTGATCATTCCCATGATTCGTTATTACCGACCCTCACTTCCCATTATCGGAGTGGGCGATTTTTTTCGACTCGATGAGTCCCATCTGGTCGAAGGTGTGTCGCTTTTCGACTGCATCTATTGGGGCGATTGCGATGAGGGGTTCACGCGCTTCGTTTCAACATTGGACAGACCGGATGACTGGAATGAGATTCCCTTCCTGGCGTATTCGGACTCGGTACGCATGGTCATTACGCGGGAATGTGACAGTACAGCCTGCGCGACTTTCGCCACACCGGATTATTCCCGATCCGTCTACCCGGCATTGTATGACGAAACGAAACTCCTTCTTTTCGACGTCGAGGAAGTCCGAATCAATGCTGACAATCGAGCAATCGCACTCAAATCCCCTGCCCAGCTAACCAATGAAGTAAACGCGATTATGAGAGATCACGGTAGTCGTGCGTTTCATTTGTTGGGCGCGATGAACGATTACCACCACGCCGAGGCACTGGCGTATGAGTTTCTGGCCCGTCGTCTGCACATTCGCTACACACGCGATTGCCACATCGCCTCAACGCCAACTTCTACGGTTACGGCACTTCGCTCATCAGGATGTTATGGGGCAAGTTTTCAAATAGACACGGGGAGTCAACGCCTTCTCGATCTCCATTACGATGCCGGTTTTACGGTGACGGAAGTGGAGCAGACATTGCGCGCGTGCCTGTTCTCCAACTTATACACCGTGATGCATTTTTCCTATCCCTGTATCGAGGATGATTATCACACAAAGGCCGAGACCCTGCGCGTGATCGAACGCGTAAAGCCGAACAGTGCCCCCTTCTCAATTCCTTCGCAGAATCATCAGCACAAGTCTGATTTGAAGCGTCGTTTCCGTGCCTTCTCCAAAACACGTAGCGTGTCCGATATTCGACATGAGCACAACGACGTGATCGAAGAAGTTGAACAGTGTGGGATTTCGACGCGCATCACGGCACCCATCGCACTTATGGCGGAACTTGCCGGGTTTCGCGGACAGGAAGAAGAGTTTCTTGAAGAAACATTATTTCAACTTATGACCGGGGACGCGATGGGTCTTCGAGCGATGCTGGGTATCCTGAACAAGAATGCGGCGCAACCAGACGGTGCTGTTCGTTTCAAGCCCTTCAGCACATACCGAGATGTGGTGGGCAATTGACCGATGCAAAATGACTCTCTCAATATCGTCATCACCGGAATCGGCGTACTGGCTCCCAACGGAATCGGGCGTGCGGAATTCTGGGATGCCCTGGAAAACGGGCGCTCAGGCATTCGCTTGCTGGATCGCTTCGACCCACTTGATTTACCGTGCCGAATCGCGGGCCAAGTCTGGGATTTTGATCCCCATCAGTATCTATCCAAGGCCAATGTTAAACGTTGGCATCGTGTAGTGCATCAATCCGTGGCAGCGACGAAATTGGCCATGGAGGATGCCCAATTTGACGATGCCGGATACGATCTCGAGCGAGTCGCCGTGGCCATCGGAAGCAGCGTCAGCGATCGCGATGAGGAATACGACCAAATTCGGGTCGCCATCGCCGAACACGGCTGGTCCGGCATTGAACAATTCTCGTCCAGCACCAATTCCGCACACGCATCCACCGCCAATGTCTGCGCTCAATACAAATTCCGCGGACCTGCCATCACCATCGGCTCCGGATGTGCGACAGGCCTCGATACAATCGCGTGGGGCACCAACCAGATTCGAAACGGCCACGCCGATGTTGCCATTGTCGGCGCATCCGAGAATCCGGTCACTTATCCCGTCATGTGCTGTGCCCAGGCCATTGGGATCCTGTCCCAGAATAATGATGAACCCGACAAAGCCATGCGCCCCTTTGACCACGATGGAGACGGTCTCGTATTAAGTGAAGCAGCGGTGGTTCTAGTACTCGAACGCGCATCGACAGCCCGAAAGCGCAACGCCCCCATCTTCGCAGAAATTGCCGGTGGTGGCGCAGCTTCCGAAGGCGGAAACGCATTACTCCTAGAACGAAGCGGAGAAGCAGTATCCCGTGCGGTCTTGGGTGCCGTTCGAAATGCAGGCATGAACCCGCAAGACGTAGATTGTATTCAGGCGCACGGTGCTGGACTTAGCACCTACGACAAAGCTGAAGTCCAGGCCTACAGAACCGCGTTCGGCGCGCACGCCACACGAATCCCCATCTCTGCGGTCAAATCGATGACGGGCCAACCCTACTCGGTAGGAGGCCTGTTGGGGGTCGCAGGTGGATGCATGTCACTGACGACGGGCATCATTCCCCCCACCATCAATTTCACCTCCCCGGCCGAAGGATGTGACCTGGATTTCGTGCCCAATGAGGCCCGGCTCAATGCCCCATCCAACGTACTGGTAACAGCCATGAGCTTTGGCGGCACACATTCCTCGCTCATGCTTCGTAAAGTGGCATAACATATTCCGATTTATCGGGTAGACTATAGTTAATACAACACGGTGGTACAAAGTCGTATGGGACAAAACCTTCCATCCATAGTCAACATGCTGGTAGCTACAACGTGCCTGAGCCTGGGTATCGTTGTACTCGTGCGCAATCCCCGCAAATTGACCCATCAGGCTTTTGCGCTACTGACATTCAATCTGACGCTCTGGGCCATTGGTGTATTCGGCGTGGTTCAATCCACCTCCGTCGAAAGCGCGACAATTTGGATTCATTTCGCCGAGGTCGCCTCGTGTTTCATACCCGCCACGCTCTACCACTTTGTCGGCTACTTTCCAAAAGGCAAATTCGATGGTAGCACGCGACTGCTCTCCGTATTGTACGGTCTCGCCATCGTTCTCTCACTGAATTCGCTCACGCCCAACTATATTTACAATGTCGAGTTGGTCGAAGGCGGTCTACCCAAGGCCCAACACCACGGTAGCATCCTGTTTTTTCTTATTACGGCCGTTTCATCCATTCTCGCCGTGCACCGTAATCTGCGCCGTAAATACAAAGATGCCCAAGGTTTTGAACGACGCCAGATTCAATTTGTGGTCACCGGTTGCTACACCGTGGCGTTTACCGCAGTACTCCTGATTCTTCTTGAGCAGCTATTCAAGATTCAGTCGATGCAGGCCTATGGACCAACCGGCATTCTTCTGCTCATCGTTCCCTTTGCCTATGCGATGGTACGGTACCACTTGCTCGACACGCGTGCCTTTCTCTCTCGTCTTGGTGTCTACATTGGTTCAATCAGCTTCGTCGTATTGACCATCATCGCAATCAACAACCTCGTCGACATTCTGCTACCAGACAACCCTGAAAATGCCTTCGTTGTGTCAGCGGTGCTCTCCGCCATCATCATCTCCCTTATCTTCCAAACCGTTTACACCGCAGCCGAATATTTTATCGAAGTAACCTTGTTGCGACAGCGATACGACATTGACAAATTGTATCGGCGCATTGCCGAGCAAGCCGGTGAATCCTCCGATCTCGAGAAGTTACTTTCGTCCATTTCAAAAGACATCGAGGAAACCATCGGGGTCGATGTGGTCCGCGTACTCCTGCTCGATCAAGACGACCCGGATTTACTCACCACAGAATTTACGACCGTCTCCAATGAAGAGCCAATACGCACTCGCGAGCATCGCGTCCTGCTGGAATATTTTGCCCAACAACCCCGGCCGCTGATCCTCGAAAAGATTCTGCATCGACGTCTGGACGAACGCATGATTGTCGTCGCACGGCACCTGGCCGATCTGGATGCCTATTTCTGCATGCCATTGCATACGAACAAGGGCCTCATCGGCATCTTGACCATGGGCCAGAAACGCACCCATGACGTATACTCCGAAGAAGAATTGCTCGCCTTCCGCGCGCTCTCCGGTCCGCTGACCACAGCCATCACCAACGCATGGCTGTATCGTGAACTTGAGCGTGTTCACCGCCACCAGAGTAACGTTTTCGGTCAAATGCGTGAGGGCGTTGTGGCGGTTAACAATCTGGGTATCGTCACCTTGGTAAACCAGGCCGCATGCGATTTGGCCGGCACCATCGAACTTGACTCCGCCGTTAATGAGTTGCACTCCGAAGTGGGCGAACTATTGGGACGCACACTGGAACTGCAAGCGCCCATTCACGACTTCGAAACGACCATTGATGTGCCCGATAGCGGGACCCTCAACGTCTTGATGTCTTCCAGTTGCCTGCACGGCATCGACGGTGAAATCGAAGGGGCTGTCGCGCTAATCTATGACCTATCCCAGATTAAAAGCCTCGAAGCAAACGTTCAACGTGCCGATCGCTTATCCTCCATCGGTACGCTCGCCGCCGGGATGGCCCATGAGATCAAGAATCCGCTGGTCTCCATCAAAACCTTCACGCAGCTCCTGCTTGAGCGCTACTCAGACCCCGATTTCAGAACGACCTTCCACGAAGTGGTGCCCCACGAAGTGGAGCGTATCGACACCATCGTGACACGCCTGCTGGATTTTGCACGACCCCGTCCCGTTCGATTCGAGCCGCAGAATATTCGTATCATCATTGACGAAGTACTCGCGCTGGTGGACAACCAAACGCGGCGTGCGGACATTGAAGTGCAGTTCACGCATCCCGATGAGGATATCGCAGTTTACGGCGACGAACAACAGTTGCATCAAGTTTTCCTGAATCTCGTAATGAATTCCATCGACGCGATAGAAGAGAAAAAGTCCGGCACATTGAGCATCAATATCGCCAAAGGCTTTATCACGCCCAACGACGGAAGACCAGGCTCGGTATTCGATACGCAACCCTCAGTAATCGTGACACTGTCCGACACAGGCTGCGGTATCGCGGCCAAACTACTGCAGGAACTTTTCACTCCATTCTTCACAACGAAAGATGATGGTTGCGGACTGGGTTTGGCCGTCGTTCATGGTATTATAGGCGAACACGGTGGCACCATTGATGTCTCCAGTGTATTGGGCGAAAGCACAACGATGCGCGTTTCGTTACCCAAAGCAGAACGTATCGAAGTAAATTCGACCGTCGAGGACGAAGTTGCTCTTCGCGACGCAACAGCAAAGTTCCTCAAGGATTAACCAAATGAAAATCATACTGACCCTATCTGACGATCATTCGATTTGCGAGTCAATCAAGGCCACGTTGCCCGCATCCGACGTGATACTTTTTGAATCTACTCTGGAAAAAGGCATGCGCCGTCTGGTATCCGCGCCGGCCGATCTCGTGATTCTCGACGACAGCCCCTCCTTCGGCATCCAGGCACTCGAAGAGATCAATGCATTACTGCCCGATCTCCCAATTCTTGTGCTCACGGCAAAACGCAGCGACGACGCCATCGCGCAATATACCGTGGCGGGCGCCAAAGGCTGTATTCCCAAACCCTTTGACTGCAATGCGCTCAACGAGCAAGTCAATCGCTGCAGTCAATCGGCATCGACCACGACATCAACGATAAATCAAGTGGCGGCCGCAGATTCGACTTCGAGTTCAATCATGCAACACCAACAAGCCCTTCGCTGGATGAGTCGAAACACCATGTATCTCGATTCTCCCGATCGATTGATGCAAAGCCTGCTCGACGCGCTCATAGACATCATCGATCCCGCACGGGTCTGCATTCTGATGGATCAGAACAACACAATCCGAATCACACACTGCCACGGGATCCCCGAAAATGTCGCGCAATCTCTCACCCTGACCTACACCCAAGGGCTCATGCGGCGTTTGAGTGTCCAGACCAGCCTCATCGACATTCATGCAACCGAGATCGATGCCGATGTGCGCAAGGAATTGAACTTGCTCGGAGGGACAATCGCCATTCCACTGCTCTCCAAAGGCCAGACCTCCGGCGCAGTGGTCCTCGGAGAAAAATCGTCCGGACTGGACTACACCCAATCCGAACGCGACCTGCTCGTGACCATGCTTCGGTGCACATCGACCTGCCTGGAGCGCTCCACCCAACACACGACAATCACCGCACAACAGCAACGACTCAATACCGTTCTCTCAACCATCACCGCAGGGGTCGTGACCGTGCGCCCCGACAAAACAATCTCAATGATGAACGAGAGCGCCGAACGGATTCTCCAATTGCGCGCGCCTGAAGTTCTCGGCCAACCAATCATTAAACTCGGGTCCGCGTTTGCCGATGTCGTGTTACGCACCATGAAGGAAGGCCAGCCACGCATCCGCCAGGAAATTCGCGATGTCTCAATCAATGGTCAATTGGGATTGACCGTGACACCCTTGGGACCCGAAGGCGTCGTCGCGATTTTTTCACGCATTCCCGGAACCAACGTGGAAGATTCACCGGAACACGACATCTCCTATAGTCCGCTGTGGGAATATCTGGCAACGCGCGTGGCACAAGAAATCAAAAACCCTATGGTACCCATCAATACCTACGCCCAGCTGCTCCCTTCGAAATACGACTCGCAAGAATTTCGCGAAGAGTTCTCAACAATCGTACAGGAGTCCGTGAGTCGAATTAATCAAGTCGTCGAATCCATCTATGAATTCGCACGGCATCCGCGCCTGAATCGACACACCAACGATCTCAATGAATCCGTGGAACGCATTCTGAAAACCTGTCGACCCGCCTTTGACAAGCACTCCATAAAAGTGGAACGGCTGTACATGCGCGACGGTGCGCATGTATCGCTCGATCCGCAAATGTTCGCCCGCGCACTCGAAAATATCGTGACCAATTCCATTGATGCGATGCCTGATGGCGGAACGCTGACCATCGAAACCAAACAGGAAGACGGTACCTGCTCACTCTCCGTAGCCGATACGGGCGCGGGTGTCGACGACAAAGACGCGCAACTCATTTTCATGCCCTTCTTCAGTACCAAGGAAAATGGAATGGGTCTGGGGCTAACCATGGCCGACCGCATCATCAAGGAACACAACGGCACCATTGAACTCGATACCCACGCGGAACACGGCGGACGATTTATTCTGAGTCTGCCGACAACATCAAAAAATCAAACGACCAACTAACACGAAAAGGCCACCATGAGTACCATACTCGCAATCGACGACGAAGAAAGCGTACGCCAATCCTACCGGGTCATCCTTGAACACCAATACGACCTCGCGCTCGCCGCCAACGGAGACGAAGGGCTCGCCTTTCTCGACACCCACCAAGTCGATCTCATTCTCTTAGACCTCACCATGCCGGGACTCAGCGGCGAAGAAGTCCTCGATCGACTCCGGGAGCGTGGTAATTCAACACCCGTCATCGTTGTAACCGCCTCCAATTCGATCACCTCTGCCGTGGAAGCGATGAAACGCGGCGCAACGGACTACATCCAAAAACCCTTCGATGTTCACGATCTCCAGGCCAATATTGAGCGCGCTATCGAAGAAAGCCGGGACAAACGAGAACTCGAATCCTTGCGCGAGGCGGAATCGATCAACTTCAAATCGATCATTGGCAACAGCACCGCCCTCAACGAAGCACTCAACAACGCGCGACAAGCCATGAAAGTCGATTCGGCTGTCTTGATTACCGGCGAAAGTGGAACCGGAAAAGATCTGCTCGCACGCTCCATCCACAACGGTGGCGCCCGATCAAAGCACGCCTTCGTCCCCCTGTCCTGCTGCGCCATTCCAGCCCAACTCGTGGAAAGCGAACTCTTCGGATACGAAAAAGGTGCCTTCACTGGCGCGGACAAAAGTCGGGTCGGAAAAATGAAAGTCGCGGATGGCGGCACCTTGTTTCTCGATGAAATCGGCGAGATGCCCGTCGAAGCACAAGTAAAACTACTGCGTGTCTTGCAGGACAACCGCTTCTATCCCGTCGGTAGCACCAAAGAAATCAAAGTGGACATTCGCATCGTTTGCGCCACGAATCGCGACCTGCCACAGGCCATCAAGGAGGGTGTTTTCCGCGAAGACCTCTACTATCGCGTCAACGTCCTAAACATCGAGATGCCGCCCTTGCGCAAACGACGCGAAGATATCCCGCTACTGATCGAACATTTCATCGCCAAGCACTGTCCGCGCGTCAACGCCCGCACACAAATCGTCTCCCCCAAGGCCATGAACCTGATGTCCACCTTCGACTGGCCAGGTAACATCCGCGAACTCGAAAACTCCATCGAACGCCTGCTCGTCTATCACGGTCAGGAACACACCATCGATGAAGAACACGTGCGTTCACTCTTCCCCAACGCTTCCGCCACGCCAGCAAACGCGGCTCCCGCAACCGGCCATCTCTCCGATTACGAAGGCTTGCCACTTGAAGATGCCACCCGCCAAATCGAGGCACACCTCATCTCCCGTGCATTGGAACAGTCGAATTATGTACAATCGCGGGCTGCGGAAGTGCTCGGAACCACGCGGCGCATCCTCAAATACAAAATCGACCAATTGGGCATCGACGCGGACAAGGCCAGCTAAGACTCCTTTCCAACACAGCGCGACCCTTCGGAAAGGAAGATCATGAGCGTTACAGTAGTAGGTTCAGTCGCACTGGACACGGTAGACACGCCCTCCGGCGAAAACATCGAAGGACTCGGCGGCGCGGCGACTTTTTTTTCTCTGGCGGCGTCCAATTTCACCGACGTTAATCTCGTCGGCGTCATCGGCACTGATTTTCCCGAAGAACACATCGAATTACTACGCTCGAAAGGCATCAACCTGGAGGGCCTCGAACAGGTTGAGGGAAAAACCTTTCGCTGGAAAGGCCATTACCACGACAATCTCAACGTGCGCGATACCCTCGAAACCCACCTCAACGTATTCGAAACCTTCGAGCCGAAACTGCCCGACATCGCCAAAAACGCGCCGTATCTTTTCCTCGGAAACATCCACCCCTCCATCCAGATGCAGACCCTTGAACAAACCAACCACGAATTCGTTGCGCTCGACACGATGAACCTCTGGATCGATATCGCCAACGACGAACTCAAAGCCATCCTCGGCAAAATCGACTGCCTCATCATCAACGACGAAGAAGTCGTGCAGCTCACTGGTGACCACAACATTGTGCGCGCGTCCCGCAAAATTCAGGAGATGGGTCCGCGCATCGTCGCCTCCAAAAAAGGCGAACACGGCTGTCTCCTCTTCCACGACGATGACATTTTCTCAGCACCCGCCTACCCCATGGAAGAAGTCGTTGACCCCACCGGCGCAGGCGACTCCTTCGCAGGTGGATTTATGGGATACATCGCTCAACAAAACGACACCTCCTTCGAGACCCTCAAAAAAGCGGTCATCCAGGGCTCCGTTGTCGCCTCCTATCTCTGCTCCCAATTCGGACCCGACGGCCTCATCAACATAGGCCCCAAAGAAATCGAAGCACGCTACCAGCAATTCGTGGAGCTCTCCCGCTTCTAGCGTCGCTCCGAAATAGACTTTCGATAAGTCTTCTATCCATGCTTTTCAATCCGATCACCATTTAGTTAGGGCTAAATATCGTCATTTACTCACGCGAGTAAACTTGTTACTGCAGGCAATCTGACATCCTCCTCGCGAAAATTTGATAATCGAATTTCACTGTATTTATAGAAATATATGATTTAATTGAATTTGGGAGGATTCGACAATGAAGCATAAAACCGCCGTATCAATACTACTTTCGGGTACCCTAACACTCTTCGTGGCGCTTGCCCCACACCAAAGCCCGCACACCGTTTTCGCCCAAGAAGAGGTACCCGAATTCAAAGGAAAGATCGAGAAATCATACGAGGACCCGAGGAATGGTGGGCACCCAAGAAACGCCCACCCGAAGGCGCGCCGAACGTAATCATATTCCTGCTGGACGATACCGATTTCGGACAAATCGGATCCTTCGGTGGCCTGATCAAGACACCCAACATCGACCGACTGGCAGCCGGGGGATTACGCTTCAACAATTTCCACACGACCTCCCTCTGCTCCCCATCACGTGCAACGCTTATGGCAGGGTGAAATCCACACACGATCGGACTCGGAAGTCACGCGCTGACCGCGATGGGTTTCCCGGGCTACAACGCCATCGTCCCCCCCACCGCCAAATCGGTTGCCAACTACCTTGAAGCCGAAGGCTACGTCAACTACGCAATCGGAAAATGGGATCACACCCCACTCTACGAAGTCTCCCAACTCGGTCCCTTCGATCGCTGGCCGAGCCATGAAGGCTTCGCGCACTCCTACACCTTCATGGCCGCCGACGTACACCAATTTGTTCCGGTGCTGTGGGATGACCATCATCCAGAACCCTACCGCCGAACCGAGCACCTCGACAAAGACCTTGCTGAACGTGCGAATCTATGGATCACGGGACATAAATCACTCGACAAAGAATTACCCTTCATGATGCTCTGGGCTTCAGGCTCAATGCACTCGCCCCACCAAGCCCCCGATAGCTATCTCGACAAATACAAAGGTAAATTTGATCAGGGATGGGACAAAACCCGTGAGATGATCCTCGAGAACCAAAAAGAACTCGGCGTGGTGCCAGGCAACACCAAACTCAGCGGACGCATCCCGGAAATCCCCGCCTGGGATTCTCTTGACGCCGATCACAAGAAACTCTACTCCCGCCAAATGGAGGTGTTTGCCGCACAACTCGAATACTGCGATGCCCAAATCGGAACTGTCATCGACACGCTGGAACGCATCGGCGAATTGGACAATACACTCATCTTCGTCACTTCCGACAATGGTGCCAATTGTGAAGGCGATTGGCCGGTACTTTCAACGAAACTTACGTACTCAACGGAATGCAAACACCTTTCGAAGCCAATATGCGCCATCTTGACCATTGGGGGAAAACTGACACCTACCCCCACTACCACGCCGGTTGGGCCATGGCCGGAAACACCCCCTTCCCCTACTTCAAACAAAGCTCCCACCGCGGCGGACAGGCCGATGCCCTCATCGTCCATTGGCCCAACGGCATCAAAGCCAAAGGCGAGGTGCGTAATCAGTACCACCACATCTCCGATATCGCGCCCAGCATCATGCAAGCCGCCGGTATTGAGATGCCCGAAACCTATCACGGCATTCCGCAACAGCCCTTCACCGGAATTCCCTTCAACTATGCCTTTGACAACGCAGACGCACCCAACGCCAAAAAGGTTCAGTATTATGAAATGTTCGGCAACAGGGCCATTTGGAATGAAGGCTGGAAAGCAGTAACGCTGCACGGCAATCGCATGCCCTGGATCGTAAACTCGACCTCCGCCTTCGAAGACGACGTCTGGGAACTCTACAACGTGGCCCAGGAAATTATCCGTCTCGAACACGGCCATACCAGCCTCACCGAACGACTGCCCTGGCTCGTCTCGTTTTCCTTCGGACTGCTCCACGGTTTCGGATTTGCCGGGGCACTCACCGAAATCGGCCTGCCTCAGACCGCCATCCCCTTCGCACTGCTCTTCTTCAACATCGGCGTAGAAGCAGGTCAACTGCTGTTCGTGCTCGCGGTACTCGGAATCCTCCACACCGCGAAACGTTTCTGGACCGCTCCATCACCGGTATGGGCCACCCAACTTCCCGCCTACCTCATCGGCACCGTGGTGGCCGACTGGACAATCGAGCGGCTCCTCGCGCTGTAGCGGTTTTGAATATGCCACCGATGGTTCTCCTGATTCGGGGAGGGCGACGCTCCTGCGGAGCCGGTACTTGCCTATAACTACGCGGCTCGGCGGGATCCTCGCCCTCCCCTTGCGCTTAAATATCCCTTGTTTCATATTGGAACGTGACTGGTGATAATCGAGCACTTTCGTTGATTCTCGCAAATTCTGAATATGCCATAAGTGTTGTTATATATATACTTAGGCCGACTATGGTGATTTGGCATCCAATTTGCCTTGTATTCACAGCGAAACACGTAATTAACCTGTGAATAAGGAGAAGTGATATGTCAAAAGTTATCGGAATTGATCTGGGGACCACGAATTCGGTGGTTTCTGTGTTGGAGGGTGGCGAACCCACCGTCATTAATAATGCGGAAGGCGAACGCACGACACCATCTGTTGTGGGATTCACGAAAGACGGTGAACGCCTCGTCGGGAGTGCGGCGAAACGACAGGCTGTGACGAACCCGACCAATACGGTGTTTTCGGCCAAACGGTTTATGGGTCGTCAATACAATGAAATCGCGAGGGAAGAAAAACTGGTGCCGTATAAAGTAACGGCGTCGTCTTCGGGTGATTCGCAGATTCATGTGCACGACAAAACCTATCGTCCGCCTGAGATTTCCGCGATGGTACTGGCGAAACTCAAAACCGATGCTGAAGCATTTCTGGGCGAAGAAGTCACGCAAGCCGTGATTACCGTGCCTGCATATTTTAACGATGCGCAACGTCAGGCCACGAAAGACGCTGGACGCATCGCGGGTCTCGAAGTGTTGCGGATTATCAATGAACCTACCGCGGCCGCACTGGCGTATGGTCTGGACAAAAAGAAAAATGAAAACATCGCGGTGTATGATTTGGGCGGTGGTACATTTGATGTGTCGATCTTGTCGATTGGCGATGACAGTTTCGAAGTGTTGAGCACGAGTGGTGATACCCATCTCGGTGGTGATGACTTCGATCAAACGATCATCGACTGGTTGGCCGACGAGTTCAAAAAGGAACAGGGTATTGATCTGCGTGAAGACGCGATGGCGTTGCAGCGGCTCAAGGAAGGCGCTGAAAAGGCCAAGTGTGAGCTGTCGTCGAGCATGCAGACCGATATCAACTTGCCGTTCATCACGGCGGACGCCTCGGGTCCGAAACATCTGAACTATAGCCTGACCCGTGCGAAACTGGAGCAATTGGTTGCCGATCTGCTTGAACGCACGAAGGCACCGTGCATCAGCGCGCTTAAAGACGCGGACCTGACTGCTGACAAAATCGATGAAGTGATTCTGGTCGGCGGCATGACGCGTATGCCTGCGGTTGGCGAGATGGTCAAGGAATTGTTTGGCAAGGAACCGAACCGCGGTGTGAATCCTGATGAAGTGGTCGGGAACGGCGCGGCGATTCAGGCAGGCGTGTTGTCCGGAGAGGTCAACGACGTGCTTCTTCTGGACGTGACCCCATTGACGCTGGGTATCGAAACCCTCGGCGGCGTTTCGACACCGTTGATTGAACGAAACTCAACGATTCCGGTGAGTAAGAAGCAGACCTTTTCAACGGCTGAGGACAACCAGACAGTGGTTACGATTCATGTGCTTCAAGGTGAACGCGAGTTTGCCAACGACAACCGTACGCTGGGCCGTTTCAATCTGGAAGGCATTTCAGCAGGTCCGCGAGGTGCCGCACAGGTCCAGGTCGGATTCGATATCGACGCGAATGGAATCGTCCATGTCACCGCCAAAGATTTGGCGACCGGCAAAGAGCAGAACATTCGCATTGAGTCTTCGAGCGGCATGACCGAGGCGGAGATCCAGAAGATGGTCGACGATGCCGAGTCGCATGCGGCAGACGACCACAAACGCAAGGCAGATGTCGAATTGCGGAACCAGGCGGATCAGTTGATTTACCAGACGGAACAAAGCATCGCCGAACTGGATGCGAATATTCCAGCGGATGCGAAACACGCGGCAGAAAATGCCGTGCAGACGCTTCGCGAGGCCTTGGATGGAAGTGACAGTGGCATGATTGAAGGGGCCATGAATCATCTGGCTCAGGCCACTCAGGAACTGACCAGTGCAGCGAGCCAGAATGCCGGCCCGGCACCGGATGCGAGTGTAGAATCCTCTGATTCAGGCTCTGCTGGCGAGTCGATAGATGCCGAATTCGAGGTTGTGAACGAAAACTAATCCCGTATACCCCGCAGGCATCTGGAGCGTATATCGCTCTGGATGCCTGTGAAATCGCGGGCAGAAATAGCACATTTGTCCTGAAAATAATACCTATTTGGTGTTTACCTACGAATTTTAGCACTACATAATGACGCATAAAATTTTCCAGGATCCAAATTGCTCCCTTTTCGGAAATAATATGGGCAAAAACTTTTTATTGATTTTTTCGGTTTTATGCGTTAGGATTCCCTCGCTGGTTGGGGGGACCATGCAAAGACAGTTTGTATCTCAATACACATGCAGTCTACAGGTCACCGGGGGGAGACCATCCTCATGAAAGAGATCACACAAGAAAGCGCGCAGGATAAGAACGTTCAGCAAGTCGCGCCAGGCTACGCCTGGTTGCTCGCAACCGGACTCCTGCTCGCGCTCATTTTTATACCGATCTTCGTTTCCTAATTCTTTACATTACGGAACGCACACCCTCGCACCGGGGGAGTTGCCTCAAGCTCACGTCAGGGAAACACGTCTACCGACATTCCTGGGACGCTCTCCGATAGAATACCCACAAAAAAGGATAAGGTTACGAGCGTTTTTTGCTACAACTGTGCGGTAGCAACGGGGTACAATACGCGTTAACCCTACGGAATCCTCGATGTCCGACACAATACGTATTACCGAGATTTATCACAGCATCCAGGGCGAATCGACCTGGGCGGGCCTGCCGTGTACCTTCGTCCGACTGGCGCGCTGCAACTTACGGTGCACTTGGTGTGACACGGCGTATTCATTTTACGGCGGCGATCCAATGACCGTCGAGGAAATCGTCACGCAGTGCGTAGCCTATGACTGTCCGCTGGTAGAAATTACGGGAGGCGAACCCTTGGCACAGGCCCTGTGCATTCCGCTGTCGCAGGCCCTCATCGACCGGGGCTACACGGTTCTGATCGAAACCAGCGGTAGTCTTCCCATCGCTCCACTACCGGCAGATGTCATCAAGATTATGGACCTGAAATGCCCGGGTTCGGGTGAATGCAGCAAGAACGATTACTCGAACATTGCGGAACTCTCTAAAGAAGACGAAGTGAAATTCGTAATCACCGATCGCATCGATTACGAATGGGCCAAAGACCAGGTGGGGTCGCACAATCTGATCGAACGCTGCAACGCGGTGCTCTTCTCCCCCGTGTTCAGCCTGATTGAACCCGAGACCATCGTCAACTGGATCACTGAAGATAAACTGCAAGTTCGATTCCAGCTACAGATGCACAAGTTCATCTGGCCGCCGGATCAGAAGGGTGTCTGAGCGAAGCGTTTAGTCGACAGCGACCTCTCCGGTTTCTCCGGTTCGAATTCGAATGGCATCGTCGATGCTGGAAATAAAGATCTTTCCGTCGCCAATTTTACCGGAGTTGGCGGCTTTGGATATCGCAGCGACCACGGCTTCCGCGCTACAATCCGATACGACCGACTCGACTTTAATTTTGGGCAGGAAGTCGACGTTGTATTCCGCGCCGCGATACACTTCTTTGTGTCCCTTTTGACGTCCAAACCCTTTGACCTCGGTGATGGTAATCCCGTGCACGCCTTGTTCGGTAATGGCGTTTTTTACGGCTTCCAATGCCCAAGGTCGGATAATCGCTTCAATTTTTTTCATCGCTGTGCTCCTTTGAAAGTAGTTTCGCTACGAACTCGATAGGACTATAAATCGTAGCCCACTTCTTCATGTTCACTTAGGTCCAGCCCAATTGTTTCGACTTCATCTTCAACACGTAATCCGATCACCAAGTCTACTACCTTTAGTATGATGCCAGAAGCGACCAGGGTATAGACAGCGACAATTAGCGAGGCTTGTAATTGTACACCCAACTGCTGCCCAATGTTCATGTCTTCTACCAGTCCGCCAAGAGAGGTCGAGCCGAAGAAGGCGACCATTATGATGCCAACGAATCCGCCTACGCCGTGAACGCCTACTACGTCGAGAGCGTCGTCATATCCGAACTTCTTCTTGATGGCGGTGGCGGCGATATAACACACGACTCCGGATACCAGACCAATTGCCATGGCACCAATGGGGCCGACGCTACCGGGAGGCCGGGGTGATCGCGGCGAGGCCTGCAATGGCACCGGTGGCGAAACCGAGCGCACTGGGTTTGCCGAAGCGTATCCGCTCAATAACCATCCAGGATATGGCCGCGACGCAGGGAGAGATTTGGGTTACGACGATGGCCATGGCGGCAGAACCGTCCGCAGCGAGTGCCGATCCGCCGTTGAATCCGAACCAACCGACCCAGAGCATGGCGGTTCCGGTAAGGGTCATGGTCATGTTGTGCGGAGGCATCGCGGTTGCGGGATACCCTTTGCGCGGACCGACCATGATGGCAGCGACCAATGCAGCGACACCGGCGGTAATGTGTACAACGATACCGCCGGCGAAATCGGTCACGCCTTTGTCGGCGAAGTAGGCGCCGTCGCCTCCCCACACCATGTGGCATACGGGGATGTAAACGACGACAACCCAGATCGCGGTGAATGCGATCACGGCGGAAAACTTCATGCGTTCGGCAAAGGCACCGACGATAAGGCCGGGTGTGATGATGGCGAAGGTCATCTGGAATACAAAAAACAGGACTTCTGGAATCGTGCCCGACATGGAGTCAGGCCCGATACCGTTGAGAAACACGTGGCTGAATCCGCCGACGAATGAATGTAGATTGAGTCCGTCGGTCGTCATGCCCGTATCATCGAAAGCCATGGAATAGCCGATGGCGATCCAGATGAGTGTGACGACGGCGGTGATGCCGAAGCATTGCATATACACGGACAGTACATTTTTCTTGCGAACCAGTCCCGCATAAAACATGGCGAGACCGGGAATCATCATGAATAAAACGAGACCGGTGGATATCAGAATCCAGGTGGTATCGCCAGCGTTCAATTCATCGGCTGACGCGGTCGATGGCACAAACGCCGCGGTGCATAGTGCAATGAATAAAAGACGTTTGAATGGAGTGGTGCAAAGAGAGTGGATCCGTTCAGGCATGATGGTGCTCCGTTAGTTTTACCCCTGTCCGGATCGAGACCCTGAGGCACTGATCCGGCTGTCGCGTCCTGACGGCTTCAAGAATTTGACGCGGGGCGCGGCAAACTTTGCGATGATGACATCACTCCGTCCAAGACGATGTCATAGACTAAACAAAACCCGGTAATACTGAGGCGCAACCCGAACCTATCCGACCGTAATAAGTAGAACACGAACCAACAACAGCAAATTAGCGTAATGAAAGTAAGGTCTCAGATCAACGGAGATTGGGAATCGTCCACAGGATTATAGGGTGCGCATAATTTCCCTTTCGATTACAGGACGGTATTTCGCTACTATGATATGCTGTTTCGAATAGTCGATTCTGTGATTCAATCAGTCAACCACACGAAGGAGTACCCGGAACCATGTTGAGAATGTGTCTGCTTGCCGCTGTCCTGACGCTATCTATCGCGACCCAGGCCGCTGCCGCCCCAATCACCATCGACCTCGAGTTGGACGCGACGGATTTGCCTCGAAAACTTCTTCACGCGAAGATGACAGTGCCTGCGAAACCCGGCACGCTGTCGATGTGGTACCCGAAGTGGATTCCGGGCATACACGCGCCGCGCGGTCCGATTCAAAACATGGCGGGCCTGCGTTTTGAGACACCTGATGGGGGGGCATTGGACTGGACGCGCGACCCGCGCGAGACGTACCTCTTTCATTGCGAGGTGCCCAAGGGGGTGAAGAAGGTTATCGTGTCGATGGACTACATATGCAGCCAACCATCTACAAATTCCAGAGGGGTAGACAGTTATGGCAACAGTCTGATGGGTGTCATCAGTTGGAACACATGCTTGCTCTACCCGGACGGCTACACGAGTCGAGAAATTCGCCTGAATCCCAGTTTGATATTGCCTGAGGGTTGGAAATCGGCGAGTTCGCTAATTACGACTTCTCATTCGGACGGTGTTCAACATTTCGAGACGACGACACTGGAGACACTCGTCGACAGTCCGACCATTGTTGGTGAGAATATCCGCTCCATCGAACTCGACGGTGAAGGACTGCCTCCTGTGTATCTGGATATCGTTTCCGAATCGGCGAGTGCGCTGCAGATTGATGAAGATATTATCGAAAGCTACGGCAATATGGTCACCGAAGCGGGGCTCATGTTCGGAGACGGCCACTTCGACGAGTATCATCTCCTGTTAACCCTGAGCGACGATTTGCCGAGAACCGGACTCGAACATTTGCGGTCCAGCCTCAACGGATTGGGTGAGCGTGCGTTGGCTGATGCGGATGACATCGCAACATGGGACGCGTACCTGCTTCCGCACGAGTTCGGGCATTCGTGGTGCGGCAAGTTTCGCCGTCCTGCAGGCATGGACACGCCGGATTTTCACGCGCCAAAAAATACGGAAGGGCTGTGGGTGTATGAAGGTCTTGACCAGTATCTCGGCGATGTCTTGAGTGTGCGTGCGGGGTTGGTTGATGTCGAGGATTATTTTGAAGGCCTGACGATGGATATTGCCGGACTGCGCCATCAGAAAGGTCGTCAGTGGCGGCCTTTGCGCGATACGGCGATGGATTCGGGACACTTGCGTGGCGGCAGTCGCTCCTGGAGCAAAATGCGTCGCGGTCAGGATTATTATGTGGAGGGCCTATTCCTTTGGATGGAAGTCGACGCTATACTTCGCCAGCAAACGGACAACAAGAGCAGCATTGACGACTTTTGTTTGGCGTTTTTCGGTCCGGACCATCCGGATGTGGAAGTCCACCCCTATGAATTGGAGGATATTGTTGAGACCTTGAATGAGATCGCTGAATACGAGTGGGAGACCTTTCTCACGGATTGGGTCGATCATCCCCATAAAGATCTGCCTCTTGAATTTGTGTCGCGCGTTGGCTATCGGCTGCAGTACGACACGGAGCCGTCGGATGCTCTGAAAGACAGTGAGAAACGGGGCAACTACATCCACGCAGCGGACTCGATAGGAATGAACGTGTCGAGCGGCGGCAAAGTAAGCTCATCCGTGGTGCCGGGGTCGCCTGCGGATGCCGCCGGTATTGCGCCGGGCATGGAGATCATCGGCGTAAACGACCGTAAATTCTCGAAAAATCGTATGAAAGATGCTATCAAGGACAGCGTAACCCGCGGCGACATCGAGTTGCTGGTCGCGGAAGGGGAAATTATTCGCACGATCACCATCGCATACGATTCGGGGTCGCGGTACTACACTTTGGTGCGCGATGAGTCGAAACCGGATTACCTGAGCGATATTTTTGCGCCACGACGTGCGGATGCATCCGCAAAATAATGACGGGCACGTGAATATTCTCTGGAATTGACTGTAATCCCTTATAACGCTTCACAACAGGATGTCTGCGATTGGACTTTGCTCCGTGTATGGGTACGTTAAAACGCGAATGCGGACTGGCTGTGTGGGTGCTGAATAGGGAGTTCTGAATATGGTAACCGTGTTTCAAATTTGTACGGTCTTCGGATCGGTCATCATGATCTTGCAAATACTCATGACCATGCTGGGCATGGATGGTGAAGCGGAGGACATCGGCGATGTGGGAGATGACCTCGAAATGGGCGACGAGTATATCGACACGCACAACGTGTCAACTCAATTTTTCGGCATCATCAGTTTTCGTTCGGTGATCGCCGCTTTGGCCTTTTTCGGCATTGGTGGACTCATCGGAGACTCCGCCGGATTCCCGACTATCATCACGCTATCGTTTGCCATCGGAATGGGCTTTGTCGTGATGGTGCTGGTGGGTTGGATTATGCAAACGATGATGAAACTCAAATCAGACGGCACGGTGAACATCAAGAACGCGATCGGAACCGTCGGCACGGTCTACCTGACCATCCCGGCGGCAAAGTCCGGTGCGGGAAAAGTGACGCTCTCGATACAGAATCGCACCATGGAGTACGAAGCCGTCACGCAGGATGAAGAAAGCATCGCCACGGGCGCGCGGGTCGAAGTGTGCGACATCGTGGACGTTCATACAATCGAAGTCAAACGAGAAAACGGATAGGAGTACACCATGGAAACTGGGCTCTACATTACCGGCGGAATCGCTTTACTGGCCGTATTATTCTTTTCACTCATTCTTCTGCTGAGCAAGCGTTATAAACGCTGCCCGAGTAACCGAATTCTCGTGATTTACGGTAAGGTCAACAAAGGCCAGAGCGCGAAAACCATTCACGGCGGCGCGGCATTTGTCATCCCTCTGTTACAAGATTTTGATTACTTGAGCCTGGAGCCGATTCAGATCGAAGTACCCCTGCGCGATGCTCTGTCCATGGAAAACATTCGTGTAAGTGTTCCCTCCGTCTTTACCGTCGCAATCGGCACCGAGCCGGACATGATGAACAATGCGGCGATACGTTTGCTCGGCCTCGATATCGCATCCATTCAGAAACAATGTGAAGACATCATCTTCGGACAGTTGCGCCAGGTGATCGCGTCCATGAAAATTCAGGACATCAACCGCGACCGTGAACAATTCCTGATTAACATTCAGACCAACCTCGAACCGGAACTTCGCAAAGTCGGAATGGTGCTCATCAACGTAAACATCACCGATATCACGGACGAGTCGGGGTACATCGAAGCCATTGGTAAGAAGGCAGCATCCGAAGCCATCCAGCGTGCGCGTGGTGATGTGGCGGATGAGCAGAAGAAAGGTGAGATTCGCGTCGCGGAGGCGGAGCGTGATGAAGCCGTTCAGGTCGCCGAACACAACAAACTTAAACAGATCGGTATGCGCGAAGCCCAGAGGGAACAGGCCGTTCGCATCGCTGACCTGGCCAAGGAACAAGCAGTTGGTGAGCAGCAGGCCGCTTTCCTCCAGGAAACGAAAATCAAAGACGCTGAGCGTGAGAAACGCGTCGCTGTGGCCAATGCTGACTCTGTGGCCTCCATCGGTGAAAAAGAAGCTGAGCAATCAATGCGTGTATCGGTGGCAGAAGCCGATGCCCGTGCCATCGAAGGGGAAAATACGTCTCAGGCGGCGGTTGCTGTATCGAATGCCAGCCTTGAAGTGCAGCGCGCGGAATCTTATCAGATAGGGCAGACGAAAACGGAAGAAGCCAAGGCGGCCGTGATGGAAGCGAAGAACCTGGCCTTGGCCAAAGCAGCTATTGCGGACGCGCAACGTGTTGAAGCTGAACACCGTGCGCGACTTGAAGCGACGGCTAAAGCGAAGAAGGCTGAGACCATCGTGGAGGCGCAGGCTGAAGCGGAGAGAATGCGCCTGGAAGCTGAAGGTGAGGCGTCTGCAATTTTTGCCAAACTGGAAGCTGAAGCGAAGGGTCAATACGAGATTTTGGCGAAGAAAGGTGACGGTCTACGTCAGATCGTTGATGCCTGCGGCGGGGCCGATCAAGCCTTCAAATTACTGATGCTCGAACAACTCGAGATGCTAGCCGAGACCTCCGCAAAGGCCATCTCCAATATCAAATTCGACAAGGTCATCGTCTGGGAAAACGGCGGCTCAGATGGAAAAGGAAGTACATCCGGATTCCTGAGCAGCCTCGCGAACACCATGCCCCCCATGTTGCAGGTCATGAAAGATATCGGCGGTATTGAATTCCCTGATGCCCTGGCAACGATACACGGCGACGACGAAACGGCGAAGGACGATGAGCAGGAGGCGCGGAAACCGGAGGATAAGGCGAAGGATTCTCCTGCTACGGAAATCGTTGAGTAGCTTCGGCGCGGACTACTTGTAAAGCGTGAGTGGTTCGAAGCCGCCGAGGATCCCACCGACGACGAGGGTGAAAGCTCCGAACACGACCACGGTGAAAACGACTTGGAGCACACTCACCATGACTCCGCTGCCGATGCCGATGGCGCCCTTCTTCGGCTCGACGAGCATCTTGGCGCAGATGATGCACTGTGCGATGAAACTCATGACCATGATGCCCATCAGCGAGGCCGTCGGATCGACCAGGCCCATGGTACCGCTGAGAAGTTCCATGGCGAATTTGATGCCTGCACCGACGGCAAGCACCATAAACGATACCATGCATGCCATGCCGTAGGATGGATTGAAGCCGGTGACAATCTTGCACGCGAATTGAATGAACAAGGCCACGACCATGGCGACGAGTATGCCACCCAAAAACGGACCGCCAAGCTGAGCTATCAAGTTCTGCATCGTTGCAACCTCCTGCCACATTTCTAGTTCGCGCGAACCTTAGTTCTTCGTCGAAAAACGTGGCGTACCTTCGTACGCCGATACGCGATCACTAATTCAGGACACAGCCTATGCCCATTCACGCAAATATAACTACGCAACCTATAAGTATACCCACTTTTAGAGTTTTTGTGAAGTATTAATCGTATTTATTGTTCGGAATGGAGGTCAGGAAACGAATCTACAGATACATAACCTGTGCTATACATATATTTACGACATAGCGTCAGAAGAGTGGGCGGGTATCAGCATTTCCTCGATCTAAAGCGTGAATAGTAAGGCGGATACGTGGAGAACAGCACCGCGTTGCGTCATTCCACGGCGAAGTGCAATGCAAATCGTGTAACGTTCATACCTATTCAACCATGACTGTATGGACCTCTTCGTAAACAGAACTGACACTCTCTATTAGCCTTCCGAATTTCGTTCAGTGCTATAACTTTTTCCCGAGTTGGGGAACCAGAACAAAAGTCGATACTAAATTTATCCGAAAGGATTCTATCCGCTATGGCATCTGCATCGTCTCCGTCGAATTCTCTAAGAGCCGCCGGAACCACCTCCTGAATCTTAACCATAATCGGACCCCAACCCACAGAATCTATCATGTGCCCGCCGTGGCCACCGTGCAATGTTAGGGCGTTCGCGCTCGCTTCAATAGCCAAGTCTCGCCGATTGAACAGGGTTTCAATGTACACCCTATCTAGAGGGGTGTCGCCGATAACGTTTTTGGCGTTTACGTCCGCACCGTGCTCAACGAGATAACAAATTACATCTACATAACGATTCCCTGAAGCTAGATGAAGAGCGGTCTGTTCATCATGTTCGTCATCACTTTTATGATTTACATCCGCGCCGTTTTCCACAAGGAGCTCGACCATGCGCAACCCGGCATGAACAGCAGGAAGCAATAATTCATCTAACTCTTTTTTGGAAACGCCCTTCTTAATGTGCTTTTTTGCAACTCTAAGGTCATTACCGTAGACGGAGCTTTTGAACGATTTGTTACTAAAAATGCTGAACCAACCCATCATCTAGTCCTTTCTTCTAGTGTCGAATATATTACTATAAGGGTCGCAAAAGGATGCCTTACTCTATGAGTGCCAGCAATTTCTTCTAAAAGTGGAGACATCCCCCGGCTTATATGGTTTTCCTATATACATTGCCGTTGGTAACGATGAGTTATGATCGGTCACTATCTCGAATCACGTAGGTTTGCAGGTAGGATTCGATGATGCCCTGGTGTTCCTGACTATAGAGCACGGGGTAGAGCATGCTTTCTTGTCCGTCGATGAGGCCTTGGGCGCGGGATTTGATGGCCTGGGCGATGCGGTA
>JAYGCN010000291.1:0-7805 GCA_046583315.1 Candidatus Hydrogenedentota bacterium
CCCAAGGCTTCCATACTTCGACCGTCGTGAAATCGGTTGCCCCAATAACTTCCCAATGGGCTTTGAGAAACTCCTTCCACGTGGTCTTCTTTTCACGATCCGGTGCGGGCTCTATTCCGTGGTCCTTAAGCACGTTGCCGACGGTCGAGTCAGAGATATGATATCCGACATTCTTTAGGGCACCCTGGATTCTGTCGTATCCCCAACCCCCATTCTCCTTTGCCATTCGAACGATAAGCAGCACTATCTTCTCTCGCAGACGCGGACGGCCCGCTGTACTCTGCCGGCGATCACTGTAGTCCCACTTCTTCGCGACGAGTTGCCTATGCCAACGAAGAATCGTATCCGGCGTCACAATCGTAGCGATTTCATGGAGGGCCTTCCTTCCGAGTACCTTGCCCTTCACTGCAAGCCTGCGCCGCTGGTCGTCGTTCAGTAATATGCGACCCTTACCCAACTTCTCCCTGAGTACCTGATTCTCTATTAATAGATAGTCAATGGCCTTATCCCGTTCAATCATCGCCGATAACGCCAAAAGTACGATATACCACGGATGTAAAACGAAATTCATAGAAACTCCCAATGTTCGAATGCACAAAAGGAGCAATCACCCCCGAAAACACGTAGGAAATCAACAGGCCGAGATTTCCTGCTCAATTACGTATATACTCTATATTCAAACGGTACAAAGAGTTAGGCTGAGTTTTTTGACCCTACGGGACCAGGCGGCTTCGATTAAGTACAGCGATGATACGACCAACGGGTACATTACGGATGGTCGAATATATGTGTAGAGGCTAAAGCGCGGGTGTCATGAATTTCCCGAAGGATTTGTAGAAGAGTGTGAGTGCTTCTGGTCCTGAGAAGTCATCGGAGCCGGGAAACTGCCCAATATCCTCGTAGCGACTATAGAACTCCGCGTGATCGGGCGGTACGGGTTCGTATCCATCCCGTAATTGGAAGCTGCTGGTATAGCGCACGGGCCACAAATCGATTGGGAGCAGGCGGGAGATGCCTTCGATGGTGCGGTTGACTTCGCCGAGCTCTTCTTGTTGGTCCTGTTTGGCGATCACCCAGCTGTTTTCGGGCGCGCAGTCGCGGAGGATAGTGGCGCGCAGCGCTTTTGCGATGGCCTCGTCTTCGATGAGAAATCCCTCTTCCGAGTTAAGGTTGAACGAACGGGAGTCGAGATTGTAGGTGCCGATGAACGAGATGCGCTGATCCATGACGAAGGATTTCGAGTGGACACAGAAGAAGGGGGCGCGGTCTTTTCCTTGTTGGACGGCGCGTTTTTTCATGTCGGCATATTCTGGAAATTCTTCTTGCATTATTTCGGGATGGGGCATGAATTCGTAAATCTGAAATCCGAGCTTCTTGATGTAGGGCGAGCGCAAACGATAATTGGCGGAGTATGCCAGTATATTGTCCGTTGCGGCAAAGCTGTTCGTGGATACGACAAATCGCACGTCGGGGGATTTTTTCCGGATTTTTTTGAAGGTGCGCCGTGCCCAGCGGTTGACGACGACGTATGGGGTCTGCATGATTAGCTCGTGTTCGGTTGTCGATATGACATTTTTCAGATCTTCGGTTACTTTTCCGCTTGCCCACATTCGGAAGAGCCACAGGCCTTTGTTTTTTCCGGGCGCATCGGCCAGGAAGCGCGTGGACTTCGCTGGATAGAGCGTGTCGATAAATTGCTCGTGCATCAGCGAGTTGTTTTCGATGTCGACGAGCAAATCATCGAACATGGGATCGGTGGCGAGGTCTTCAAAGAAGGATTCATCGCGAAGGTTTTCGTCGTCGAGTTTGTTGACGACATCCAATAGTTTGTCGCTGGAAACTGATTTATTGAAATCCCAGTATCGCTCGAAGGAGGCGCGGGCATCATTGAGTACCGGGCCCAGTACGTACACATCCCGATCTTTGAAATTGTAGGTGGTCGATCGATTGTAGTAGTGGTTGTCGAAATTGCGTCCACCAGTGAGGCCAACGGCCCCGTCGATGATGAACATTTTGTTGTGCATTCGTTGGTTGATTGAGCCGGCGAAAATGACCGCATTGAGTGAGAGCAGGGGGATGGAGGACTTCAAGCGTTTGGCGGCGGGTCGGTAATACTTGATCTCGATATTGGGCGAGGCTTCGGTGAGGTAGGCGATGGTCGTGGAGTCTTTGAGGGATGCGATGTGATCTATGATCAGTCGAACTTTGACTCCACGGTGTGCCGCGTCGAGAATTTCCTTGAAGACGAGCGCGCCGCATTCGTCGTTGGCCCAGATAAAGGTTTGGATATCGATGGTTTGCGTAGCGTTTCGAATGAGGTGGATGCGTAGCTGGAGCGCGAGGTCACCGTTGTCGACGATGCCGACGTAATTGCCTTGCGTTCGGTCGAGATTATTTAGGTAGGGTTCGATGGATTCGGCGTAGAACGAATGAAATGGAGAATCCGGGTGGAAGGGCAATGTCGCCGCTTGGGAAGTCGGGATCAGGACGATGATTGCGGCGAATAGGAGTATGCAGGTTTTAAAAGATTTCATGAGACTTCTCGTGGCAGCAGGAATAAGTGGATAGTACAAGGGTCGTTGCCTGAGTTCAATAATTTTTGCGGGGTTGGGTGTAGATGCTTGGGGTATTCGGTGTGGGCGACATGGTATTGTAGGGAGAAGATAAGGATATATGCAGAATTGTTGGGAATGGTATTGGTCATAGTGGCATCCTGGGGGGGGCTGGCGGGGTGCTGGTGGGCGGTCTCGCTGCATCGCGGGTGGAGGCGTTTGTGCTCCGGGTCGTTTCGGGCCTGGCTTTGGTGTCGGTGATTGTCATGGTATTGGGGAGCTATTCACTCGATTGGGCATTGGGCGGCGTGGTGATAGTGTTGGTCGCGTCGATTGGGATTCAGGTTTATCGGAAATCTGAGGCTCCGGGTGTTGAGACCGGATCGTCGGAGCCGTTTGTTATTCTTGAGTGGGTCTGTCTGGCGGGGTTGGGGGTGGTTGGTGTGTTGACGCTGATCTCGGCGTTTGCTCCGGTCACGAGTTGGGATGCGGGGGTGGCTCATTTGGCGTTGCTGGATGGAAATGTGTATTCCGTTTATCCGCAGGCGCTTCATAGTTTGTTTACCTTAATGTTTTTTGTTTCGGGTGAAGGGGCGGTGACGTTGTTGTGCTGGTGTTTCGGTGCGCTTGCGTGTGGCGCGATTTTTTCTCCGGGGCAGCGGTTGGAAAATCGTGTGGCGGGATTGTTGGCGGCAGCGTTTTTGGCGACTTCGCCGATTTCCATTTCGCAGGTGGGTACGGTGGCGATCGATATGCCGTTCGCGGGGATTGTTCTTGGTGTATTGTTGTGCGTGGTTTGCTGGCAGGATGAGAAGAAGCTTCAGTGGTTGTTGGTTGCGAGCATATTGGCGGGATTCGGATGTGGCGTTCGGCATCCGGGGTATCTTGTGGTGGTTTTATCTGCGATTGGCATCGCGTGGAGCGAACGTGGCGTTCGTAGTGCGTTGATGTTCTCGGAAATCGCGGCGGTTTCGGCGTTGCCGTGGTTTTTGCGTAGTTATCTTCTTGTGGGCAATCCGGTGTATCCGATGTTCGAGTCGATGTTTCCTCAGGAGGTGTTTGCCGCTCATCAGAGGACGGACTGGGGTGCTCATGAAACGGTTGAAAGTGCTTCGTTATTCGGTTTTTTTGGATTCTCGTTCGATATGGTGATGCATCCGGATCGCTACGACGGTTGGCCGGCGAATCCGGGTGGATGGGTGTGGATACTGGGGATTCCGGGCGTGATCATGGGAGGGCGTGTCGTGCGTGCGCTGGCTTTGTTCAGTCTTGTCGGAGTCAGTTGTTTTTATATGCTCCAACGGCTGGCCCGGTATGCGACGGCGTTTTTTGTGCCGATGATGGCGGTCGCGGGGGTGGCGGGTAGTCGGTTGTCGCTGAAGAGTCGCACGCTTACATTTTTTATTGCTGCGGGTATCGTGTATGGATGTGTGCTTGCCGTGGGCACGATGTATTTCAAGGTTCCTGTGGCATTTGGTATCGAGTCACGGGAGGACTATCTTATCCGGCGTGTTGATCACTATGAGGCTTTCGCGTGGGTCAACGAAAATATTCCTGAAGATGCGCGGATATTGACTTTGGATCAGCGGAGTTATTTTTTGGGCAGACCGACTTTTCAGAATCTTTATGAATTGCCTGCGCTGAAAAAGATGACATTGGATGAAAAAGTTGAGTGGTTCGAGGCGCGGGGGATTCGCTATATTTTCTTGCCGGAGGAAATTGCACAGGAGGCACCGTACTTGCACGCTCTGGGAATGCCGGAGGAGTTTTTACTTTGGGAGGAGTCGCCGGAGTATTTTCGTGTGGTTGCGGAGTTGATGATTGCGCAGGTACGTGGTGAGGGGGATGAGCGGGTGTTGATTTTGGAAGTGCTGTTGCCACCGGCGGAGGCTAATTAGATGTCGGTGAAGCAGACCATCGCGCGCAACACTCTCTACAATGGATTGGGCCGATTTTGGGATGCCGCTGTCGGGCTGGTGCTGGTGGCGTATATCGTTTTTCGGCTCGGCACGGAAGGGTATGGCCTGTGGGGCGTGGTGGCGGCGTTTACCGGATACGTTGCGTTGCTGGATGTTGGATTCGGGAGCGGCTATGCCAAGTATGTGGCGGAGTATGCCGCGAAAGATCAGCGGGAAAAAATTTCGGAAGTGGTTACGACGGGGCTTCTTTTCTATTTGTCGTTCGGCGTTGTGTTTGTCGCAATTCTGTGGCCGCTATCGGGTGTTCTGCTCGACGGGCTTGCGCAGTTCTATTCGGATACAAATGGTAGCTGGTCCGACACCGAACGTCAGGAAGAAATTCGATTTCTGGTGCAGTGGAGTATCGTGTTGTTTGCGGTGGGGAATTGTGCGGCACCGTTTACGGCGGTGCAGTCGGGCCTGCAACGAATGGGCGCGACGAACGGAATTGGCGCGGCGTTGACCTTCGTAAAAGCTGGCGCGACGGTCTACTACCTTGAGCAGGGTTTCGGCGTGCGCGGCCTTTTGTATACCCAAGCGTGGGTGATGGGAATTTTTTTGGTTGCGACGTGTGTCGCGGCGTTCCGGGTGTGTCCGGGCTCGCGTGTGGCACCGCGATTTTTGTCGCGCGACATGATGGGGCGGCTTTTTAGTTTCGGATGGCGCACGCAGGTGTCGCGTTTGTCGAACCTGATTATGTTTCAGATGGATATTCTTGTCATCGCGTTTTTGTTGAACGATCTGCGGCTTGCGGGGCTTTATCAAATCGGGGTGGAGTTGGCGAACAAGATGCGTCAGGTACCGGCAATCATGTGGTCGGCGTTGGTGCCTGCGGTGTCGGAGCTGAATGCACGAGACGATAGGGATCGCATCGAGCGATTGTATTTGCGTTCGACGAAGTATGTCGCGTTGATTGTGATGCCGATGGCGGCGTTTTTGGCGGGTGCGGCGGCTCTGGCGATTCCGGTGTGGCAGGGATTCGACGGGGATTGGGTGATATCGGTTACGGTGTTGCAGTTGATGGTGTTTGGTTATGTGGCGAATTTATTGCCGGGGCCGGGGGTGACGTTGGCCTTGGGCATGGGGCGTCCGGATGTGCAGATGCGGGCGGGACTGATCTCGTTGTGCGCCAATTTGGCGTTGACTTTGATCCTGGTTTATACCATTGGATTCTGGGGCGTGCCGATTGCTACGGTGGTTTCCATGTATGTCTCGTGGTTCTGGTTTATGGGCGCGATGCGGGGGGTGGTGGATGTCGAGCCGTCCCGACTTTGGCGCGAGTCAATACGGGGTGCGGTGATCGCTTCTATTCCTGTAGGACTGTTTGCTTGGGGCGTGACTTTTGTTTCGGTAAGCGTTGGAAGCCGTGTGGAAGGGTTGCTGGGTCTGGCGGTGATGGGCGCGTTCTGTGTTGCGATGTATCTGGCCGGGTTGCGGCGCTCGACGATATTTGAAGAGGACGACCTCGACTTTATGGACCACACATTGCGGCTGAAGCATGTGCCGGGGTACAAGGCTTGGTCGCGGAGTCTGCGCGATGAGCAGTAGACTCAGGGTATGGGTGGAAAAGGACGGTCGCGGGTATCCCGACTGGGCGATGCGGTATGTGCCGATTGTGAATCGACTGGGTCGTCGAAAATAGGAATCAGGTCGCGTATTGGAGATTGGCGCGAATGAGAACGGACTGAGTCGGTTTGCCGGTGATTGCTGTGGATATCGAACGAAGTCATCTGGAGGCGTGTCGGAATACACAACGCATTACACCGGTTCAGGCGGATATTGCGGCCTTACCGTTTCGAGATGACGCGTTTTCGGTGTGTGTATCGGTGGATACTTTTGAGCATTTGCCGGAGTCGATTCGCGATGATGCGGTTTCGGAAATCGGTCGTGTGACGGACGCGTCGGGAACGATAGTCGTGACTTTTCCTTCGGGTGAGGCCGCAGTGGATGTTGAGCGGGACGTGAGTGCGCGGTATCGTGCCTTGACGGGCAATTCGATCAAGTGGCTGGAAGAACATGAGGATGTCGGGCTGCCTGATCCGGATCTGATTGAGGGTGCCTTTGCGGAGGTTGCTGAGGGACGACGCATTGAGTGTGTGGCGAATGTGCCGTTGTGGTTATGGCGATGGATGTGGCTGGTGATGATATGTAATTGGCCGGGACGCGGGAATGGACTGGCGCAGGCGTTGTTGCGGGCAATGACCCCGTTGTTGACGCGGTTGCGCGGAGGTGAATGTTATCGTACGATGATTTGGGTTGAACCGAAGGAGGATGCATAGATGGCGGAGGTGCTGACTATCATCATTCCTACGTTTAATCATTGCGAGCTGCTTGGGGAATGCCTGACGTCGCTCGAAACTCAATCGGGCGCGGCGATCAAGGTGTTGCTGGTGATGAAGAATTTTCTACTTATGTTGTTGCTGAAACATTTTTTTGCGATCAAGTTTGAGTTGGTGCATCAGACGGGTAGGGTGATTTCGACGGCGCGCGCGGAATTTGGATTGTTGAAGGCACTCGGAGTGTGGCAAAAAGCGATGTGGGAATGGACGTTTCTGATGCCGTATGTGTTTGTGCAACGGTGGGGCATTCAGCGATCGCGGACGATTTCGGTTGATGAACTGGACAGGATGTTGACGCGATGAGTTATTCGCCGGACATCAGCATCGCGTTATTGACCTACAATGGCGGGGAGTTGTTGGCGCGTGCGTTGAAGGCGATCGATCATCAGCATGGGGCGGCATCTGTGGAACTGGTGGCGGTGGACTCGGGGTCGACGGACGGTACCGTGGCGTTGTTAAAAGAGTATGGCGCGACGGTACACGAAATTCCGAATGAGGAGTTTGATTTTGGTGCGACGCGGGATCTGTTGTACACCCATACCTCCGGAACGTTTATCGTGAATCTTTCGCAGGACGCGGTGCCGCGGTCGCCGGATTGGCTGGATCACCTGGTCGCGCCGTTACGAAAAGATGAGAAGTGTGCGGTGTCGTGTGGGGCTTCGGTGCCGGATCCGGAGCGTGGATTTCCACAGTTTCCTTGGGAGAAGAATGGTCTTTTCTATTTCACGCATGAGATGCGGGAGTTCAAGGCCTTGTATGGCAAGGGAGTGTCCTTCGCGAATTCGGCGGTGCGTCGGAGTGCGTGGGAAGAGTTGCGATTTGACCAGATACCGCTCGGCGAGGATTTCCAGTTTCAAATCAAGCTGGAGGCGACTGGGTGGACGCGGGCGTATCCCGAGGACGCGAAGGTGCGGCATCACCATGATTATGATTTGCGTGGGTTGTATGGACGGTGT
>JAYGCN010000316.1:0-39455 GCA_046583315.1 Candidatus Hydrogenedentota bacterium
TGAGCATCTGTGTGGCCCTTCTCGCTGCGTTATTTGTGCGCGACACACCCGAACAGCTTGGACTTTCAAGAGACGGCACTCCTCCTCAACCCGATCCTGATTCAAAAACCGGATCCTCCATGACGTCGGAACATCTGTGGACAGCGCGGCAGGCTATTTTCACCGCTCAATTCCTCCTCATTTCCATCGCTGGTATTGCATACGCGACACCCTGGGGAGTCGTAGTTTCTCAAATGACGTTGCATCTTACTGAAAAAGGTTTTGAAATTGACGTAATCGCGTCGCTCCTTGGTTCACTCGCCCTGGTGAGTATCCTTGGACGCCTCACCGGTATTCTTGGCGACAAGTTAAATCCGCGTTACGTGATTATAGCGGGCCTTATCGTCGAAGGTATTGGCACTGCGGGCTTCTATTTTGTAGACAGTAAGCTCACCGCCTCCATATGCCTTTTGTTGATAGGTATCGGATTTGGCTCTACCTATGTGTGTATTCCAGCGCTCTTCTCCGATTATTTCGGACGTAAAGCGTTCGGCACGACCGCAGGAACACGCATGCTCATCACCGGCGTGTTCAACGGTGCCGGTCCGTGGGTCACTGGACTTGTCGCGGACAAAAGTGGTTACTTCATTCCATTCATGGCACTGGCTGTACTTTGCTTTATCGGTTCGTTCGCGGCGGCTGTCTGCACCGATCCCGGACCGCCTCCCGGATCCAAATCTGAACCGGAACCCGCATAACCGCTTGTGAACTCTGTGCGTTTTTTGGAACAATACCCCATGCAAAAAGACAAATACGGCATATTGCTGATCAACACGGGTTCACCGGACGCGCCAGAAACTGGGCCAACGCGTAGCTACCTGAATCGTTTTCTTTCCGATCCGCGCGTGATCGATCTCCCTGCGTGGAGGCGTTGGTTATTGGTCAAGCTGATATTGATTACACGTCCCAAGGAATCGGCACACGCCTACAGCCAGATCTGGACCGATCGTGGGTCACCCCTCGTGTTTCATGCGGAGGATTTGCGCGATGGACTCCGTGCCCAACTGCCCGATGCGCTCATCGAAACCGGCATGGCCTATGGATGTCCTTATGTGCCCGACGCGCTGAACAGCCTCCTAAAGCAGGGTGCCACGCGCATTGTTCTGGCACCTCTATTTCCTCAGTATGCATCAGCGACCATCGGTTCAGTGCTCGAACTTTCGTACAAGACGCTGGCGGATTTACCGAACGTACCGCCGATTACAACGCTCTCCCCCTTTTACGATCACCCGGCTTTTCTGGATGCGTGGGTTGCGTTGACCAAGCCGAAACTGGATGCATTCAAGCCGGACCACATTCTGCTCAGTTATCACGGTCTGCCTGAGCGACAGGTACGAAACTGCGACCCGACGGGCTCGCACTGCTTGCAGAGAGACGACTGCTGCGAGCACTATCTGGAGGCCAACCCGTATTGTTATCGCGCGCATTGTGTGGCGACTACGAAGGGCATTGTCGAAGGTCTTGGACTCGGAGACGACGACTACAGCTTCGTATTCCAGTCCAAACTGGGACGCAGCGCGTGGCTCACTCCGGCGACGGATGCAACGGTTGAGAAACTGGCAAAAGACGGCGTGAAAAAACTCGCGATCCTCTCCCCTGCGTTCGTCGGCGACTGCATTGAGACCATCGAGGAATTGGGCATGCAGGCGCGGGACAGTTTTCTGAAAAATGGCGGGCAGGAACTTGAGCTGTTGCCGTCACTCAACAGTGAAGCGGCGTGGGTATCGGCCTTCGCGGAAATTCTGCAAGACACGATGTAGAGAGGCTGATTACCCTTTGATGTTCAAGACTGAGGCGCCGTGGGGATTGATGGCCGGGCGTTCGATGGGCATCTCATTTTCATGGGCAAGTTTCCCAAACAGTTCTTCCCAGGTGTCGCGGATGACGGTCATCAGGGGGATGCATTCTTCGAGGAAGACCGAATCTTTCGAGATATTCGCCTGCACCAGCAGATGGTGAAAGTATTCATAAGACCGATCAAGATTTTCCGCCACGTCGCCGGCAGACATATCCAACGCGCTCCTAAGCTCGCTGACGATGTCCTGGGCCCGGATCAAGGTGTTGTGAATCGCAGGAACATCGAGCGGCGTGTCCTGCATAAGCCGCTTTGCCTCTTCAGCGCGCTGAATCGCTCCGTTAAAGAGTAAAACGATCAGTTTGCCTTGCGATGCGGTTTCCACATCAACCTGCTTATACGCACTAGACGGTGTAGCGTTTGTACCCATTGCGACTTACCCTTTTCTTGAAAAGAACCATCTAAAATCCGCCGAGACCTTGTCCCAAACTGAGCAGCGAACCTGCCTGTGACTGAAATGTTGCCACCAACTGCTCCATTGCGACAAAACGCGAACGCAACCGAGCCTCTTTCAACTCGAGACGTCGCTCCATGGCCTCAATGCGCTCGTTAAGCGAGCGAATTTGCGAATCAATAGTACCATTTGAGCGGGCGCGATCGTTCAGAAAGCCTCCCGTACTGGAAATTTCATCCAGGTAGGCAAACAGTTTATCTGCGATGCCTGTTTCGGCATCGTTTGAGAATATCTCTTCGATATTGGTGACGTTTTTCCCGATGGCAGCGCTAAGCTTCGTCTCATCAATCTCCAACTGAAAGACAGCCGAGGCGCTAAAGTTTTCCCCGGTGCTGATACCGATTTCCAGAAGACTTTCGAGACCTCCTGACAAGCCGGGCACCCGGTCAAATATCGTGGAGGTCAAAAAATTCTTGATACTGCGTATGCTTCCGTCGCCGGATAGTTCGCCTTTGTCCCCAACGAGCTCGGCAATGGACATCACCGACTCATTGAAACTGTCCACGAACTCCTGAATCACGCTGATGACCGCGTCCTGATCTTGCGAGACGGTCAAAGTCGTTGTTCCGATACTTTTGAGATTGATTGTGAGATCGCCAATGACGGTGGAGACATTGTTGCTGTTGCGGGTCAATACCGGACCGCCATCCACAGAAAACTGAGAATCCAATCCTACGCTCTGGTTGGCCGATGCCAGATTCATGATGTCCAGGAAATTGCTGGTGCCGCTCGCAAACGAGATGGTTCGGCTGCCAAGGTTGTCGGATACAACACGTATCCCATCCGTTGTCGGATCATAACTTGCCGTCACGCCGGCATCGGAGTCATTGATACGGGCAATCACGTCGCTCACAGCATCGACCGTCGGGTCCACCGTGATAGCGATACCGTTGATGAAGAAGCTACCACCCGTGATGGCACCACCTACATAGTTTTGCGTATCGAGGGTCTTCCCTTCGTCTATTCGGCCCAGTCCCACCGAAGACACGACCTCTGTCGATCCGTTTCCGTTTGTAAACTGGGTAGCATCGGTGATATTGATGATGTCCCAAAAGTTGCTCGTGTCGCCGGTACCGCCAAAGTTGATAATACTTGTGTCACCGGGCGTTGAATTCTCGATGGTGACCTTGTCCGTCGCGGCATCGTAGGTAGCGGTCACACCAATCCCGGCGACGTTTATTTGATCCATCACCGCTTTAAGCGTCGATACGGAGAAATCGAAATTAAATTGCGCTCCGTTGATCGTGAATTGTCCAGAGGTAATTTCCCGGTTGACGCCGGAGTTTTCGAGTGGGACACCGATGGGAGTGATGGAAGCCCCGATTCGACCAATGCTCGTAGCCACTGTCGCACTTGCAAGTTGCGTTACGTCGATTACGAACGCACCCGCCGTGGGGTTTGGTCCGGAAGGCGTCGCGGTGCCGACGGTCTCATCACTGGAAGAGACCGTAAACTGATTGAAGTCAAGGCCAAAGCGGAAATCCTGAAGCGTGGTGCGAAGAGTGAGCAGCTGTGTACGCAAATCCGAGACCGCGTCGCGTTGCTTTTCCAGAGTGCCGATTCTGCTCTGAAAGCGTAGGAGGGGTATCCGCTCAATTTGCATCAGCTGAGCGACAAGGTTGTTTGTATCCAGCCCTGTAATCAGTCCTCCTGATGAAAATGTACCTGACATCCCGTCCTCCTCGAATCCCCTAACCTGCTTATTTACAGCGAGTTACGAATAATTGAGAGTCGATTCCAGTCGACTCATATACTTTTTATCGGCGATTCTGGCGTGAACTTTAGGACGTTGTGAAATAAATACCTTACTTTGGGACAAAAAAACCCCGGCATCGCGCTCGATGTCGGGGCTCGCAAATGGTATTGCAGGTTGTCTAAACGATGGTGGAAAGGTTCATGATAGGCATGAACAGGCCGATGATGATTCCGCCCACAACAATCCCCATAAACAGCAGGAGGACGGGCTCAAGCATACTGGTCATATTGTCTACCAATGCTTTCACTTCTGAGTCATAGAATTCCTGAATTTTGAACAGCATCACCTCCAGTGCGCCTGTCTTCTCGCCCACCCCGATCATCCGCGTGACCATTGGAGGAAATTCGCCACTACGCGCTAGCGGATCAGCGAGCGATTCACCATTGCGTACACCTTCTGCAGCCTCTCGAACGACTTTGGAGAACACCATGTTACCTGCGGTCGATTCGACAATATCGAGAGCCTGGAGAATGGGAACGCCGCTGCGCGTCAATGTCGCGAGTGTACCGGTAAAACGGCTCACGCAGACCTTTCGAATCAACATGCCGAATATGGGCAACTTCAATTTCAAGGCGTCCAGATTATAACGCCCGGTCGGCGTTTTATTGTAGGCCTTCAGTCCAATCACAATGCCGATAATCGTACCGATAATAATCAATATTCTCCAACTACGCAGCCAAGTGCTTATCGTAATCAGGAGCTGCGTCGACTGTGGAAGTTCCGCACCCATGTCATTGAATATTTTCTCGAATTGCGGCACAACAAATATGATAAGACCGGAAGCAATAAGCATCACGATGGAGAAAGCGGCAGCCGGGTACATCATGGCCCCTTTGACGCGGCGGCGCAATTCTGCCGAGGCTTCCATGTAATCGGCAAGCTGAACCAGAACGCTGTCGAGTTCACCACTGGCTTCGCCGGAGCGCACCATACTGACGAACAGTTCAGGGAACACGCGCGGGTACGATCGGATGGCACCGGAGAAGGTTTCGCCCCCTTCTACACTTGCCGCGATATCGGAAATGACTTGAGAGAAGTGGTCGGTTTCCGCTTGTTCGGCAAGAATATCCAAGCTCTGCAACAAAGGCAACCCTGCATTGACCATCACCGCCAACTGACGTGTGAAGATTAGTACCTCTTTGGTCTTAACCTTTTTGCCCACATGTGACTTGAGACTACCCAAGCCCTTTTCTTTAATTGATGAGGCATCGACCGTGAGCCCACGAATCTTCAGCTTCTGAGTCAGTTCATTATGACTCTTGGCACTCAGGCTACCCTTTTTCGGGCGTCCGTCGCGTCCCCGCGCAACATAAACGTACGTTGGCATAGATTTCCCCTCCACCGCCATTCCATTATCGCTGAATTACTTGACGCATTGTAACGCGAATCATCCAAGATAACAACTTTTAGCTGTATTTCCACTTATTTGGTAACGACGTAGCCACTACTTCTTCGGCTTGTCTGCGGCCTCTCCGTAGGGCCCACGGATTCCCTCGTGCCCTACCGGATGCGCGGCCTCATGACTCTCCGGTTCTATATGCGTGGTCATTTGCACGCGATACGTTGGGAAAAGTTCCATCACGCGTCGCTCAACCAAGGTGGCGCGCGCATGGGCATCAAGATTGACCATGCCGTCCGGCAACAGTACATGCACCTCAATCCACATCACCGAATCGATCGCACGATGGCGAAGTTGATGGTATCCGCTGATTGTCTGACCCGCTACGGCTTCATCGAGACACTTCAGTAATTTTGACGTGTCATCTTCGGCTACTTCGTCCAGTAACCCCCGGACGGATCGCCGAATCAGCAATATTGCGCTCACCAAGATATTGACACCGACAACGATGGCCATAACAGGGTCCAGCCATACAATGCCGGTAAAATATACGAGGATTATTCCGATCACGACACCCAGACTCGTCCACATATCGGTAAGCACGTGTTTGCCGTTCGCCACGAGAATCAATTGATTGGTTTGTTTACCCACGCGAATCAAGAAAAGGCCGAGCATCAAATTGATGAAACCGAGCCCCGCAGTGATGGCGATTCCGACATCCAACTGGTGTAACTCGACACCGTATACCAACCCGCGAATGCCGACACCGATGACGACGATCGATGCAATTAGAATCAGCGCGCCTTCGAAACCAGCGGAAAAGTAGGCGATCTTTCCGTGACCGTAGGGGTGATTCGCATCGGCCGGGCGACTGGCATACCAAAGGCTGGCGGCGGCGAGACTGGTCGCCACGATGTGGATGACCGACTCTGCCGCGTCCGACAAAATCGCCGTACTACCGGTTATCCATGTTGCCCAGAACTTTCCGACCAACATGAGCACGGCGACCGCAAGACTTGTTGCCATTGCGATCTGTGCCACACGACCGTGCGCGGTCGCTTTTGTTTCTACCTCACTCATACGAAGATGGACTCCCAAACTTGTTCGATGTCAGGATACACGAAATGAAATCCCGTCCGTTCTAACACCCCCGGCGCTACATTGGCTCCGTTTAACAACAATGCCTCGCCCATCTCGCCCAAGGCAAGTCGAATGACAAAACCAGGTACCCGAAACCAGCAGGGACGATGTAGCGCGGTTGCCAACGAGTGACTGAAATCCTGGTTGCTAACCGGATTCGGCGCGACGACGTTTACGGCCCCTTTCACATCGGCATCATCCATCAAATGCAGAATCGCCCCAACAGCATCCTCCAGCGCGATCCAGCTCATCGATTGTTCTCCGTTTCCCAACGGGCCTCCAAAACCCACGCGAAACACCGGAAGCATTCGGGCCAACGCGCCTCTCGATGGTGTAAGCACGACTCCGAGGCGTGCATGCACTACCCGCGTGACGCTTCGAGCCATCTCGGCAGCCTCTTCCCACGCGCTACACACGCCTGACAGGAAATCGTCGCCTGGTGGACTCGACTCATCGAAGGCTTCTTCTTGATTCGTCGTTCCATAGATTCCAATCGCAGAGGCGCAAATGAAAACCGCGGGCGGCTTCGAAACTTCCGCGATGCGCCTGGACAACAGCTCGACCGTGGACACCCGACTCTCCAGAATTTCTCGTTTGATTCGGGGAGTCCAACGTCCGTCGGCGATACCCTTGCCCGACAAGCAAATAACAGCGTCGACCCCTTCCACGCTCGACGCATCCAATTCGCCGGATTCAGGATGCCATTGGAGCTCGCTATCATCGGCAGGATCATGCCGCACAAGCCGCCTCACCGTGTCCCCCCGGCTTTTCAGCGCGGAAACCAGTGCGGTGCCTATAAGTCCAGATGCCCCTGCGATTACGACGTTCATGGGTTCCCCTAAGACATAATTCAGTGCAACTTTATCACATAAAAACGCATAAAAAGGAAGCATTAAGCATCGAATTAACTATTTTTAAATCTGCTTGACTACAAACAATCTCCTGTGCTTCAATTTAAGTCCTAACAAAGGAGCCTGTATGAGTTTACAAGACGAGTTGGGATTGCAAAATCCTTTCAACGACATCCGGCATGAAGCGGTTCTCAATATTGTACGAACGGCGAACCTCTTCTCGGCGAAGGCAGCCCAACTTTTCCGAAACTATGATCTCACCGAGGCGCAGTTCAACGTGCTCTTCGCGTTGAAATTTGCAGCGGGCGATATTACCCAGGCGGAACTGGGCAAACGGCTCGTGGTGACGCGCGCGAGCATCACTTCGGTACTCGACAAACTTGAATCAAAAGATCTCGTCAAGCGGGTCAATGTTCCGGACAATCGGCGCATTCATCACGTGGAATTAACGATCAAAGGGCGCGCGCTCATCGACCAGGTTGAACCGCGTTACCGGGACGAAATTCATCTCGCGCTTTCGGATATGGAGATTGACGATTGCCACCAGCTTATCAACCAGTTGGAAAAAGCACGCGGGCGCGTACAAAATTTATAACGACATTTTCGCGACGGGACTCCACCTCTTGTCACGATCAGGAGCATCCCCATGGGGATCACATACGATAAATCGAGCTACAAGAAGGGCTACTGGTATCTGATAGCGACGTTGTTCCAGGGTGCCTTCAGCGATAACTTTTTCAAGTATACCCTGATCTTCCTACTGATCGACTCCGCCGTCACCGATACCGCACAAAACTCCGGCGCGATCGCGGCCTATGCAGGAATGCTCTTCGCCATCCCCTACATTCTCTTCCCCGGAATATTTGGTGCGCTTTCTGATCGCGTTCCCAAAAAACAAGTCGTCGTGTGGACGAAGTATCTCGAAATCGTCATCATGGCTCTCGGCTTTTTCGCCATACTCAACGGACAACCCATCTTCCTCGCAGCCGTCTTCTTCATGATGGCCACCCAGAGCGCGATGTTCGGCCCGGCGAAATACGGAATCCTGCCTGAAGGCCTGCCCGAGTCCCGCCTATCCTGGGGGAACGGGGTTATGCAGATGATGACCATGGTCGCCATCATCGCCGGGGTTGGATGCGCCGGCCCCCTCTACCAGATGCTCAGCAAGGGCGGCAATGTCCAGTATTCCTCTTTCATTCTGGTGGCTCTCGCGTTTCTGGGACTCACCTTCGCGCGCAAAGTATTTAATCCACCCGCCGCTGATCCACAACGAGCCATACCCGCCAATCCATGGTCCGGCATGGGAAAAGTCTTCAAAATTTACAAGGCTGATAAATGGCTGTGGCTCACAGTAGTCGGTTACGTATATTTCTGGTTCGTCGCAGCATTGCTTCAAGCCAATCTGATTCCCTTTGGCAATAATATTTTGAATCTTTCCGAAATCCAGATGAGCATGCAGGCGGTCGCACTATCACTCGGCATCGGTGCGGGGGCGGTCTCGGCTGGATATCTTTCACGCGGGAAAATCGAAGTAGGACTCATTCCCCTGGGCGCATTCGGTATGGCCGTCTTCTGCGGATTGTTGGCGTGGCCAATTTTCGGATTCCAGGGCTCACTCGTACTGCTCACGGGACTCGGATTCTTCGGCGGGGTATTTGATGTGCCCTTGGCCGCCACCATTCAGTCCCGCAGCCCATCGAACATGCGCGGCGCCATCATGGCAGTCACCAACATGCTCACCTTCGTCGGCATGTTTACCGCCGGCGCGTTGATGCTGTTCTTCAGCACACAATCCGTCAGTCCCTACACCATCTTCGCCATCTGCTGCGTCATGACCTTTGCGATGGCCATCTACGTTAGCCTCTTGCTTCCAATTTTCGTTTTGCGCCTCGGACTGTGGTTCCTCGCGAACACCATCTATCGAGTGCGCGTCATCGGACGTCGCCATATCCCCGAACACGGCGGTGCCTTACTCGTAGCAAATCACACCTCCTTCCTCGACGCGCTCATCATCGTCGCCAGCATTGATCGTCCTGTGCGATTCCTCATGTACCGCGGCATCTACGAAGTCCCCTGGATAAAACCGCTGGCAAAACTCGTCGGGGCCATCCCCATCGCCCCCGGTGGCGGACCGCGTGAGGTCATGCAATCGCTCCAGAGTGCGACGGACGCGCTCAAGGACGGCGAACTCGTTTGTATTTTTGCCGAGGGGCAAATCACGCGCACGGGCCAGATGCTTCCCTTCCGGAAAGGCTTCGAACGCATCATGGCCGGCACGGATGCCCCGATTATTCCCGTGCATATCGACCAAATCTGGGGCAGTATCTTCAGTTTTTCTGATGGCAAGTTCTTCTGGAAGTGGCCCAAGCGCATCCCCTTCCCCATCACCATCGGCTTTGGCGAGTCCATGCCTTCGGATTCCAACGCCTATGAATTGCGGGCCGCCATCCAGGAACTGGGCACCGAAGCCTACAATCGCCACGACACCAAAGCACCGCTGCTGCATGAACTCTTCATCAAGAAAGCGAAACGCCACCCTTTCAAACTCGGCGTTGCGGACGCACGCTCGGGCGCACTGAGCAATTTCAGAACCCTCGTGGGTGCCATCATTCTGGCGCGAAAACTCAAACCCCTGCTCGCGGACGACGAAAAAATGGTCGGGCTGCTTCTGCCACAATCCGTCGGTGGCACACTGGCCAACATCGCGCTCACGATGATCAACCGTGTGCCGGTAAACATGAATTACACGACCTCCGACGAAGCACTCGATTCGGCCGCGACGCAGTGCGACATGAGACACGTGATCACGGCCAGGGCTTTCCTCGATCAGGTGCCCGTGACCCCGCCGCGCGACATCATTTACGTCGACGACATACTTGCAGGTGTCGTCAAGAAAGATCGCATCCAGGCGATACTGATGGCTTACCTGTTGCCGATGAAAGTACTCCTCAAAAAACTCGGCGGAAACGAAAAACGATCCATTGATGATACCGCCACGATCGTATTCTCCAGCGGCAGTGAAGGCGAACCGAAGGGCATTATCCTCACCCATTACAACATCACCAAGAATATCGAAGCCGCCCTGCAAGTGTTCCCCCACCAGAAAGGCGACATCATCATGGGCATGCTGCCGTTCTTCCATGTCTTCGGATACACGGCAACGTTGTGGCTGGTGCTCGTCCACCAAAATTTCGGTGCCGTTTACCATCCCAACCCGATGGAGCCACGCGCGATTGGCGGACTCATCGAAAAATACAAAGCCACCATCATGTTCAGCACGTCTACCTTCCTGCATGGATTCGTTCGACGCTGCACCCCGAAACAACTCGGTTCAATCCGCTTTATCATCACGGGGGCCGAAAAACTCTCGCCGCGTGTGCGCGATGCCTTCAAGGAAAAATTCGGCGTGGAGCCGCTCGAAGGCTACGGCACCACCGAGTGCTCGCCCATCGTATCACTCAACGTGCCGGACTTCCGTGCGCCGGGTTTCTACCAAAAAGGAACGAAACGGGGTTCGATTGGACATCCCCTGCCGGGCATCAGCGTGCGCATCACCGATCCCGACAGCCACGAAATTCTCCAGAACGGCGATTCTGGTCTGCTCTGGGTGAAAGGTCCCAACGTGATGGAAGGCTATCTGGGTATGCCTGAAAAAACGGCCGATGTGCTACGGGAAGGCTGGTACCAGACCGGGGATATCGCGAATATTGATGAGGACGGCTTCATTACGATCACCGATCGCCTGGCGCGTTTCAGTAAACTCGGCGGCGAGATGGTCAGCCACACGAGAGTGGAAGAAGCCCTGCACGAAGTTCTTGAAGAATCCGAAACCGTGCTCGCGGTTACGGGCGTACCCGATGATGCCAAAGGGGAACGGCTCATCGTGCTGCACACCTTGGCGGACGACGACTTCGAAAATCTGCTCACGCGCATGGATGAAACCGGACTGCCGAATCTATGGCTACCGAAACAGAAGGCCTTCTACAAAGTCGATGAGATCCCTATCCTCGGTACGGGCAAACTCGACATCAAAGGCGTCAAAACCCTCGCACACAAACTCGACGTGGGCGAGTAATCGTGGCGGATTCTGAAGAAACCACTACGCCGGAAACCGCCAAGGACGACGAGCCTGAACCTCGTTCTTTCTTCTTAGGAAAGAAGAAAGAACCAAAGAAGAACCGGCGGATACTTCGTATCCTTATCTTCGTTGTGTTTATTCTTGCGATTTATGATCTTTCTACCGCCAAACTTGCCACCAAATACGACTTGAAACAGCCTCGCGATCCGGAAACGGGTATTCTCGTCGGCGCGGAACCTCGGCTGCTCGGTCCTGAAGATGCGGACACGGCCATCCTCTTTGTACACGGCTTCGTCGGCGGCTCGAATAACTTCAACGATATCCCCGATCTGCTCGCGGAAAAGGAAGGCTACCGTATCAAGATGATGCTGCTACCCGGACACGGCACCTCCCCGAAGGATTTTGCCGAGACGACCGCCGAAGAAATGCTCAACGCTGTGCTCGATGAAGTCAACGCGCTCAAAGAAAAACACAAACGCGTCATCCTCGTTGGACACTCCATGGGCGGCGCACTCAGCACCATCGTCGCCTCCACCGAAGAGCTCGACGGACTCATCCTCGCCGCGCCTTACTACCGCGTCACGCACCAATGGTATTACGGCCTGCCCGTGGAAACCTGGAACGCCCTCACCGGCCCCGTCATTCTCCGGGTTTACAAAGGCGATGCCTTCATCCGCGTCGCCAAGAAAGAGAATCGACCCAACATCCTGTCCTACCGCTGGATACCGTCCAAAGGCTCTGCAACCCTCACCGCCATCGGCAAACAAGCCCGCGATCCCGAAACCCTCGCCGCCATCACCGAACCCACCCTTGTCCTGCACGGTCGCCACGACTTCGCCGCCTCGCCAAAAGCCTCCAAAGAAGCCCTCGACCAAATGAGCTCCGAATCCAAAACCTACGTCGACCTTCACCACTCCGATCACCACATCTTCTGGGATTATGATCACCTGCATGTCTACAAAGCGTTTGTGGCGTTCTTGAACGAGCTGAATGCCGACGAAGCCCGCGCCGAAGAGTTGTACGAGAAAGTCGGTATCATTGAATAGAATCACGCCCCGATTTTGTTCAATATCGTGTACCATTAGTGCAGAGCCGACACACAAAGGGGGAGTGTCCAATGCCAAAACATCTACTATTCGCACGCCTATTTATCATTGCAGTCGCATTCAGTCTGTGCGGGTGTTCCTCTGACGACAACCCGGACGCGCCCGCGAACGACGCTGGCCCGGTTGCTGTCGCAAGACTCACCCCCGAGGAAACCGCTACCGCCTTCATAGAGGCGGGCATGGCTGGTGATCGCGAGGCGATTGAGTCGCTACTCACGGCCAAGGCGCTCGAAGGGATGAACTCGGGCGACTCCGGCATGAACGTCAACGAGATGTCCTACGAGGAATACACGGTCGGCGAATCTGAATTGACCGACGAGGGCGCGGACGTTTCGATTGAGGTTACCGAGAACGGCGAAACGCAAACCATGAAACTCAAAATGCGTGATGAGGACGGTGCCTATCGCGTATTCGCCGTGGGTGTCGTGCTTGGCGAAGGCATGGAGTTCACGATCAACCTTGAGGAAATCGGCGAAATGTTGACCTCGATGGTCGAGGGCTTTGGAGAGGCCCTTGAGGAGACTTTCAGTTCCGCGATGCAATCGTCCATGATGGGCGGCACCGAAGAAGAAATCGCCGAGAAGAAAAAACGATACGACGCCATTCGTGCACTGAGCAACGATGAATACGAATCGACCCAGAAGAATGCCGTTGACTACAGAGGCAAGACCGCCGGCGACGCGCTCGCCGATTCGGCCGAAGGACTTTCGCTGACCATACACGGCGTTGGATTTGAATCGGAGTTGCAACAGGAAGTCACCGTCTCTGTAGAAGGTTTGTCTCGACTGCAGGCCATCGAATCCATCTGTGAACAACTCGGTCTCTATCCGGTATTTCCTGACATGAATGACTACATGGGCGGATTCGGCGGCGCGATGGTCAGCGCACTGGCAGAGGGCATGGAAACGATGCTGGCCGAGACCCTCGGCGGGCTACCGGACGATGCGCAAGCAATCGAAGCGCCAGCGGAACCGGCCACAAACGCGATTCAGTTCGCGAAAGGTCCGAGACCCTACCCCATCGCGTTCAACGGCCCGTTTTTGTTCGAGATTACAGAGCTCAAAGAGAATGCCCCCGTGCCGACGGGTCGTATCCAGATGACCGTGCGATCTTACGGACTCGATGTCGGGCTACTTACGCTACTGCAGGGGCTGAATGATGCTCTTCTCTTCGACGGTCTGGTCGATGCGCAGGAGCGCAGCCTAATCGAAGAAAATGTTTTCTACTTGAGTAGCGGCGATGTGACCGGGAAGGCCTACTCAGACTCCTACGGCCTCGGTCTAATAAATCTGATTCGCGAAGTAACCGAAATCAAACGATTCAGCGGAAAACAGAAACTCGTCGTGCCTTCGATCGTAGAGGAAGTTGTATTTGATGGAGTTGAAGAAGGTCAGACGAAAAATCTAGGCGATCTCGTGCTCGAAGTGAAAGGAGTGGGCACCCATACACGAATCGAAATCGTGGGTCCGGAATCCTCTACGGAAAACCTGTTGGTTCAGTTCTGGGCCGAAGATGCGGACGGCGCATCACTCGGCATCACCTTCGAGAACACGAGCCGCTGGCAACCGGGCAAGGTACAGGCGGAAATAAATACACAATCGCCACCGCATACGGTGCGACTAAAGCTAGTCACAGAGTCGCAGGCCCTGGAATTCCCCTTCTCCTTCGAACACATTCCGCTCGAAAAATATGCACAGACCCCAGAACGAATCGAAGAATTGAATTTTGGAAACCATGAAACACCCCTGACGATTACGCTGAAAGAAATTACGGATCGCGACCCCAGTTTTGCGAAGGTCGATTTGAATATCGTCAACCACTCCAACAAGGACGTGCTCAACGTGTCGACCAATATGGAATATCTCGACGCATCCGGCACAAAACTCGAAGACTTTCAGACCATGGTCACCGGCCCGTTCACATCTGAAGGCACACAGACGCTCGTCGGGAAAAACGGGACTTCGACTCAGGAATCGACCGCCTTTAACATGCCCGAGGCGACAAAAGACATCCTCGTCGTGGTGCAGCGAGTTCAGTTTCTGGACGGCACGAAGTGGGATGAATACTAAATACTCGCCGATAGGCCTATAAACAGGAGCGAAATCGAGTCTTGATAACATCTATTTAGACAGCCTTAATACCCCTATGGACAAAATAGATGGCAATAAGCTGCGCGGGCATCTCGATACGATGGCACTCTCTATTCTCGAAAAGAATAAGGCGCACGGTTTCGAGATCATGCAACAAATCGACGAATTGGGATCGGGCGCGTTGCACATGAACGAGGGTACCCTCTTATCCCGCCTTGTATCGCCTCGAAAAAGCAGGGCTACTCCATGCGCAATGGGAAGATGGCACCACGCCCAGACGTGGTCCACGCAGACGCATTTACAGCATCACCGCCAAAGGTATAAAAGAACTCGTCCGTCGTCGCGAAGACTGGCGACAGTTCGTAAATATCATCGGACCCGTCGTGGAGGCAACAACATGAAAGAACTCGACATATTGGTGGAACGTGTGGTGCGGCCCATTCGCGCCAATATCACACGTAAGTTGCAGATGCGCGAAGAGTTGTTGGCCCACGTTACGTCGGCCTATGAACAAGAGATTCAATATGGCCGCTCGCACGAAGAAGCGATCACCCGTACACAGGAACGCTTTGGCGACGCGGATGCACTCCGACAGGATCTACAAGCCTCTGTCCCCACATTTGAGAAATTGGGCCATACGTATATATTCAATTCGGAAACGCGTTGGGGATTTCGTCGTGTCGGTGAGGAGCGTTCACGGTACGCCCTGAGAATTGCACTATGGCACTGTATTTTCAGCGCGCTATACTTCTCCTTAGTACCCCAACTTGGACTGGCATTCTCGGGAGCCGGAACACTTCCCCTGACCACGCAGTTTTCGGGTACGATCATTTTCGCAGCGTTCCAGGCCACGTCGATGTACGTCATGCACCGGTGCGGACCATTACTACTCGACAAGGTCAATGAGACTCAACGTGCCAAGTATCAGGCAATAGGCTTACTCTTCATGACAGCAAATATGCTCACACTCTTTGCTGTGGTCTATGTGATTCTCGGCGGCTACTTCACGAACCCAATGCGATTCGCACTCACCGGTCCGATTGTCGGCATACCCGGACTCTTCGCCCCACTCTTCGGTTACCAGTTCTGGCCCGCAAAACTGGACAAGTGGCGTCATCTCGACCTCGAAGACTAGCCCTCTCCGTTCCGTCCCGCAATGACTACAACGACTTCGTGGAAGTAGAGGTCCCGTCGCCCCTCCACTCATTCACCTCGAAGCGTTCTCCCCAAGTCATAATGAGCGCACGCCGCGCCCTAATTCTCGGAAGCAGGTGTCGGTAAATGTCACCGAGTTTATTCACGTGGCCATTCGGACGGTGGCCCAATTCATGCTCGTGGCCTTTGATGATCAGCGGCTTTACGAGGGTATCGACATCCTCCGTTACGCTGCGTGGCCAGCCCATAATATGGAACCAGACATCGACCGTCCATCCATCTTTGATCGCCTCGCGCAACCAGGGTGTGAAAGGCCTTCCACGGTTGTCATCGTTATGCAAAAACGTCGGCCCGTCACCAACCTTCACCAGATATACATTATTCTCCGCATCATGTTTGCTGACCGCAAAATCGTTATTCTCGTCTCGCCCCATGTATTGAACGCCGTCAAACACTCTTACCGGCTATGCCGAAAAGGTGTGGTCCTTACCCGCATCGAGCGTCACGATACGGTCATAAAAAGAAGTCTTTTTGAGCATTTCCTTGATTTCTTCGGGAACGATGATCTGTTTACCTGCCTTGGCCAAACTCTCCGTAAGTGCAAACGAGAAATGATCGTAATGCCGATGCGAAACGAATGCTATATCTACCAGATCCGCGAATTGTTCGCGCATGGCCGGAGTCCATTTAAAAAGATAATCAAGTACCGCCGCAGGAGAACGCTTGATATCCTTGAATGGTCCTTCTGTGGCATCGAATGAAAATGTTGTGCTCGGCGTTTTGACCAGGAAACCAGATGAATAAAGTTTCCAGATCACTGCTCCGCTCTCGACAGATGTTGAAGCGGCTTCATCCAATGCTTTTTGGATTTGACGCAAATAATACTGATGGAAATCCACATTGCTGGTTTCTGGATTCCTGTCCCAATACACGACATCGGGCGCATAGATCCAGGCATCAAGAGCTTCGAACAAATCGGCGCGAGTCGCATCCTCTCCGAGATGAGGAGGATATTGCGCGAGGCCCAGTTCGATTTTATCTAGAGGTCTAAGCGTTTCGGCCCATGCGATGCCAGATAACAGGCCGACAAAAATCGTTACCCTGGAAAGCCGATGTAAATCCATAATGCGTTCCATTATACAGTCTCCCCCCGCTCTTTCGCCTTGGCAACTTCCCATGCTTTGACGGCGTCTTCGGCGGACTGTGCTTTCACGTCTCCGAAGACGTGATCGTGTCGACGGATCATTTTTGCGTGGATGGCTTCGAGTGCGTCCTTCAACTGGAAGCGTCCCTCTTCTTCAGCGGCGGCAGCTGATGCCAATAACGTAAAAAACGCATCCCCGAATTCCTCAGCTATGTGCGCGTTATCGTTGTGTTTGATCGCGTCAATGAATTCTTCAACTTCCCCCTTCGCATAGCCCGCGAAATCCCCGGACGACTGCTCGCGATCCCAGGGGCATCCTTCCGGTGTACGCAGAAATCGCGCTAGGCTCATCAACGCCTCAAACCACTCATTTTCAGTCTCGGCGCTACAATTTACGTGGGGATTTGTGTCCATGGGGCTCCTTCGGGCTAAAGATTCCATACTTTATGTCGATAATACTATACAACGGGGGACATTACAGACAAGGCGGTCTGCACCATGATTATTTCATGCAAAACCTGCAAAAAGATCCACTCGGACGGAAAATGGACCAACGAATTCTCACAGGACAAGAAGGTCGGCTACTATACCTTCTGCCCGACCTGCCTGTCGGACATCAACGATGGCCACGAGACGTTCAACTCGCCAGCCGGATTGCCCAGCACCTACATCACCGCGAATTAGGGCGATCAGATACTCAATTTGGATACGGCGATATTCCCGGAAAAACACACGTCCGCGTCTTTCCCGGGGTCGCGCAACCGTTCCGAATAGACACCCGCATAGGTAAAGCGATTTCCATCCACCCTGTAAGCAACCGGTAGCGATTGCTTGCAGGGTTCGCATTTTATGAGTTCCGGTTCCGGCGCATCGGCTTCGAGATGCGGAAAATTCACGTTCCAGAATGTATGCGGCTCCGGCTCCTCCGCAAGGATGAAATCCAACACGCGACGCGTCCACGCTTCGGTGCGCTCCCATGTAAAGGTCATCTTCGGGCGCAAAAACTGTGAAAACGAAATGGCCGGCTTGCCCAGAAACACCGCCTCACGCGCTCCGGCGACCGTGCCTGACAAATAAATATCGTGCCCCATGTTCCCGCCGAAGTTTACGCCGGACAACACCCAGTCCGCATCCTCCGCCAAATGTTTTAAGCCAATTCGCGTGCAGTCCGCCGTGCGTCCGTCCACCGCGTGCACATCGAGAAATTTCTCAGTGACTTCAAGGTGTTCACCGTACATCGTCACCCGATGGCTGCAACCCGACTGATGCTCCAGCGGCGCGACGGTCACCGTCTCACCGTTCACCGCGCGACGCAGCACGTTAATTCCCTCCGCGTCATACCCGTCATCATTCGTAAGCAGGAATTTCATGGATTAAGCAACAAATCCGTTTGACTTGAGATAGTTCACGACAGTCGAAACGGAATCCCCCAAGGAAAGTTCGCCGGTATCCACAACAATTTCCGGATTTTCAGGCTCCTCATACGGCGACGAAATGCCGGTGAAGTCTTTTATCTCACCGGCGCGCGCCTTTTTGTAGAGCCCCTTCGGATCGCGACTCTCGCACACCTCCACCGAAGCGTCGACGTGTACCTCCACAAAACGATCGCCTATCAACTCACGCACCAACGCGCGGTCTGAGCGAAAAGGACTGATGAATGCCGTTAACGTCAATACGCCCGCATCCGAAAACAAGCGCGACACCTCGCCGATGCGTCGAATATTCTCTTGCCGATCTTCGTCTGAAAAATTCAGGTCGCCGTTTAAGCCATGCCGCACGTTATCGCCATCCAGCACGTAGGTGTGACATCCCATCTCATGCAAGGCCAGCTCCACACCATTCGCCACGGTCGATTTACCCGAACCCGACAGCCCCGTAAACCACAACACAGCACCCTTATGCCCCACCAACGCCTCACGCTTCGCACGGTCCACTTCACCCAAATGCCAAACCACATTCGTACTCTTCGATTCCTCAGACATAACGGCTCCAAATACAGAAGGGATTAGCTAAAAAGGAAGTATAGCAAATAAGGCTGGACCAACGATTGAGCACCCTATCGCGGTCGAACGGTCGCGCGAATTCTGACCTCAGGAAGGTCTCCGATTAGTTCCAACAAATTGGTAGTCTGCTCGCGATAAGTCGCATCAGGTGAGGATTCCAAGAGATGCTCAAGAACTGGAATCACGGCTTCATTCGGCAACCATCCGAGAAGTTCAACCCCACTAATAGGAATATACTGGAGAAGCCCTCATACGAATATTCTTATGGGGCGGTCGCAGTGCTATCAATACGGATGCTTCTGTGTCCGGATGACCGATTATGACGTTCATAGCACGTTCGAACTCTACCGGGGAAGCTGTTCACCGCGCCAACGACTGTTTTCACCGATGGCTTTTTCTGCCAAGAGTAGCTCCGGGGGCAACGGATTCCCCCTCAATTCCCGCTGGGTCACCATGCACATCACATGATCGGAAATTCTGTGTGGCATCTTCTCTAATTCCTACAAGAGAGGTAAGGCTTCTAACCAGCTATACTCTTGAACCGCAATTATCGACTGCATGTTATAGGAATCTTCCGAGACACGGAGATAAACTTGCTTAAGTTCTCGTCTCGGCTCCCAAGGCAGGTTATTCCGGACAGTTTCATGATACTCGGTGTTCTCAAGTAAGGAAAACAGGGTATCCACGACCTCTTTGCCTCGAATTCTGGATAGAGGATGTATTGCCCGAAGATTTTCCTGCTCTATCCCTTGCTTCAAAAAAGGGATGGCTTGTTCTTCCGCAATCCCGGCGAGCAAACTGATCCTGTCATTTCTTTCGCGTAGTTCCTCCGACTCATCGCAATAACTCACAAGCATGTCATACAGGTCATCCGCCCCTTCCAGATTGAAACTCTTTCGCAGCCTGGCCCGGGCCGCGATGTTCATTCGCCCGTACCAATAATATCCTTCACCTTTGCCAAGATAGACTGGATCAGCTGTGGGGATCGGAGTGATCTTATCCTACGCAATCTCTGATCGGGCCGCAGTGGCTTTGAACGGCGGGACGGGAACAACACAAGGTCTACAGTGTATCTCATGTCGAACTCGGTATCGTTATCCCGAAGGTTATGAGGAATCTCGTGTCCTAAGAGAATTCTGTATCCTCTTTTCCACCCGACTCGCACACTGGGAACACCATCATATTGAAGAATTTTCTCTCCTACCGCAATCGAAATCGTTCGTGCGAACTGATATTTGGGAGATTGTTTATCATTCGGTCGATCTTCGGCCTGTTGCTCTTCAAGTAGCTCCGCACCCGGAAGATACTGTTGGAGATACAATGCAATGAAGACCGTTACAACAAAAAGTATAGAAATAGCGAAAATTCGTCGTACCAAGATCATTTTACCCGTAATACTTGTCATCAATAAATCCGATTCCAACATACAATCAGAATTAAACTATTACATCAGTCTATACTATCAAAAATAGTTTGGCAATCGTTTTTAAGAACGAGGCAAAGCCTTGGCACGAAGTCATGAGATTCCCGCTCACCATCTGCGGGAATGACAAGTTAGGCGGTTGCAGTTCTCTGCGTCTCTGCGTTAAAAATGCCCTTGCCCTTTTCACTCCAGTCGTCGATTCCAGCTTGCGCCTTCGGGATCCATCGATTTGATGTCGGTGGTGAGCGAAATTCCGTTTGCGCGGAGTCGCTCTTTGAAGTTCAATCCCGGCAAGCGATCGAAACATTCGACTGTAATGCGGTAGCGTTCATCGCGACTGCCCGACGCGAGTGCGGCGCGTTCTTTTTTGGCTTCCTTGAAGAAATCTTGCCAGAAATTTGGGCCGTACTCTTGCTCGCATTGCCACAGCAGGTAGGCGTGAATCCGGTCGACCTGATTGGGCGGCACATCGCTGGGAAAAACATGTCCCGCTGCTTTGTAACGCCGAAACGTTTCGGTCTGCCCCTGTCGCGTGGCGTTCAATGACCGCTCAAATAGGGGATTATCCGCTACCTGCTGACTCGCCTTGATGCCGATTGACCACCCGATCATTTCCCACCCGAACTGGGTGTACGCAAAATTGTGGGCCATTTCTTCGATATAGCCGGACACATGTGGCAACTTGTACTGCGTCCACTCATCGTGCTGATTCAGTCGCAGGTTCGTATCGTCATACCAAATCGTACAATTGCTCGTGCCGCCAAAGGCATCCCCATGCCCCTTCGGAAAATTGTACACGGCGACGATGTAATCCGTGTGCACGCCGACCATGTCATACAACGCGTCGTAGGCCTGCTCCAGAACCGGATGCACAACGCGCGCGCCCTGCTCGACCGATGTCGGCGCAAAGAGCCAGACGTGTTCGCCTTTCAGTAGCACCGCGGGCCCCCCGATGGCCGTCTCGAAACTCAGCTTGTTCGGATACTTCAGCGAAGGGTTGAGTATCTGCTCGCCATCCGAGACGGGTGTTACCGATGCCAACACCGCCGCGGTCCCGTTATGCCCATTCAGATTCGCCAGTTGATGTGCCGTCCTCCCCTTGTCATCCCGAATCGCTGCATTGGCGCCATACTTCAGCAGCTCCCCCACCGTGCCGCCATGACCATTCTCAGCCGCGTAATGCAAGGCCGTGCGCCCGAATTCATCGCGCGCATTGATGTCCACGCCCTTTTCCATGAGCATCGGAACATCCGACATCTTTCCTGCCTGGCCAGATTGATGAAGCGGTGAATCATCAAATACGACACGCTCGCCTCCCTGCAACATCATAAGAAGAACGGGTATCGCCAACACGAGCAACACCGCACCGAGCACAACCACTATTCGCGACATGATAATTGACTCCTTATCCTTCCACCATATAAACAACTGTTCGTCAGATCAAGTTACTAATCCACTAACTCTCCACGGTATAGTTTCCTTTCATGATCCACGGCTCGTAGGCAGGATCATCACCATTGTCCCCGTTTTTCTTGCGCTGTGTCACGCTTTCATGCACGACGGGATCGCCAAGTTTGTCATTGGGCCACGTTCGTTGCAACTCGGCAAATAGACTCTTTTTGGCATCCGTGTTACGCGAATCGTGCATCGTACCATCGGGATCAGGTTTCAAAATGACCTTGTGGTTCGAGTAGGTCAACAAACCCGCGGTTGTCGCTTCATGCACCATCCATTCCAGTGCATTATCCGACAGTTCCTGCTCCTCATAACCGCCCCCGACATCCGAATGCATACCCGCAAACCAGACTTGTTTCATGTCCAATTCCAATTCCGAGTCGGGATCCAAATCTGCTTTCGCGAGAGGATAGTAGAAGGTTGGATGAAAAAGCTCACGGACATCGTCAATCGCGAGCGCGTGACGGACAGTCTTTACGTTGGATTTCAATGTGAGTTCATGATATTTGTGCCGAAAGAAAGGGATTCGGTTCACCCAAGAGTCAATCCACTTAGTAGGTATCCCCTTCACCTTGTGTGGAAAACACAGTGCACTCACCGTATCCCAGACTCCGATAAACTCGATATCAACCCACATAGAATGATGTCGCTCAACGAACGCCTCCGCGCGTTTCCTGCGGTCCTTTTTTTTGCGATAGATACTGTAGGCTTCCTTGATCAACTCTGGGCGCGACTTCGGGAGAATGCGAAACAGCCGAATGAACGAAGCCAGACTCCGTATCGTTGTCGCCCCGCGGCTGAATCCGAAAAGATAAATCTTGTCTCCAGCCTCATAGTGCTCAAAGATAAACTCGTAACACTCTCGAATATTCGTAGAAATGCCCATGCCGCCAGCATTTCCTGTGATTTTACGAAAGCCAGTACCCAATCCCCGATCGTAAAAGGTCACCTGCCGCGCAGATCGATCCTCCAACATGTTGAACAGCTTGTACACATTCGTATTGTTGCCCGTACCACCTTCTTGACCAGTACCATCAGAAAACACCACGATATTTTTTGGCATGATATGTCTCTCCCGAAAAAAGGTTCCTGTATCCCTAACTATTTAGCACATAAATGTCGTTCTAAATAAAACCAATTTCGTTCAGAAACTGGACATCTAAGGCTTTATTTCGTACACTCGTTTTCCGAAACAAAAATAGGGAAACACACCATGCCCAAAGAACCCGTAATCATCGGCTGGAGCGGCGGAAAAGACAGCTCACTCGCCTTACAAGCAGTCCTGAATGCCGGCGATCTCGACGTCCGCGCACTCGTGACCACCGTCACTGATGAATACGACCGCATCAGCATGCACGGCGTTCGACGCAGCCTCCTTCACACCCAAGCCGAATCCCTCGGCATCCCCCTGCACGAAGTCCACATTCCGCCCAGCGCCAGCAACGACACCTACGAAGCCGCCATGACGGAAGCCTTCAATCACTTCTATTCAAAAGGCATTCGGCGTTGCATCTTCGGAGACCTCTACCTCGAAGACATCAGGGAATACCGGGATCGCCTGATGAAAAACGTAGCCATGGAAGCGATTTATCCCGTCTGGGGACGCGACACGAAACAACTCGCACGGAATTTCATCGACGACGGCTTCAAAGCGATCCTCGCCTGCGTAGACCCCAAACAAATCGACCCCTCCTTCGCCGGAAGAGACTTCGACGAATCCCTGCTCGACGATCTGCCCGACACCGCCGACCCCTGCGGCGAAAACGGCGAATTCCACACCTTCGTCCACAACGGCCCCATTTTCAACACACCCGTCCCCGTAACCAAAGGCGAAATCGTGGAGCGCGGTGGGTTCGTGTACGCGGATATTCTATAGCCGAAGAATGGTACCCCTACGCTACACTCACGCTCCACTTACCGTTTTGATTGCGCGTCTTCACCAGACCCCGTTTCTCTGCATCAAGGATAAGTTTTTTCAACTGGGAGTAGTTGTAGTCCTTAATCTGCACTTTATTGGACACCAGCTTGTTTCCCACGGCCGAGAAACTCACCCATACGTCATCGCCCGGAGCCGCCTTCACCGCTTTCAGCAATTTCTGCATCACCTTAGGAATTTCCTCCGTCGCCTTCTGTTTTCCAGGCACGGCAAGCACGATCCCCTTTTCGCTATCCTGGCGCTTGACAATCTCATGCTTCACCGCATCATTGATAAATTTGTTCCAGCTCGAAAACCCTTCGACGTCCCCCGAAAAGTTTTCGTTCAGCAGTTTCATGCGCACCTTGACGCCACCCGGGTTCGCAACCTTCTCTTCTCCATGCAGAATCCGCACCGTCTCGGCCAGCATCATGAATGCCGCTTCCTTCTTAATGGGTCGCGGCTCCTCGGTATCATTCGACTCTTCCGCGCCATCATCAGGCAGGAGATCGCGATAGTCCAGATACTCATCTGCCAATTCCAGGAGATTCTCCGCTGCGTTTTTTGCGTCACAGATAATAATGATTCGCTTCCCATGCTTCTTCAACGTCTGTAACAACGCCCGGAAATCGATGTCGCCCGTGAGAATAATGTACGTCTCAATATGCGGATACTGAAACACCATCTCTGTCGCCTTCGTGATGAGGGCAAAGTCTGCGCTGTTCTTTTTCGCGCGACCCTTCTTTTCCGGCTGAGGAATATGAATCAGTTCGAAGCCGTTCTCTGAAAGGTTCAACGCCAGATCATTGCTCAACTGCTTCTTCCAGTTGCCGATTGCCGTCGCCGAGGAGATGCTCCCCTCCTTGCGCGCATACTCCAACAGCCCAACCGTGAAATACGCATTCATCGACGGCGTAACATTCTCAATATCCCACAGAATAGATACATTCGGTTTCATCAGGTAGGTCTCCGACTGGACTCAGACACGTAGCACCCCGATGGCGCTCCCGGGTCACCAGCACGAAACCATACTACACGAACCTGATCTGATTACGAAGGACTGAATGAGTCCGAGGTATTACGCGACGGCGCAATTAGTTAAGCGAGAATCTAATTGAGCCACCATTCTCAAGTCCATAGAACTCTGCGGCATGCGTGTCCTCAATAGTGACGACCTTATATCACTTCAAATCCAACTTCGACCAGCCGCGCAGCTTCAGAAACTAATCCACCACTCGTGAGTCGATATAGATCGCACTCATGCCCGCTTGCGGATGGCGGTTTGGGCCGTCCTTCTTGACCCCGGAAATCCAATAGGCATCTCCGGTTTCCAGGTCTTCATGATTCCCGCATCCGTATCCCCCTTTGACCCGCTTCAACGCCTGACCATTAAAATATACCGTGCGCCCGGTCTTGGATTTTTTCACTCGACCAATCCAGCCGGGCCGTTGTCGCTATATCCAGACTTCAACTCGACATACATTATTTCTTCGGACGACATGGCCTGCTCCTCATCATTTGCACTGTTTACTACTGGAATCAACATCCCCCCTCTGAATATGCGCATTACGCCGTTATATGACATCAGCCCCCAAAACATGCTATATTATTGCCCCTGCGGTCGAAGTTTTCCGAGAAAACCCGGTGCATTCATCATCGCGCGTAACGGCGGTAACGCCTTTAACGCCATATAGTTACCGCAAATATAGCACAAACCAAGGAAAGTCGGCATGAACCAACTCGACGAACTCGAAGCCAAGAGCGTACACATTCTTCGCGAGGCCTACCGCGAATTCAAGAGCCTCTGTATGCTCTGGTCCATCGGCAAAGACTCAACCGTGATGCTCTGGCTCGCACGCAAAGCCTTTTTTGGCCACGTGCCCATTCCCCTCGTGCACGTCGATACCTCCTTCAAAATCCCCCAGATGATCACCTACCGCGACGAACTCGCGATGGAGTGGAATCTCAACATGGTCGTCGGTCAGAACAAAAAGGCCATCGCCGAAAAACAGACTTTCCCGGATGGAGCCATCGGTCGTATCGACTGCTGCAAGGCCCTCAAGTCCGAAGCGCTCAAACATACGCTCTCCGGCGAATGGGAACGCATGCGTCTCAATCACAAAACCGGCAAATATGACATCGACACCAACACAGAACCCTACACCGGTGTCATCGTAGGTGTGCGCTCCGACGAAGAAGGTTCGCGCTCCAAAGAACGTTACTTCTCACCACGCGATAAACAAAACGACTGGGACGTGGACGATCAGCCGCCGGAATTGTGGAGTCAATACAAGACCGCATTCGCCGCCGGTACGCACGTCCGCATTCACCCACTACTCGACTGGACCGAGCTCAATTTGTGGGAATACATTCAACGCGAAGAAATCCCCCTCGTCGATCTCTATTTCGATAAAGGCGAAGGCACGCGCTATCGTTCACTCGGTTGCGGACCGTGCACGGCCTGTGTCGATTCGACCGCGGTAAACGTGGCAGAAGTCGTTGAAGAACTTCGTAGCGGCAAATTTGCGAACATTGCCGAACGTTCCGGTCGCGCACAAGACAAAGACGACGGCGGCGGACTCGAAACACTGCGTCGCGACGGATATATGTAGACCCTTAAGCGGATTTACTTTCAATCAGGAAAGAGATCTCATAGCATGAGCACTGCAGCAACACTCGATCGTCAGCAAATGGATGTCGTCATCGTCGGCCACGTCGACCACGGGAAATCCACCGTTATCGGACGCCTCATGGCCGATACCGGCTCCCTTCCCGAAGGTAAACTCGACCAGGTCAAAGCCATGTGCGCAGCGAATTCGCGCCCCTTCGAATACGCCTTCCTGTTGGATGCGCTGAAAAACGAGCAGGCCCAGGGCATTACCATCGATGCGGCACGCTGCTTTTTCAAGACCGAGAAACGCAATTACATCATTCACGACGCTCCCGGCCACATCGAGTTCCTCAAGAACATGGTCACTGGTGCTGCCCGCGCTGAAGCCGCCCTGCTCACCATCGATGCCAAAGAAGGCGTACGCGAAAACTCCAAACGCCACGGCTACCTCGTCTCCATGCTCGGCCTCAAACAACTCTGCGTACTCGTCAACAAAATGGACCTCGTGGATTACTCCGAAGAAACATTCGACGCCATCAAAGCCGAATATACCGAATTTCTCGGACAACTCGGCGTCACACCCACCTGCTTCATCCCCGTATCCGCCATGGAAGGCGTCAACATCGCCAGAGGTTCAGAAAAAGAAATGCCGTGGTATGACGGAATGACCGTTCTCGATCAGGTTGACGAATTCACAAAACTCAGCGGCAACGAAGACAAAATATTCCGCATGCCCGTGCAAGACATCTACAAATTCACCGCGGACAACGACGAACGACGCATCATCGCCGGCACCATCTCCACCGGAACCATCAAACCCGGCGAAGACGTCGTATTCCTGCCCTCCGGCAAAGAATCCACGATCACCTCCATCGAAGGATTCAACACGCCCGAAAAATCTTCTGCACAAGCCGGATTCGCCACAGGTTTTCAAATGGCCACGCAAATCTACATCAAACCCGGCGAACTCATGGTTAAAAAAGCCGACCTGCAACCCCACGTCGGACGACGATTCCGCTGCAACATGTTCTGGATGGGACGTCCGCCCATGGTCCCCGGCAAAGAATACAAACTCAAAATTGGCTCGTCCAACGTACCCGCAGAACTCATCACCATTCACCAGATCCTCGACGCATCCGAGCTCAGCACCGTCGAAAACAAAGGTCAGGTAGACCGCCACGATGTCGCAGAATGCATCCTCGAAACCGGCCGCCCCATTGCATACGACCTGCGCAACGACGTCGAAACCACAGGCCGATTCGTTATCGTCGATGAATACGAAATCGCCGGTTGCGGCATCATCCTCGAAGCCATGGACGACTCCGACGAAGCCGGCAGCTCGGAACTCGGCAGCCAACAAACCTGGGAAACCGGACACGTCACCCACAACGATCGCGCCGAGAAAAACGGCAACCAGGGCAAACTCATCATCGTACACGGTGAATACGGATGCGGAAAACGCCGCGTCGCCAAAGAACTCGAACGCCAACTCTTCGACCAGGGATACCGCACCTACTACTTCGGCATCTCAAACTTCTTCGAAGAACTCGACCACGACACACGCACCCGAGACCTCGCCCGGGAACACCACATCGACCGCCTCGGCGAACTCGCTCGCGTCGTCACCGATTCCGGCACACTGCTCATCACCACCGTCACCGACGCCGACGATTTCGACCTCGAAAAACTCAACCGCAGCACCCCCGAAGATGTCTTCGTCATCAACATGGGCGAAAACAACTTCAACCACTACAAACTAAACGTAGAACTAAAATACCGCCTCGACGAAACAGAAGCCGCCAAAGAAATCATCGAAAAATTGAAGAGCGACGGCATCCTGCTACGGTAGCCGCTTCACTACAACGAACTGCAAACGCGCTTGTGTGAAAGATTTTCACACAAGCGCGTTTTTTGTTGCAGTGAACCACCCGGAAACGGCGAACCGCCAAGGGCAAGACCGTTCTTTCTTCTTGGGAAAGAAGAAAGAACCAAAGAAGAATCGATTGGTACCGCGTATCACTAGCCCATCAATTTGGCTCAATCCAAAAGTTTTTTAGAAGAGGGTCCGGGGGAAACCTTTTTCGAAGAAAAGGTTTCCCCCGGGCGGTTAATTCCCTTTCAAAACTCGAACTTTAAAGCCTAGCGCTTTGCTCAGTGCGACCATCTCCTCGAAGATGTCGCCGTATGAGACGGCGATGTGGTTGGACATGTAGTGAGCCATGAGGGTGTCTCGGGTGATGCCTAGGTCTGCCGCCATGAAGGGCCATTCGCGGGTGGTGCCTTCCCACCATTCATCGCGTTTGGCTTCGGGCAGTTTGACGACTTCGCCTTGCCCGATATCCATCCAGAGTTCATTGTCGCGGATGTAGGCGCGGGACCAGGTGATTTCGCCGGGCAGACTTTCGCCAGTAAAGGTGCCGCCGGGATTGGGGAAATATTGCGCGGGCTGACGATAGGAATGCACACCATTGAGCGTATCGGGATCGTGGTTGAAGGCATACGCGCCCGCCGACCCGGAGTTCAGGAGAACCCACACAAAGCGGCCGTCATGTTCCCCCCCCCACCGTACATCATGAAACGCGACGGACTGATGCAGGCCTTTCACTTTCAAAAGGCGTTTCATCATTTCCTGCGGCACGAGGTTGCCTTGATCCGCTTCGGTTGCAGTGGTAATCGTGTCGCCGTTGGATTCTGGACGACATGTGGAGTTAAACAGACCTTCGCAAAAATCGGAAGGTGGACGAAGCGGAATCATGCCGAGCTGGTATTGCCATCCCAGGCAGTCCGCTTTGAATTCGTGAATCATATCAAGCACAACAAGGTAATCGCGCAACTGTTCCTTCGTCGCGGAAGCATCAAAATCGTCGCCATAATGAAACTCGATGCCGTTGGCATTGACAAAGTCGAAGGCCGAATCAATACGTGACTGCTCGATACCTTTGCCACGATCGATAATCCATGCTTGATCGACCTTATGCTCCGTAAAGCCGATCGGGTTCAACAAACGCGGTCCGAAGTAACCGTTGATCATGCCCATTGACGTGTCGCCCAGCATCAACATCAACACACGTCGTTCCTGAATACCTTTGTGGACACCGTCAGCAATCGCCCGCGCTTCGGCAGATACAGAAACGTCGGTATGAATCTCATCTTCCGCGTACGATGTCGATCCCGTCGAGCACCATTCCTCCAGATGCGTCATGAAGAAGTCGTCCGTCGTCCAGTCATCCTTGTCCGTCCACGCGCGGGAGAATTTTCGGTTCACCGACTCCAGACACGCGCCGGTATTGAGCAGTCCGACCAATCCAGGCCATTCCCCAGAGAAGTTACTCGCCAGCAGCAACGGGTTGTCCTTGCCGACGACGCCATCGGTCGTGTGCGGTCCGTAGAACCAATGCACACACACGCCGATCATCGGGTCCTGCACCGGCCCGAGCTTCTCGATGGACTCGTGCGGCTTGGTCAGATAGCCCTCAATCCGGTAAGACTCGCGCCCGATCTTGCCCAGCGCCTTTTCCAGCTGCAACGTCGCTTCCTGTATATTGGGTAGCGCGGTCTCATTGGGCAACGCCCGATAGTCCCCCGGCCAAAACAACGCAATCTTGTCACTCATATCTAAGAGCTCCCGAAAGGTCAAACTATACGCAAGGGTCTATAGTAAGTAATTAGCGAAGGGCTTTCCAAGTACCCTTACTTTTTCTTTTAGAAAAAGTAAGCAAAAAGAAAACCGACTGATACTTCGTATCCTCGATTGCTTTGTTGGGGGTTCACTCGCTACAGTAACGAGCATGCGAAAACTTGTTTTACTGGGCGGTGGACATAGCCAGATTGAGGTGTTGCGGCAGTTCGCGATGCACCCGGTTGATGACGTGGCGATTACGTTGGTGACGCGTGAACTGATGGCGCCGTATTCGGGTATGCTGCCGGGTTTCATCGCGGGACATTACACGCACGGCGAGGCCCATATCGACTTGAGGAGTCTTGCCGAAGCGGCGGGTGCGCGCGTGGTGTTTGCTGAAGCCTGCAAAGTCGATGCAGAGAAGAAAGCAGTGCTTTTTGACGACCGTCCAGCGCTCGACTACGATCTGCTCTCGATCAACATCGGCTCCCGTCCCGTCATGACCGATATTCCCGGTGCACGCGATTACGCGTTGCCGTCCAAGCCGGTCGACCAGCTCATCGAAGGCTGGGAACGGATTCAGCAGGATGCGCTTGCCTCGAACGATCCTTACACGATTACGATTGTCGGCGCGGGTGCGGGGGGCGTGGAACTGGCGCTCACCATGCAGTATCATCTGAAGACGACCCACACGCAGAGCACGGATACACCTTTCAATGTGCGTATTAACGTCGTCACCGATGACGATAAAATTCTTCCCACGCATAATGAGGGCGTACGCACACGCATTATGCGGCTCATGCACGAGCGCGACATTCAAATTCATCTGTTGCAGCGCGTTACTGAAGTCGTGGAGGGATCGATTGCTACTCAAGAGGCAGACCGCTTCGACTTCGACGCGCTCATCTGGGTCACGAACGCCGCCGCGCCATTCTGGTTGCGCGAGTCGGCTATACAGACGAACGACGAGGGATTTATTCTGATTGATCAGACCTTGCGTTCGACGTCGCACAGAGAAATTTTTGCAACGGGTGACATCGCGACACTGGAAAATTTTTCGCGTTCCAAGTCCGGCGTGTTCGCGGTTCGTCAAGGCCCTTACCTGGCCAAAAACATCCGTCACGCACTCACGGGCGAGTCCCTCGAAGAGTATGTGCCGCAAGAAAAATTCCTTTCCCTCATCGGCACCGGCAACAAGAGCGCGATCGCATCAAAAGGGAATTTCTCCGCGCAGGGTCCGCACATCTGGGCCTGGAAGGATTACATCGATCGCAAGTTCATGAACATGTACGGCATGGTCACGATGAATTCCGGCGACTCTCAGGATGACATGGCCATGTCCCCCATGCACTGCGCGGGTTGCGGCTCCAAAGTAGGCGCACGTGTCTTGAGCCAATCGCTCTCCAGACTGCGCGAGGCGCACCCAGAAGCGGGTGAGCGCATCAGTTATGGGGACGATGCCGCTCTCGTAGCCTATCCCCAAGGCAAACAAGTCGCCATCACGGTCGATCACTTCAAGTCCTTCATCGACGATCCCTATCTACTCGGCAAAATCACCGCGACGCATTGCCTGAGCGACATCTACGCCATGGGTGGACGGCCCCATAACGTGCTCGCATCGGTCACCCTGCCTCACGCGCTCGAAGACCACTACGGCGACGTATTATACGAGCTACTCGAAGGCACCTTCGCGACGCTTGAGGCCGATGGCGCAGCATTGGTCGGTGGACATACTGCGCAGGGTGAAGATTTTTTTTACGGACTCACCGTAAACGGAGTCATGGACGATGCGCCCATCGAAAAACACGGTGCTTGCACGGGAGACGTAATTATTCTCACGAAGGCCATCGGTACCGGCACCGTACTCGCGGGCGACATGCGCAGACTCACGCAGAACACCTGGCTGCTCGGTGCGATTGATTCCATGACGGCCTCCAACCGCGAGGCCACCGCAATTTTTCGCGAACACCATGCCACGGCGCTGACCGACATCACGGGATTTGGTCTGGCAGGCCATCTGCTCGAAATGTTGGGCGATCAAACGACGGCCGAGGTCGCACTGGAAGACGTGCCGCTGCTGCCCGGTGCATTGCGACTGAGCCGCGACGCAATTCGAAGTACGCTGTTCCCGGAAAATGTCCGTGTCGAAGATCAGATTACGAACGCGGCCGACTTCCAGAAATTCGATTGCTATCCCCTGCTTTTTGATCCGCAAACCTCTGGCGGACTACTCGCTACCGTACCCGAACATAACGCTCGGGCCTGTGTCGAAGCGTTACAGGAAACAACGGGACAATGCGCTACCATCATCGGACACATCACCAACGACTCGTCCGCGCCCGGCACGATCACCTTAAGTTAACACGCCAACATCGTCAAACCAATGCTCCAGAGATGCGGCGTAAAAATTGAGCAGGACGACGCTGTCCGGATTCGCAGAGAAGTGACCGTTCGATTCGAGAATCATTCCATGATGCGCCATCATCTGTAGTCCACGCTCAATGGTCGCCTCCTTCGGCTTTTCGTGATCCCGAATCGGCGCGCCAAGAGCCTGAAGTTGTTCGACAATCTCCATTGTCTGGCTCTTCAATTCAAAGGCTGTGAATTCCGAATCGAGGTTGTCCAAAAATACCTTCGAGAGAACCGGCACCGGCAGAATCGGCATCACGAAACCCACTTCACCCATCAGAAAATCGGCCAGATCCTTGGTCGCCTCGAATCGTTCATCGTCCGACACACCGTCAAAGCGCGTATCGTGCGACGCGCAGTAATCCCGTATCGAAATCGGTCTTCCAAAATTGACCCCGGCATAACCAAACCGCGAGTGGCGGCGTTTCGTCCCCCACGCGAGATGCTTTCGATAGAATCGAAACCCGTCACGAATCATCGACCATTTGGAGGGGCGCGGCTCGTCTTTGTTTCGACGTCGAATCAAATTGCGGTCCTCGACGATGCGGTCGTAATTGATCGCAATGGGTACGAAAACAATATCGCGATCTGTGTCCGGTTGATAGTGCCTCAACATATAGTTCAGAAATCCCATCCGTGGTTCACGCATTTTTCCGTCGTGACTGAGTCCGCCTTCAAGAAAGACCGCCTGGCACACGCCTTCCTTCGTCGCCATGTGCACGTATCGCTGAAGAATGCGACGATACAATGTGTTGCCAGAATTGCGACGCACGAAGAAGGCGCCCATCGCGCGTATCAAGACGTTCAGCGGCCACACCTGCGCCCATTCCCCGACGGCATAGGACAAGGTTGATTCACGCGCAACGAGATACGACACCAGCATGTAGTCCATGTTGCTGCGATGATTCATCACAAAGACGACGGTGGCCTCAGGATCGATCGCCTCGATGGCCTTCTGATCAAACACCCGGACGCGCACTCGATAAAGAAGTTTTGAGAATTTGCGCGAGATCCAGTAGCCCACGCGAAAATACACATAGGCATTAAAGGCCGGCACGATTTCCCGAGCATACTCAACGACTTGCGCCTGAGCGACATCGCGCGGCATGCCTTTTTCGTCGGCATATTGCTGCATGGCGAGCAACACTTCCGAGTCATAAACCAGACGATCGATCAAGACTTGCCGCTTGGTGAGATGAAAAGGGCGTACGGTTATCCGTAAGCGAATGTTGAATTCTGATATGGCACGATTCACCTTGCGACGGATATACCAGCGAACACTGGGAATGAGCAAGCGGTCAAAGGCTGCCCACGCGGAAAAGACACCCAATAGGATGAAGGCCCAAAACGGTATAACAATCGGCTCATTCAAAAACATGGTGTATAACCCCTGCCAATCAGGCATCGTCCCAAGACTCCACGATACAAGAAGCACTGAAACCCATGCAAGATTCGAAACCAATGCCCTTGACCTCGCGTCACACTTCGTGCAGACTGAATATAATTCCGTGGGCGCGGTATACCTTATATATGGAAAGGTTCTAAACATGTCTGACGAAGAATCGCAATCCGAAACAACCGAAGCTCCGGCTGAAGCAGAACCGGAAGCGACTGAGACCCCCTCCGAGACCGTAACAACGCCTGAAGCGTCGACCGCACCCGTGCGCGAACCCTCACGCCTGGAGGTCTATTTTCCCCGTTCGGTCGAAGGCGATCGCACCGCCATCCACGTCGCTTCCTTCCCGTCCATCGTGTACTTCTGGCCCACCATCTCGATGTTTTATCTGTGCGGCATCCTTCAAAGTCTCGAATGGGTCAACCCCGGCACACTCGGCTGGATGGCCATCGGTACGTTTTCGCTCAATGTACTCGTGATCGTTCAAGATTTCGACCAGAAAAAATTCGTTATCCTGATGCTTGTAATTGTTGTGGGAGGATTGGGCGCGTGGATCGTTGATATGAAAGGCTTCGAGTTTCTACGCAACATCACCAATTACCTAATCGGCCTCAGCCCGAACATGAGCACCTCCGCCTACCTGCTATTCGGCGTTACGCTCACCCTACTTTTTTGCTGGGGCATGATACGCCCACTTTTTGATTACTGGCGACTCGAGCACAACGAGTTCGTCCACTACATCCAACCCTTCGGCCGCGACATGAGCATTCCCAGAATGGGCAGCACAGTCAGTAAGGGCATTCCCGACATCCTGGAATTTATCCTGACCTTCGGCGGCGGCTCACTGATCATTCGAAGAGAAGGCGAAGTCGTCGCCACCATCCCCCACATCCCCTTCCTCGGACGCCGCATGAAAGTCATCGAGAAAATGCTCTCCGAACAACGCGTGACGACCTACGATAATTAGATACGAGAATATATACCATGACGTTTTCAGATGCTTCGACAAGTCTAGTCATTGGGCTGCTCGTCGCGCACATACAGCCAGCCGCATTGGCTGCCCCTTCGGATTCCATCACTTATTACCGCGACGTAGCGCCGATTTTTGAAGCGCATTGCGTCACCTGCCATCGAGCCAACGAGGTCGCACCGATGTCGCTCATGGAGTACGATCAGGTGCGCCCCTGGGCGAAGTCAATCAAAGAACAGGTGTCCAAAAAGATTATGCCACCGTTCCATGCCGACGGCCCCATCGGTCGATACGAAAACGACTTGCGCCTCACAGATGATCATATTTCCACCGTGGCCGACTGGGTGGACCAGGGCGCACGCCGAGGAAAGCCCTAAGAGTTTCAACGAGAAAGAACATGGGAGTCACAAGAATGGCCGGCAGGCGTGCCCGATCTGATCGTCAATTTTCCGCGTCACGAATTGAAAACCGACGGCTTCGATCCCTACGTCTATTTATTCACTGAGCATGAATTTACTGAGCACTTGTGGATTCGAGGATTCGACTGGAATTTCACGAACAAAAAATTCATACATCACGCCATCGCATTCGAACTGGGGCCAGGATTCCCCAAGCCACCGGGTAAAATTTATGACGCGCTCAAAGTAGGCTTTCCCGCACGCCGAAGCGGCGCAGGTGCCGCCGATTACCTGCCCGGCTCAGGCCCGCGATTCTATCCCAAGCACGCCGCAATGCTGATTCCCAAGGGCGCTGTCATGTACGGAGTGTTTCATTATGCGCCGACTACTCAATCCGACACCTGGGATCGGCCACAACTCGGACTCTATCTCGCGAACGGTGCCGTCAAGCGCCCTTACATGCGCCTCGACCTCACGTCCGATGACATCTTGATCCAGCCCGGCGATTCCACGTACACGCAAATCATTTCGGGCATATTCCCGATGGATGCCTACGTGTCCGACTTTCATATTCACATGCACAATCGCGGGAAAAGCGGCACGATAAATATCACCTACTCCGATGGAAAAAAAGAAAACCTGTTCAGCATTCCCAACTTCAATTTCGATTGGCAGCGGCACTACTACCTGAAAGAACCGAAATTGATTCCCGCAGGAACCAAAGCCGAATTCATAGCCGTCTGGGACAACAGCGCGGACAATCCGAACAATCCCGATCCGACGGCAACGGTCGAATACGGATCACTCACGCAAAACGAAATGGGCAACGCCAACATTACCTATACCTCAACAACCGACCTCCCCAACACGATCGCCGTGGAGAACGATCGAAAAATCGGCCTCGCCCAATTGGCGGATAAAGTGCGCGTTATGTACCGAGCCGAAGTTCTCGCATTCCTCCAAAGCCTTAGCGCCGATCAGGCCGTGAGTATCCGAGGCATCTGGGAAAAAGCGAATGGGGAACTCTGACACGAGTCATTCACGAATGCCAGATTCAATAAATCCACTTTCACCGAAAAGTGAAGGCAAAATGGCGGAAGTGGATGGGAATCGAACCCACCGCGCGAGCTCACACCCGCGCCACTGGTTTTGAAGACCAGGGCCATCACCAGATGACAATCACCTCCGTGTAAAATCAAGCTATTCTTTCGTATTTGGATCTCCATTTTAGCAGATCCGCGAAGAAATCAAAAATTAGTGTGACAAGAGTGTGACATTTCGATCTGCGTGTATGATTCATTTCGCGCGGCGCGGTTGAACACTTTCTTGGTGAGCGGAATAATCGGAAAGTAGACAAACTGAATTCGAGTTTATCAGTCGACAAAAAAATTACGCATTCAGAGAGAGAGATCCGTAGTAAATGAAGAGTATTCCGATGATGACTCCGGCCAGGCCCTCGTATGTAATTCATGACTCCGGAGGTGTCTTCGGGTATGATTGATTCGACCATGGCCCAGTACGGGCACAACTCAATAACGGCAAACGGAAGTATTGCCGCATAGAAGCCATAAAAAAGTGAATATTCAATCAACTAAGGGGTATATAGTTGAATAACCTCTGGTTTTAGGGGCTTTTGAGACGTGCTTGTGAAATGCGCAGGCCGCTCGCACAGGAGAAATTCAATGATAGAATTTGCGCTCGTACTCACCTGTTTGTTCGCCGGAACAATCGTGTTCTTCGCGGTGAGAGCGGAATTTTTTTTCGAGATGGTGGATTCCTTGACGCTGAGGCGGCTTCTCGTCGCGGGTGCGATTCGCATCGTGTTCGGGGTTGTTCTAATTGGAGCAGCGGCGGCGTCAGGCATGCCAACGTTTTTGAAGATTCTGGGTGTCTTGTTCATATTGGGTGGAATCTCCACTCCGATAATTGGCGTAGATAATATTCGTGCGATGGCTGCGATATATCAGCGTAATGCCTGGATTTTCAGGATGGTTTGCGTGGTTCCCCTCCTATTGTTTGGATTCGTTGCGTACGCGCTTGGACGATGAAACGAAGTTGATCCGGACGCGGTTCGCGCGTTCTAAAGAATCACTACTGACGGGAGAGATCGAGTGAGAAAATCAGCCTTTCTATTTACGTCGTTCTATGCAGTTGTCCTGTTCATCCTCCTGCTGAAACCGGGCCTGTTTATTCAAGCCCTGGAGTCCATGTCGTGGCGGTGGATCATGCTCGAGGAAGCCATTCGCGGCGGCTTCGCGGTGAGCCTGTTTGGAGCCGCATCCACTTCACGCATGCCGGTGTTCCTGCGGGTTATCGGTGTACTGACGATCGCTGAGGGGTTCTGCTACGTCATCATTGGGAGTGAAGGTCTCCTCGCAATCAATGATGCGATGATTGGCGAAAACATTGCGCTCTTCAGGGCTGCGATAGTGGGTACTTTGATGCTCATGGGCGTTATCGCGTTCGGGCTTATGTCGCCTCGCGAGGACGAAGCAGTGCCGCAGGGAATACCCCAGTAGAATCGGCATAGGAAGTAGATCGAAGGGCAGAAAAGCGGGCTAGGCGGGAGCACTCAACTAGAGATCATACGGTGGATGAAATGGGGCTCGAAAGCACGAAAACAAAGTCATCGGTTTTGAAGACCAGGGCCATCACCAGATGACAATCACCTCCGTGTAGAATCAAGCTATTCATTCATATTTCGATCTGTATTTTAGCAGATTCGGGTATAAATCTAAAATTAGTGTGACAAAATTGTGACACGAAATTCAAAGTACGGACCAGCACACTTCATGAAATACATATTCAGCGATTGGTTTCAATAGTGAAAGTTCATGTAGCCCCATGTTAGTCAAAACAGTTAGCGTGAAAGATTTTAAACAGAGAATCGAAGAAGGTGTTTAGGTAGGCCTCTTATGGAACAAGGATTTAATTTGAACACAACCCAGGGCAGAACCTTTGCTACCCCGAAAACTCAGTCTACTCCACCAGTGATACTACACTTTTCCTTTGAATTATTCGTACCTGTCTGCTATGATTCTGCCGTGTATTGGTCGGCGTGTTCGGAGATCCCATTGATGTACCAGGTACAATTCCTATGGCAACGAAACCGCATTGAAAATATGACCACTCAAATGGTTCTTCCGCTTCACTGGACATTCGCCGTATTGGGGCTTACATTATTATTGACGGGTTGTACCGAACAGTCAAAACCAATCGATTATGATCTCGCGTATATTTCCCGAACCGATGCAATAACACGGTCACGCGAAGCAATAGTGCATGAAATCCAGGCGAATGGTGGGTGGGCTTCTTGGGTGGAGGCTACGCAGTCCTTTCGACTTGACCTTAAACGATACAATCAAGCGAAGCCGACACTCCCTACGAAAAACCGCTTGATAAAAGGATACGAGGGATTCTGGGTGCATCCCGCCAGTGTTCGCGGATACAGTATGCCTATCGTATTGAGGCAGGAATCTCCAAGAACGATACAAGAGTCAGAGGCCGTTGTCGATTCTATCATTGGGTTCAACACCTTTCTAAATGAATTAGGAATTGACCTAATCTTCGTCCCCGTTCCGTCTCGTGTAGATGTGTACCCGGAACACTTCTCAACGGCCGCCCAGCGTGATATTCATCCTGACCCGTACACCAAAGCAGTAATGCTGCGCCTATTGGAGGAAGACATTGAGGTAGTTGACCTCTACGACGAACTCATCAGTGCAAAAAAAGAAGCAGGTGAAAAACTTATCTACTACAGGGCAGATCCTCATCCCCGGTCGATTGCAAAAGACATCATCGCTTTAGAGATCGCGAGCCGATTGATGAGATATCCATCGGTTCGGAACGGCTATCTTGGACGTCCGATATACCGCACCAGACAATTACCGGGACCAAAGATTCTCGAATACAACATCGCGCCGGATGATCCGGATGCGTTGTCCGCGTGTACCGAATGCGGGTACACGGAGATTCTGGATGAACACGGTGAAACTCTTTTCGCGAAAGACGCCAGTCGAATTATCATTACGGGAGACAGCTTTGTGTTCGCCCCACTACGGCGTGTCAACAAACAGCCAGCCGCCGGTATAAGCCTGTACAGTCATATCGCGCGAGCGATCCGTATGAAGTCCGCCGTAATTTGTCAACAGGCTGGAGGCCCCAAAGCCCCTCTAATGGTGGCAACATCTCGAGATTATTCACTTGAAGACAGGGACGTAGTCGTTTGGATAATGAGCGCCTACTTTAT
>JAYGCN010000325.1:0-7674 GCA_046583315.1 Candidatus Hydrogenedentota bacterium
TGTGAAGTATGGTGAAAATCTTGAATATGATGATGAATTCGGTTACATTACATCGAAATCTATCATTCGGCCAAAAATTCAAAACAGCCTGTCAATATTGACCAAAAGATGTCGGCTATAAATATAACACCCTCACCCTCAATCACGTTTTGAATTGGTCGTCGATCGCAATTCGTTCGTTCGCACCGATAAGATCGTTGAACTCCTCAAATTGCATCATATTGATACCGGCACTGCTTCCGTTGCTACGAATCGTTCTATATGTATCTTCCAGCGCGCGGGTAACTGCGTACAGACCTGACAGTACAAACCCTACGCTAAAGTACCCCATTTCTCGGAGATCCTCCAGTGAGCACATGGGTGTGGTACCGCCTTCGATCAGATTAACCGCGAGAGGACCGGGCAATTCTTTTCCAATGCGCTCAAGCTGAACTCTGTCTTCGGGACCTTCGACGAACAACACGTCGGCACCAGCTTCTTTGTACAGCTTCGCGCGGCGAATAGCTTCATCTATTCCGTGTGTTGCCAAAGAGTCGGTTCTGGCAGTGATCATCAGGTGTTGATCCCCACGCGCGTCAACGGCAGCCCTGATTTTCGCCGCGTGCTCTTCCGCTTCGATCACACTCTTGCCCCGCATGTGCCCACATCGTTTCGGCCATTGCTGATCTTCCAGTATGACACCTGCGGCACCCATCATGATCAACTCGCGAACCATTCTCTGAACATTCAAAGGTCCGCCGTGTCCCGTATCTCCGTCTACGATTACGCCTACGTTTACCGCGCCGATGATTCTGCGTGCGGTATCGAGAATTTCGGTCTGCGTGAATAATCCAAAGTCCGGTTCGCCGAGATAACTGGCTGCGAATCCATATCCCGTTAAAACCACTCCAGGAAATCCCACACGTTCCGCAACTTTGGCCGAAAGCACGTCATACACGCCCGGCATAGCCATAATTTTTCCTTGCTGAAGTAAGGGGTGAATGTTTCGATCAGTATCGTCACTCAATTTTGGTTCTCCGCTAAAACGTTGTGCCCCTTAGGTGCAATGATTCTCAGAATAAGTCTTTGTATGATGAGCGGCTTGCCCTCTAAATACTCGTTCAGTGATTGACCGTTGCGCCTCAGCAACAAATGGTTTGCTGAGATGAAACACAAATCATCACTACTTTTTCGCAACGGAATAGTATAGGCGAAATAACCAACCCACGGAATCGCCGATATACCCAGAACCGACCATGAATGAATTGCCTTTCGCGCCGCATCGCGCTTGATTGTCCAGTAGATGCGGTTGCCCGAAACCCATGCGATTCTCGAGAGTGTTCCCAGCGGAAGTGGTACCAAGTCGTATGCGAACGTTGCGCCTATCGCCATGTGAATCCCCAATTGCGACAGTACATATTTTGAGTCGTCAACGAGGACCGACAGTCGACTTTTGAGATTATGACCCGTCTCGAGGTCATAAAGTCCCTGCACGACCATGGAATCGATGGTGGTCCGCATTGAGTCGAGATCAAAGAAGGCGTTCTGGCTAGTTTCAGCGATGATGGGTGCCCCCTCAATGCTCCAAGTATATTTCCATCCAGAGTGCCAATACCAAGATTCCATTTAACCACAATACGTCACTATAATCAAAATGGCGGTGTTAAGAAACACTACGAACTGGATCTCACCTGAATACGGCTCCAATTCCGAACTGAATCGACGGTTAAAGTGGTTGCGTTTTGGAATAATAGAATATATAATCTAATTTATGAATACACATTCTAGTTTTGGAGATTGGCCATGACTGTCGAAATCGGTGTGGGTCGACGCGAGCGAAATCGAATTCGAAATCGAAACGAGATTCTGGAAGCGGCACAGATGGAGTTTTCGATTAATGGATATCGGCGCTGGATACGTGAAGCCTCAGACGGTGTCCCATTCAAACGCGTTGGCCGATCGCGCATAGCCCAATGTGTACGCGATTTGATTCACAGAATCGCTGGTGAGAATAAGGGTTGGGGCTACAGGCGAATCTGCGGCGAACTTAGGAAGCTTGGAATATCCCTCGGGGATTCGACGGTTCGTAATATTATGATCGACGACGGGCTTGAACCCCCTCCATGTGAACGTGCCGAAGAACCTTCCATCGGATGGAAAATATTTATCAACGCGCATATGGATTCAATGGTAGCCTGCGATTTCTTTACGAAGAATATCTACTCGGTCTATGGTGTTCGAAGAGTTTTCGTTCTGGTGTTCATTCATATGGGTAGCCGAAAAGTATTTCACTCATTTCCTACAGAGCATCCACACACAATTGGGTCATGCAGCAATGCCGCAACGCTTCGATGTGGCTAGAAGGCGAGGGTCTCGAAGCCTGCTTCCTGATTCGCGATCGAGATGTAGTTTATCCAGAACGCATGAAGCAGTTTTGGAAGTCCGAAGGTGTAACAGTCATCAAAACGCCGGTTCGTTCGCCCAAGGCCAACGCTTTCTGTGAAAGCTTTATTGGTACATTCAAGAAAGAGTGCTTAAATCATTTCACCTGCTTTAGTCGCGGTCAACTCAATTACATCTGCAAGACGTGGTTCCGTTATTACAATACGGAGCGACCACATCGCGGAAAAGGAATTGACAACAACGTGCTCGACGTCGATTTTACTCCACGGACGCAAGCCAGGGTTAGGTGCAAAGAAGAGCTCGGAGGCATCATCAAGAGCTACTATAGAGAAGCCGCATAATTCGGTCAGAGTTTCGACGCTTTCAATGTTTAAAGATCAGTCAACTGGGGAGATCCGCCCTCCCGCTCAAATTCGTTCTCTTCTATATATTTGACAGGATCATAGAGTCGAAAATTCCATTGTAAATAGGTGCCAATCGTGTTACCTTCACCATACGATATGTTCAATATCATACTGAAAAGTGCTCGACGACATTTTTAACACCCTCACTGACTTCCATATACCCTACGGGCTTGTATTGGAGTGCCGAACGGATCTATTATCATGTATCCAGAGCTAAGGTGAGTTTTTAGCCTCCTAAGTTTGATTGCACGGCTCAACTTAATGAGATATGAATGATGGCAAGTTTCCAGACCAATCGATGGGTCCTAGCACAACGTCCTGACGGCCTGCCCGATAAGAACACGTTTTCGTTCGAGACCGTGGACACTCCAGCCATCGAGGAAGGCCAGATTCTCGTACGAATTTCGCACTTTTCGGTGGACCCCGGCATGCGTCCTTCGCTCAGCCAGGCCAGCTATACGGGCGTGCTACCCATTGGCGCTCCTGTGACGAGCGCGGCAATCGGCGTGGTTGAAGAATCGATGAACCCGAAGTTCGAGGTCGGCGATCTCGTGAGCGGCGGATTCGGCTGGCAGGACAGGATCGTAGTGAAGGCCAGGCACGCGGTGAAGCTGGATCGTGAATTTCTGTCGTCTCCAATTACCCATACGGCCGCCATTGGCGTACTAGGAATACCCGGGCTCACCGCTTACTTCGGCCTCTTGGAGTTGGGCGAGTTGGAGAAAGATCAGACCGTACTGATTTCCTCCGCTTCGGGCCCGGTAGGTGCCACTGCAGGGCAGATCGCTCGCATCCATGGCGCGCGTGCGGTGGGATTGGCGGGAAGTCAAATAAAGATCGATTGGTTGACGAAAGATGCCGGTTTTGACTCAGTCGTCAACTACAAGGAATGTGGCGATTTGAGCGAGGCAATTCACGATGCCTGTCCGGATGGCATCGATATCTATCTAGATAACGTGGGCGGAGAAATGCTGGATGCCGCGATCGAAAATATGAAGCCACACGGACGCATCATAGTCTCCGGCCAATTGGCGGAATACAATCGGACAGAACCGCGCGGCATTCGAAACACACTCACCTTCATCACTCACCGACTCCGTATGGAAGGTTTCGTCGTACTCGATTACGCGCCGCAATTTCGCGAGGCCCAAGTCGCGCTTGCCCAGTGGATTCGATCCGGTGAAGTCATTTATCGTGAAGAGATCATCGAAGATATCAAAAACGCACCGGAAGCCTTTACGGGCCTGTTCCGCGGCGATAATTTTGGGCGACGTATAATCGCGGTCTGAACACAATACGAAGCGCCCGACCAGAAAGGCAGTTATGAACTTCGAAGAGTATAAGACCATTGTATTCAGCCGCGCGGGCCGCGTATTGACCATTACCCTCGACGGCCCCGGTCCGGTAAACGCGGTCAACGAAGTCATGCATCACGAGTTGTCCCTGGTCTTTCTGCATGCACAGGATGACCCTGATAGCGACATCGTTGTGTTGACCGGTGCGGACCGGGCATTCTGCGCGGGCGGCGATATGGGCTGGTTTCAGTCCATGATCGACGACCCCGCGAAATTTCGCGCCATTGGTCCTGAAGCCAAGCGCATTGTAACCAGCTTGCTCGATCTTGAGAAACCGATCATCTGTCGACTCAACGGTGCTGCTGCTGGGCTCGGTGCGACGATTGCTCTGCTGTGCGACATAATCATCGCAGACGACAAGGCCGTCATTGGTGACCCGCACGTGAAGGTGGGACTTGTCGCGGGTGACGGCGGCGCGGTCATTTGGCCACAACTCATCGGCTTCGCCAAAGCTAAAGAACTGCTGATGACAGGCGACATGTTGTCGGCATCCGAGGCTGAGCGCCTGGGACTCATCAACTATGCAGTGCCTTCAGAATTACTGGACACTAAAGTAGACGAACTTGTGTCTAAGATTTTGAGCAATCCGAAGTGGGCGGTGCGCTGGACAAAAACGATCACCAATCTACCGCTGAAAGAACTCGTCACAAGAATGATGGACGCGTCCATCGCCTACGAGACGCTCGCCAACATGACACAGGATCGCGCGGAAGCTGTTTCTGCGTTCGTGGACAAACGCGAACCTCGTTATACTGGGGAATAACAACACCGTGTACTGCACCGGCGAACGCGAACACTCTTGCGATCGACTCTGCATAAGTTGGTTGAGACAGAGGCGCCGCGCGAGACACGTCGCACGTGGGATAACGAGCACAATTTCCGACCAATTCGACATGGAGCGCACTGTACGCGATATACTGGGCACGCCCATCGTGGGCGGATCGCCCAACATGCAACGCAACGAGATCGCGGGACGGCTCGGATTGCCCGAGTAGCGATACAAACTGGAGCAACGGATGACGCGCGACGAACGCATTGAATCTTTAAAGAGTCTTGCCGACAGTTGGAAACCCAAATTGGCCTCCCGAAGCGACGAAATCGAGAAGGCGCGCCAGTTGCCGCAGGACATAGCGGACGCGTTCAGTCAGGACGGCTTTTATTCGCTGCTCGTTCCTGAAGGGTATGGCGGGGATGAATTAGACCCCGAGAACTATATTGAAATCTTGCAGAAACTGGCGCAGGGAGATGCCTCGGCGGCATGGTGTGTAATGATCTGTTCCACGTCGGCTATGACCTCGGCATATATTCCTGAGCAAACCGCTCGCGAACTGTTCCCCTCAGGGGTAAACGCCATTCATTCCGGAGTGTTCGCGCCCATGGGTAAAGCTGTTGCGGAAGGCGACGGCTATCGCGTCAACGGCCAGTGGCAATGGGGATCGGGCAGTCCAAACGCAGACTACATTTGGGGCGGCTGTCTGATTCTGGAGAACGGAGCACCCAAAATGCGAACGGCTGGATTGCCAGTGAGTCGTATGATGATGTTTGAGAATAAGGATGTCGAGTTGCTCGACACCTGGCACGTATCGGGGTTGTGCGGAACAGGAAGCACGGATTATTCGGTGAACAACGTGTTCACACCTCACGTACACTCTGTCGATCTCGGCTTCGATACCCCGCTGGATCGGCCGCTCTACAAATTTCCGGTCTTCGGCATGCTGGCTACCGGCGTCAGCAGCGTATGCCTCGGAATCGCGCGCGCTGCCATCGACGAATTGGTCAGTTTCGCAGACGCCAAGACGCCTCAAGGCACGAGAAAGACGCTGGCGAATAAGATCGATACTCAGATGGAAGTGTCCCGCGCCGAAATGGAACTCCGCTCTGCCCAAGCGTGGCTCCTCGACGCCATCGGCAACGCTTGGGAAGAAGCCAACTCCGGCGATCCGCTCAGCGTAGAGTGCCGGCGGAATCTTCGACTCGCGGCGGTAAATGCGGCGCATTCTTCGGCCTCGGCCGTGACGCGTATGTACGAATTGGGTGGGGGCACCTCTGTGTACAAACGTTGCTCCCTGCAGCGCCACTTCCGAGACATCCACGTGGCTACTCGCCACATGATGGTTGGGAACTCGGTACTCGAACAAACAGGACGTCTCTTATTAGGATTGGACACTGATTCAACGATGCTATAGTTCAGTGTGAGGCCGCCAGTGTTGTCGCCCGGTAATTGCCGTTGAGAAGTCACGCAATTTGTTCGACTTTCTTTAGCGCCTTCCTGCATAGGTTTGATCTCTAAGCGCAAGTCTACATAGGAGTCGAAAATGTTACTGTCATTCTCAGGGTTCGAGCTGGCGTACGCGATCCGGATATCCAGACCATCTCCACGCCATCGACGGACGAGACATACCCAGCATCATGCCGCCCAACGCCGGAGGATGGACCCACAATTCATCCGGCGTGATATCCCCGTCGCGATCCTCTGGGCGGTTAATCGTCATGCCTAGACCTGAAGCGCCAACTTCGCGTTCAATGGTGAGGAGCGCATCACTCTGGACGAAAGCCATGTAGTAGCACGAACCCGTCCTTTCAAAAAAACGCCGCATCGTCTGCTTGCCTGGAAACGGTTCAATCACTTCGAAACGGTGCAGCTCATTCGAGTCGAATAACGTCAGCGTCCCGCCGTACTCGAAATGCTCCGACTCAATGGGAACGAAATTCTCTTGATCCAAACCAAAGAGGTCAGCAATTCGGGACGCAACCCCCGGCGTGTCTTCGGTCAGCAGCGTCGCCTCATAGAAATATTCTGCGTTGCCTACGACAGGACGTTCTTCATATGGCGATAACACCATGCGCCCCTGGGCACCAATAAAATCGGAGGCATCAAAAAACGCTTGATCTTGATCCAGTACCGTGTCCACGCCTTTTTTTTCGAGACGGTTAATGACGTCATCAAAATTGTCCGTCGTGATGCCTGCCGCAAACAAATGCGCTCGCCCTCTTGACTTAATGGCTTCTTCGACCGGCCCCGGCCCATCGGGCTCCAGAAACTCCACTATGCTTCTGCCGATCCGAAACCGGATCCGTTTTGCCCCAAGGGTATTGACCCGAGACTCATCCAGAAATTCAGCTCCAATAAAATTTTGCCAGCCAGTTGCGGTTTCTCGCGCATTGGGAGTCGCCAGCTGGATGTGATCAATCGTTTTTAACATTGACGTTTCCTTGATAGCGTTGAGATTCGTTTGAAAATGAAGATTCGAAAATAAACTGGACGATAACAACATATCACACCCTGCCCCGACTGTCCTCAGCTGGACCTATGAGGAAGCCCCGTGCTTCGAATGCAACGGAAATCAAACGATCGAGATTTTCCGTTCTCGTTCGATAACGACCCTATCTATAAATGCGTAATATGCGGGCAGAACTCCAACTGTCGCACCGAAGACTGTAAAGTACACTTGACAAGCGCTCTCCACTGATACCGACCGGGATTGGCTTGGGCATGATACTGGGTTACCGTCATTTTTTACGTGAGACGGACG
>JAYGCN010000339.1:0-2957 GCA_046583315.1 Candidatus Hydrogenedentota bacterium
GTCGTTTCGACTCTGGTCATCTTCAATGCGACGCGACCAACTCCTCCGTTACTCGCGATAGAACTGTTCAATCTTGTTGTGCTATGATTTCAGTTTAGCCTAATAATAAATGGGGTATCGATGAAATGAAGCGCGTCGTGATGGATAGCGGTCTCCACGATTCAATTATTCGCCCGCAATCTTTATTGAGCGAATTTCGTCGTCGATCCATAGAAGATGCGAAGGCCTTCTTCAGCGATGCCTCACTCCTGGTCGACGTTCCGTGCCCTGCGTGTGAGTCATCCGAAGGCAATGATGCTTTTGAAAAAGAAGGCTTTACCTACCACCAGTGCGCCGACTGCGAAAGCCTGTATGTCTCGCCGCGCCCCTCGCATGAAGCGTTGGCCGAGTACTATCAGAAAGCAAAAGCGACGACGTTTCGAGTTGAACATTTTCAGCGCGAGACCGCCGAAGCGAGACGAAAACACCTGCTTCGATCATTTTCCAATTGGCTGGGCCGAATCGTCGACGAACAGGGCAGCAGTGATGCGCGCTCCTTCATCGATATCGGCACGAATTCAGCCGTGCTCTTCGATGAGATTCAGCACCTCGATCTCTTCGACACTTTTTACGCACTGAACCCTCTGCCGGGATTGACTGAAGAACTGGAAGCCCTGAATGTCCAGACAGTGAGTGAATCGCTACTCAATGCCAGGGCGATCACGGCGCTCCAGCAAATAGAAAACCAATTCTCCCCATTCGATTTCCTCAAAACGGCTGGTGATATGCTGGCCATCAACGGCCTTCTGTTCTTTACCACGCGCACCATCAGCGGATTTGACCTTCAGATGCTGTGGGGCAAAACCCCGTACATCTTCGTGCCGGAACACCTGAATCTGCTCAGTCTCGAAGGTATCGATCACCTCGTACACAGAGCAGGACTGGACATTATCGAACTGAGTACACCCGGTCAACTCGATCTGGAACTTACCGCCCAAGCCGCGAAAGCGGACTCAACCATAAAATTGCCGCACTTTGTCGAATACCTTATTCATCAAAGAGATGAACTCGCGCACAGCGACTTCCAGGCTTTCCTTCAAAAACACCGCCTAAGCTCGCACGTCCGAGTAGCAGCATTTCGCCCTAAAGGAGTAGATGTATGAACAAGTTAAGAGAAATGTACGATTCGGCCAGCTCGAGTCAGAATTACGCCGATCAATACGTGGCGCGAATGGCCGAAGTCTTGCTGGCACTCGATACCAAAACGGTCGCCGAAATTACCGCGATCATCGAAAAAACCGCGGCCGATGACAAGACAGTCTTCTTCGCGGGCAACGGCGGGAGTGCCGCAGTCGGCACGCACTGGGTTAACGACCTCAGTGCCAATACCGTGGTTGACGACCAACCTGGATTTCGCTGCATATCCCTGACAGACAACGCTTCGTCACTCACCGCACTCGCAAATGATGCCTCCTTTGAAAAAGTCTTCACCATTCAACTCAAAGCCAACATGCGCCCGGGCGATGTGGTGATTTTCATGTCCGTTAGCGGCAATAGTCCCAATATCGTGGATGCGGTCGAGTACGCAAACGCCAACGGTGCAATAACCATCGGCTGCACAGGTTTCGAAGGCGGAAAAGTGAAAGAACTCGTCCATCACTCCGTGCACATGCCCAGCACCAAAGACGAATATGGTCCAATCGAAGATATGTTCAGTGTTATCATGCACATTGCGCAGTCGTACATTTCCATGAACCGCGGCCGATACCTGGCTCACTAAAGAGGCTGTCTTCACGTGAGCGACGAATTAAAGATCGGAATCATCGGCCTTGGTAAGATGGGCCTCATACGCTACAAGGAATTCCTGAAGCATCCCCACACGGTGGTCACACATGGGTCCGATCCAAACACGGGTCATTTCGCGAATTATCCCGACATCGCTTGCACCACAGACGCGGAATCCGTCCTCAATTCAGACGTGGACTGCATTCTCGTCGCCACGCCCAATCGCTTCACACCGGATATGGTCATCGCCGCACTGGATGCAGGCAAACACGTCTTCAGTGAAAAACCACCCGGCCGAACCGTCGAAGACATCGAAAACATCATCGAAGCCGAAAAACGCAATCCAGGCCTCAAACTAAAATTCGGATTCAACCATCGCTACCATCCCGGTATTCAAGAAGCCAAGCGCATCATTGATGGCGGCAGGCTCGGAAGAATACTCTGGATGCGAGGCGTATACGGTAAAGCGGGCGGAGAAGGCTTCGAAGATACCTGGCGTTCGGATAAATCAATGGGAGGCTCCGGCATTCTGCTCGACCAGGGTATTCACATGCTCGACCTTTTTCGATATTTCTCGGGGGACTTTACCGAAATCAAAAGCATGGTCACGACCGCCTATTGGGATATACCCATGGAAGACAATGCCTTCGCACTCCTGCGTGATGATAAAGGCACCATTGCCATGCTCCACAGCTCCAGCACCCAATGGAAACACAAATTCAGTCTGGAAATTTATTGCTCCGACGGACTACTTTCAGTGAACGGCATTCTTTCCTCCACCAGAAGCTACGGCGACGAGACCATATCCGTAGCCCGCCGTCAATTCGACGACGGTTTCAACACAGGGAAACCTACGGAAGAAACCATCTACTTCGATACCGACCCCAGTTGGGAACTTGAGATCGAAAATTTTGTAGACTGTGTTCACCACGATAAAGCAGTTACCTCCGGCACCTCGGAAGATGCCCTCAAAGTGATGCAAATGGTGTTTGCGATTTACGACGACGATAAATAGGCCCTACCAAGTTTTTCGGTTTGTCTCATAATTACTCACAAAGGTGTGGACGTGAATTCATGCGGGTAGCTATAGTTGCGACAATGCCGCTCGACACCTATTCAGGCGGACGTTATTACGCGTTCATGCTGGCCGAAGCACTCGCGGCAGGTGGCCACGAGGCCCATTTCATCACCAA
>JAYGCN010000345.1:0-3408 GCA_046583315.1 Candidatus Hydrogenedentota bacterium
GCCACGAAAATCGAAGCCGATAATACAACGGCAACACGACTAAAATGAATGTCCAGGAATTAAAGAGCAACGAAGTTCTCCGTGGGCTACGACGTTCAGCGGAACCTTGTCAAAGGGGTTTCGTTTATAACCTCCACAGCACTTTGACAGGCGTAGAAGCATCCGATATACTCCATGTTTTAGCCTGTTCGAGGCAAAGGATTACCGCGGCTGTGGGTGTTAGACAGAAACTTAGATCGATTTTCGGCAATGTTGTGGTCCTCGTGATTTCGACGGCGGTCGCGTTGGTGATTGCGGAATTCATCGCGTCGTATTGGCTGGTCAATCATGCGACGCAGGATCAGTTTCGGCACTACGGAACACTCAAACAAAACATGGAGCGATTCGAAGAGCGGGGCGAATCGGCCAGCAAGTACTTCTCCCACCGCTATATCGGTTATATCCCCTCGCCCAATTATAAACGCGGCGAGAATTATCATAATGCCGATGGGTATCGGGGTGATCCTATTCCCGCGGTGAAAGATCCAAATGAATTTCGTATCGTGTGCGTTGGTGGATCAACGACCTACACGAGTTTTGTCGATGTGCCATCGAATTCGTATCCAGCGGTGCTCGAGCGGGAATTGCATGAGCGAGGGTTCACCCATGTGCGGGTAATTAACGCTGGTGCTGAGGGTTGGGCATCCTGGGAGACGCTGGTCAACGTGAATTTTCGCGTACTTGATCTGGACCCCGACATGGTCATCATTTATCATGCGGTGAACGATGTGATTTCACGAATCGTGTGGCCTGCAAAAGCGTTTCGGGGGGATCGCTCGGGCACATTGCAACATACCTCCGGTCTCGATCGCCCGGAACCGGTCTTTGAGCGTAGTACACTGACGCGCATGCTGATGGTCAGCTTGGGGCGCTGGTCGAGTCCACTTGAGTTGCGTAACACCTTTGCGAAGATGCTTCCCACCGACAAATTCTGGCTCTACTATAATCAAAATCGAAAGGGACGGTATCCCCAAGGTGTATTCAAGACGACCCCGATAGAGCGTATACTCGAGGTAAACACGACCGATTATTTTGAACGAAATATCGAGTCGGTGATTGTTACGTGTAAACAGCAAGGTATTGTGCCTGTACTCGCCACGTTTAAGGTGAATCGTAATTTTGACGGTCCAGTGTTGGCGCAGCCGGCTTTAGTGGACGCGATTGAGGAGCACAATCAGGTGACGCGCACGATTGGTGCTGAGCTCAATGTTCCCGTGTTTGAATTTGCCGAAGCGTTTTCGTCGGACATGAATCTGTTTTCAGATCCTGTGCATTTGACGGAGGAAGGCGCTCAGTTAAAAGGAAGCCTGTTTGCCGATTTTCTGGAGAGTCAGAATCTGTTGGGCGTTCGCTAGAATGAATCACGCAAGAAAGGCGGCATTTTGATTATCCTGGGCATCTCCGGCTTTTATCACGATAGTGCTGCGGCACTGGTGATCGATGGTGCCATTGTCGCGGCGGCGCAGGAGGAACGTTTCACCCGGGTAAAACACGATCCCCGATTTCCCGTTCATGCGGCGCAGTGGTGTCTTGAGTCTGCTGGCGTAGGCATCAACGACTGCGATTACGTGGTCTTTTACGATAAACCTTTCCTCAAGTTTGAACGATTGTTGATGACGTTTCTGGCTGTAGCACCAAAAGGGTTGCGTTCGTTCTATCAACAGATTCCGCCCTGGCTCAAAGAAAAGCTGTCCATGCGCAGCACGGTGCGAAAGCAACTCGGGTATGACGGGGAAGTACTGTTCACCTCGCACCATGAGGCCCATGCCGCCTCCGCATTCTTTCCATCTCCTTTCGAGGAAGCCGCGGTGATTACGTTGGACGGCGTTGGGGAATGGCAGACGACCACCTTCGGCATCGGTCGCGGGAACAAGGTTGAGATACAAAACGAAATCAATTTCCCCGATTCGCTGGGCCTTCTGTATTCGGCCTTCACTTATTTTACAGGATTCAAGGTCAATAGCGGCGAATACAAGCTGATGGGTCTCGCGCCTTATGGTGAACCCGTGTACGCCGATGTCATCAAGGAAAAACTGATCGACATCAAGGAGGACGGGTCCTATCGCCTGAATATGGATTACTTCGATTTTTGTGCGGGTCAGCGTATGACGAACGATCGTTTTGCCGAGCTGTTTGATGGCCCTGCCCGAAAACCAGAGTCTAAAATCACGCAACGCGAGATGGATCTGGCGCGTTCGGTGCAGGCGGTGACTGAAGAAGTCATCCTTAAAATGGCTGAGCATGTACACAACGAGACGGGCATGAAAAATCTTTGCCTGGCAGGCGGGGTCGCGCTGAATTGTGTCGCCAACGGACGCTTGATGCGTGAAGGACCCTTCGACAAAGTATGGATTCAGCCCGCCGCGGGTGATGCGGGAACGGCGTTGGGCGCCGCACTGGTTATCTGGCACCAGATGCTGGGCAATGAGCGCGTGGTTGACCTGCGTCGTCAGAAGGGCAGCTATTTGGGGTCATTTTATTCGGACGAAGCCATCGAAGTTTACCTCAAAGAAAACGATATCCCCTACGAACGATTGCCGGAAAATGCGTTAGCCGATCATGTTGCCGATCTTATCGCAGCTGAACGGGTGACGGGCTGGTTTCAGGGTCCGATGGAATTCGGACCGCGCGCATTGGGCGGTCGCAGCATTCTGGGCGATGCACGATCGCGCGACATGCAGACGACACTTAATCTGAAGATCAAGTTTCGTGAGTCGTTTCGGCCCTTCGCGCCGAGCGTGTTGCGTGAACACGTTTCCGATTGTTTCGAGCTCGATGAGGAGAGTCCCTACATGCTGGTCGTGGCGGACGTGAACCCGAATCGACTGTCCGCGCTGAGTTCGGAGGAAGCCCAGGTCTCTGGATTCGATAAACTCACTCAGATTCGGTCTGATTTACCGGCGATTACTCACGTTGATAATTCGGCGCGTATCCAAACGGTCGATGGCCTCGACAACCCGCGCTACTATGACCTGATTAAAGCGTTTCACGAAAAGACCGGGTGCCCGACGATTATCAATACGTCGTTCAACGTGCGCGGGGAACCGATTGTGCGCACGCCCGAGGAAGCCTATACCTGCTTCATGCGCACCCAGATGGATAATCTTGTGCTCGGTGCCTGCGTGCTGAAGAAGGAAGATCAGAAACCCTGGGAAGACGACCATGAAGAGTGGATGGCCGAATTTGAGCTGGACTAACCATGATTGATATTGACACATCGGATAGAAAAGAGCAACGCAACTTCGGCCTCGTCATGGCCGGGGCCTTCGTGGTGCTTGGTTTCGTGCGCTGGGGCTGCATTGGCGTGGAAGCGGCGAAGTGCCGGGGTTGCCCTACGGATTTCTCGCGGTGGCAGGCGTTTTTCTTATA